>NZ_VCKW01000084.1 GCF_005889715.1 Actinomadura soli
TATAAGAGACAGACCCGCAGCCCGGCGCCGACGTTCCGGCGGCGCAGCACCTGGATCACCGGCGGCAGTATCAGGCCCAGCACCGCGGCGACCCCGGCGACCATGCCGAGCACCACGGGCCACTGGACGACCAGGCCGGCGGGCGGGTAGGGCTCGGCGGCCTGCACGCTGAGCACGACATGCGGGACGACCAGCCGCGCCACGACCAGGCCGAGCAGCGTCCCGCCGAGGAGGCCGATCGTGACCAGGTACGCCTGCTCGATCGCGAGGACCCCGGTGACCTGCCGGGGCGGGACGCCGAGCGCCCGCAGCACGGCGAACTCGCGGGCCCGCTCCCCCGCCGTCACCGCCGCGTTCACCACGAACGCGATGACGGCGAACGCCAGCGCCGCGCCGAAGCCGAGCACCAGCGCGCCCTGGAGCGCCGCGCCGAGCGGGGCGTCGCGGAGGCGGGAGCGCAGTTCGGCGCGGTTCGCGGCGACCTCGCCCCAGGCGGGGCGATCGGCCAGCGCCTTCGCGGCCGGGCCGGTGGAGCCGCCCCGCGCGGACGCCCACCATTCCCCGGGCGCGATGCTCGTCGGCTCCGTCCCGTTCGCGGTGAGCCGGGTCCCGGTCAGCGTCGGCAGGTCGACGAGGACGCCGGGCTCGCCCGGCGGGACGCTCGGCAGCGCGGGCGCGATTCCCACCACCTGCACCGGCTGCTGCCCGTCGACGGTGCTGACCGTGACCTTGCCGCCGACCCCGACGTCGGCGCGGCGCGCCGTCTCCTCGGTGATCACGCCCGGGACGAGCGGCTGGAGGTCGGTGTTCGTCCCGGCGGCCGTGCCCCGGGACGGCGGCTTCCCCGCGGTGAGCATGGCGTGGACGCCCCCGATGACGTCGAAGAAGGTCACGTCACCGGCCCAGGACGGAGGCGCCGGGATGGCGATCTTCGCCAGCGCGCCCTTCGCCGCCTTCACGGTCGCTCGCGGCCTCGCCTCCTGCGGCTGGACGAACACGTCCCAGCGGGCCCCGGCGGGCGGCGCCGCCTCCCTGGTGCCGTCGCCCCGCACGTGCAGCAGTTCCAGGTCGAGCGGCCCGGAGAAGGTGTTGTTGTCGTAGGAGTAGTGGACGCCCCGGACCGACAGCGGATAGGACGGGACACCCCCCGGGCCCGCCAGGTCGGCGACGTTCAGCGCGAGGGTGTGCTCGCGGCCGTCGGCGACGAGGCCGGGCAGCGTCACCTGCCGGACCAGGCCGCGCGCGTCCGCGACCGTCACGGCCACCTGGTAGGGGTAGCCGGCGGGCGGCCGGTAGTTCCGCTGGGTCTCGGGCACCGGCCCGGCGCGGCTGAGCCGCAGGTCGAACAGCAGCCGTCCCGGCTTGCCCGGGACGGTCAGCGCCGGCGCGGCCGGACGCGCCTTGGCCAGCTCGGCCAGCCGGAGATCGTCCCGCAGCCCCGGCTGGACGCGCAGGATCCGGCCGAGCGCTCCGGCGTCGGCGGCGAGCAGTGTCGCGGGGGCGTTGCCGAGGTCGGCGTCGGTGCGCAGCACGGCCGTCGCCGCGGTCACGCCGGGCAGCGCCGCGACCCGCCCGCCCTGCCCGAGCACCGACGGGGCACCGGCGCCGCTCGCGCTCGCGCGGGTGACGCGCAGGTCGGCCGCGGCCTGGAAGTCGGCCTGGTCCGTCTGGGACCGGCGCCAGGTCGCCATCGTCGTCACCGACAGCACCCCGACCGCCATCGCCATGACGAGCAGCAGCACGGGCCCCGCGTACCGGAGCCGCCGCCGGCCGACCTGCCGGGTGCCGAGCGCGGTGACGAGCCCGCGCCGCTTCGTCGCGGCCCGTTCGGCGACCCGGGACGTCACCGGCACCACCCGGAGCAGCAGCACCCCGCCGGCGAGCAGCGCGAGGGCCGGGCCGGACACGATGAACGGGTCGATCCCGGACGTGCCGTTCCCGCCGCCAGTGCCGTCCGCCCCGTACCGGGTGAGCTGCCAGATCGCGAGCCCGGCGACGACCAGCAGGGCCAGGTCTGCGCCTGAGCCGCGCAGCCGCCCGGTCCGGCCGATCCCGGCCTGCGCCTCGACGAACGTGCGGTTCGCGCCGCGCAATGTCGGGATCGTCAGGACGACCGCGCAGGTCAGCGCGGTCACCACCGACACGATCCAGAGCGGGGCCAGCGGCCCGGCGTCCAGCCGCAGCCCGGAGTCGCGCACCGTCGGGGCGTGCGCGGCGAGCCGCAGCAGGGGCCGCGCCAGCAGCGGGCCCAGCACCGCGGCGGGCAGCACGATCAGCAGGCCCTCGGCGAGGCCGAGCCGCGCGAGCTGCCGCATCCCCATGCCCCGGGTCCGCAGCAGCGCGACCTCGCCGCGCCGGTGGTCGGCGAGCAGCCGCGAGACGAGCAGCCGCGAGACGAGCAGCCACGCGACCCCGGCCAGCAGGACGAGCTGGATCACCGGGATCAGCATGGTGGACCGTGCTACCAGGACGGCGTCGTCGAGCTGCGCGGTCAGCTCGGGGAGCTTGGTCACGACGGAGAACTGCGCGCCGCCGCCCGCCTCCCGGAACGTCTCCTCCGCGTTCGCGACGCGGTCGCCGAGGGGCCGAGCTCACCGGACTCCACGCCGCGCAGGTCGGGCATGACCGTGAACCGGGCGTCGGCGCCGGTCCCGGTGAAGCGGGCCGCGAACACGCCGGGGGGCACCACGAACGGCCCGTACGTCGTGTAGTCGAGCTTCTCGACGCCGGTCGTGACGAGCCGGTCGCCCTGCCAGAAGTAGCTTTCCGGGTCCGGGACGTCGAACAGCCCGACGACGCGGACCTTCACGACGGACCTCTTGTCGACCCGTCCGTGGAGGGTGAGGACGTCGTCCACGCCGGTGCGCATCGCGCGGGCGGCGGCGCCGGGCAGGGCCGCCTGCACCTCGCCGTCGCGCGCCACGGTCGGGTCGGCGGCGGGCCAGCGTCCGCGCGTCAGCCGCGCGTGCCTCTCGATCCCGGTGTAGGTGCCGAACGCCGTCAGCTCGGGATGGTCGCTCTTCTCCTGCCCGGGAAGGGTGTAGGAGTCGCTGCGCACGCCCACCGAGATCGTGAGCGGGACGTCCCCGTACATCTTCGCGAGCGCCCGGCCGACCTGCCCCCGCACCTTGTCGAGCCCGTTGGCGGGGACGTTCGTGCCGACGGTCGTCCCGACCGACTCGAACGTCGCGTCGGCCAGGGTCCGGCGCAGCCCCTCACGGGTCACCGACCCGGTGTAGCCGACCAGCGCGGCGAGGACGGTGGTGGCGAACAACGCGGTCACGCACGCGGCCAGGATCAGCGTTCTGTCCCCGGCCATGCGCCTGAGAACCATCCCCCGTCGCCTCACGAACGGTCATGATCATTCATGTTCTGGGGGCGATACAAGGGTCCGTGATGATCCTGTGTCGATTCGCAACCCTCTTGAAATACGGACAAACTACCTATTGCGGGCCCAGGTCGAGGCGCCCTCCGGCGGGACGGCCTCGGCGCGCCGCAAGATCTCCGACGGCTCCAGCGCCGCCCCTGCCGTGAACGCCTCCGCGAACGCGTCGTCGCCCAGGGCGCTCCGGGCGTGTCCCCCGGCGCGGTCGACGACGGCCTGCTCGGCCCGTCCGGCCCGGACGCCGGTGGACTCCCGGATGGACGCCGCCTTGCCGAGCGCCTCGGCCGCCTGCCGGTGGCGTCCGGGCCGTGCGAGCGCGGAGGCCAGCCCCTCCAGGGCCGCGGCCGTGTCCCTCGGCGCCTCCAGCCGGAGCGCGACGGTCAGGGCGTCGCGCTGGTAGGTGAGCGCGGCGGCCGCGTCGCCGCGGGCCTCGGCCACCTCACCGAGCGCGCTCTGCATCAGCGGCAGGTACAGCGGCGGGAACTCCTCCGGCGAGGCGGCCCGGAGCAGGGGTTCGAGGCGGTCCTCCGCGTCGGTCAGCCGTCCTTCGGCGCACGCCGTCAGGCCCAGGCCGAGCTCGGCGAACGTGACCGCCCCCGCGTGGCCCTGCTCCACGGCCACGCGCAGCGCCCGGCCGAACAGCCGCCGCGCGGCGGACGGGTCGCCGCGCAGGTGCGCGATCCAGCCGCGCCAGGCCATCCGGACGGCGGCGTCCGGCCACATGTGCAGCTCCTCGGCCATCCGCTGCCCGTCGAGCTGGAGCCGTTCGGCCCGGTCGTACTCGCCGGTCAGCTCCGCCAGCCCGCCGAGCCACTCGACGGCCTGGAGCTGCCCCCACCGGTCGCCGAGCTCGCCGAAGAGCACGGCCGCGCGCTCGGCGTCGCGGCGCAGCGCGACCGGGTCGCCGTGCGCGTGCGCCTGCTTGGCCCGCAGGACCAGCGCCGCCGCCTCGCCCCACCGGTCGCCGCACGCGCGGAACCCGGCCAGCGCCTCGGCCAGCATCACCGCGCCGGCGGCGGTGTCCTCCACGTCGAAATGGGCGAACGTCAGGAACCAGCGCGCCCAGGCCCGCATGCCCTGATCGCCGGACGCGTCCACGAGCCGCAGCGCCTCCTCGCGGCGCGCGGCCCCATCGGCCCCGGCGCCCTTCAGGACCGCCAGCCCCGCCCGCCACGTCAGGGCCCTCGCCCGCATCCCGGACGGGCCGCCCTCCAGGGCGAGCGCGGCGTCCAGCGAACGCAGCGCCTCGGTCAGCCTGCCGCGCAGGAACCAGTACCAGGCCAGCGCGTTGACCAGCCGCAACGCGTCCTCGGCCGCATCGGCGGCGATGGCCTCGTCCAGCGCGGTCCGGACGTTGGCGGCCTCGGTGTCGAGCGTCCGCAGCCAGCGCGCCTGGTCGTGCCCGTAGAGGTGCCGCTCGGCGCGCTCGGCCAGGCCGGCGTAGTGGAGCCGGTGCGCCCGCCGGACGTGCCCGTCCTCCCCGGCCTCCGCGAGCCGCTCGGCGGCATAGGCGGCGACCGACTCCAGCAGCCGGTACCGGGGCGGCTCGCCCGGACGTTCCGTCATCACGACCAGCGAGCGGTCGACCAGCCGGACCAGCACGTCCAGGACCTCCGCCTCGGGGACGTCCCCGGGGGCGTCCCCGCCCTTGCACACCGCCTCGGCCGACTCCAGCGCGCAGCCGTCGGCGTGCACGGACAGCCGCCGCAGGACGGCCCGCTCCGGCGCGGCCAGCAGCTCCCAGCTCCAGTCGATCACCGCGGTGAGCGTCCGCTGCCGGGCCGGGGCGCCGCGATGCCCGGACGACAGCAGCCGGAACCGGTCGTCCAGCCGGGCGACGAGGCCCTCGACGCCGAGCGTCCGCACCTTGGTCGCGGCCAGCTCCAGCGCGAGCGGGATCCCGTCCAGGCGGCGGCACAGCTCCCCGACCGGCCCGGCGGTCGCCTCGTCGAGCCGGAACCCCCGCGACGCCGCCTCCGCCCGCGCCGCGAACAGCCGCACCGCGCTCGCCGCGCTCGCCGCCGCCGGGTCGTCGCCGTCGCCGGGGACCTCCAGCGGCGGGACGGCCCACACCACCTCGCCCGCCAGCCCGAGCGGCTCCCGGCTCGTCGCGAGGATCCGCACCCCGGGGACCCTGCGCAGCAGCCGCTCCGCCAGCTCGGCGGCCTGCTCGACCACGTGCTCGCAGTTGTCCAGGACGAGCAGCAGCCGCCGGGCGCCGAGCGCCGCCGCGAGCCGGTCGAGCGCGGCCTCCGGCGCGCCCGGCGCGTCCCGGATGTCGAGGCTCGCCGTGACGACCTCGGCCAGGTCGGGCACCGTCGAGCGCTCGAACCCGGCCAGCTCCGCCATCCAGACGCCGTCGCCGAACGCCTCCACCAGCCCGGACGCGGCCTCCACCGCCAGCCGCGTCTTGCCGACCCCGCCGGGCCCGGTCAGCGTGACCAGCCGGTCGGTGCCGATCCTGGCGCGGATCTCCCTGGCGGCGTCCTCGCGCCCGATCAGCTCGGTCGCCGGGACGGGAAGGTTCGACCGCGGGCCGGGCTCGGGCGGCAGGGGCGCGTTCAGCCCGGGGTCCTGCCGCAGGATCGCGCGCTGCAGGTCGGCCAGCTCGGCGCCGGGGTCGAGGCCCAGCTCGTCGGCGACCAGCGTCCGGTGGCGCTCGAAGCTGTCCAGCGCCTCGCTCTGCCGTCCCGCCCGGTACAGCGCCAGCATGTGCGCGGCCCGCAGCCGCTCGCGCAGCGGATGCTCGGCGACCGCGTCCCCGAGCTCCCCGGCCAGCGCCCCGTGCTCGCCCAGCAGCAGCCGCGCCTCGGCGTGCTCCTCCAGCGCGGTCAGCCGCAGCTCCTCAAGCCGCGCGGACGCCGCCCGGGTGAACGGCTCGTCCGCGAAGTCGGCGAACGCCGGGCCGCGCCAGAGGCCGAGCGCCTCGGCCAGCAGCGCCGCCCGCTCCTTCGGCTCGCCCGCCTGCCGTGCCCGGTCGACGAGGTCCTGGAACCGCAGCGCGTCGACCCGCTCGGCGCCCGCGCCCAGCAGGTACCCGGCGGGACGCGACTCCACCAGCGCCCGCGCGCCGGGCTCCGCGTCCTCCAGCACCCGCCGCAGCTGCGACACCTTCGCCGACAGCGACCCCATGGGGTTCCCGGGCAGCGCGTCGCCCCACAGATCGTCGATCAGCCGGTCGGCGGGCACCGGACGGCCCTCGTTGACCAGCAGGTCCGCGAGCAGGGCCCGGACCTTCAGCCCGGGCACCGGAACGAGCCCGCCGTCGTCGGTCCAGACGGCGAGCGGTCCGAGCAGCCCGAAGCGCACGCTCTGACCCTATCCGCGCCCGTCCACGGAAAAGGACCGTAAGAATCCGGTAAACGGCCTGGGCCAGTGTGGTTCCAGCACACCGGAAGGCGAACGATCGACCACGGAGGACATCATGCGCAAGATCATTAACTCGACCTACATCTCGCTGGACGGCGTGATCGAGAACCCGCAGAACTGGACCTCGGCCTACTTCCAGGACGAGGCCGCCGCCTACGCCCGCGACCTGCTGTTCTCCTGCGACGCGATCCTGATGGGACGCGCGACGTTCGACGGCTTCTCGCAGGCGTGGCCGGCGATGGAGGAGGCGACCGGCGACTTCGGCGTCCGGATGAACAACCTGCCCCACCACGTCGTGTCCGACTCGCTGAACAAGCCCGGCTGGGGCGACACCCGGGTGATCCGGCGGGCGGACGCCGTCGCGGAGATCACCAAGCTGAAGGAGCAGGACGGCCAGGACATCCTGCAGTACGGCTTCGGCGCGGTGACGCGGACGCTCGTCGACAACGGCCTGCTGGACGAGCTGCGCCTGTGGATCCACCCCGTCATCGTCGGCACCGGCGACCCGGCGGAGCTGCTCACCCGCGCCGACTTCTCGGCGACGTTCGAGCTGGCCGGCACCCGGTCCTTCAAGACCGGCGTCATCGTCGCGACCTACACGCCCGCCGCGAAGTAGCGGCGGGCGCGCCGGGCGGCGCCTGCCTGCCGAGCGCCGCCCGGCTCCTCACCGCCCGCCCTCCGGGGGAAGCCGTTCGCTGGCCCCTGAGTACGTTCTCAGGGGAGCTGGTCGAGCATGGACTCCAGGATGCCGGGCGTCCGGACGGGCGGCTCCGCCTGCAGGCCGAGCCGGTTGAGGACGTCCCTGTACCGGGTGATGTCGGCGGGCCTGTCGGGATAGAGGGCGCCGGCGAGCTGCTCCAGATAGACGACGTCGGGCAGCTCCGGCTCGGCGAACCGCAGCAGCGTCACCGGGCCGCACTCGGCCGCGTGCCCGCCGGACGAGAACGGCAGGACCTGCAGCGAGACGTTCGGCAGCCACGAGATGTCGATCAGGAACAGGAGCTGCGCGCGCATCGTCTCGGGGCCCCCGACCACGCGGCGCAGCGCCGCCTCGTCGACCACGGCCCACAGCTTCAGCGGTCCCGGCCGCTCGAACACGCGGCGCCGGCGGCGCATCCGCAGCTCGACCCGCCGCTCGATCTCGTCCGCGGGCGCCTCCGGATGCCGGGCCGTGATGAGCGCGCGGGCGTAGCCGGGGGTCTGCAGCAGCTCGGGGACGTCCTGGACCTCGTACACGCGGGCGACCACGGCGCCCTGCTCCAGCCCGAGGTAGGGCTCGTACCAGCCGGGCACGAGGTCGCCGTACTCCTGCCACCAGCTCGGCCGGGCGGCGAGCTCGACGAGCTCCAGCAGCGAGTCGCGGCGGTCGGGGTCGGTCACGCCGTAGAGGGTGAGCAGGTCGGCGACGTCGCGCTCCTTGAGCCCGACGCGGCCCAGCTCCATCCGGCTGATCTTGGAGTGCGAGCCGCGGATCTCGTAGGCGGCGTCCTCGGTGGAGATCCGCGCCGCCTCGCGGAACCGGCGCAGCTGCGCCCCGACCAGCAGGCGCGGCACGGTCGGGCCCGCCGTCCGCTGCAGGTGCCCGTGCGCGTGCGTCCGCCCGTAGGTGTACCCGTTCGTGGGGACGATCCGTCCCGGCCGCGTTTCCGCGACGTCGTCCGGGTGCTCGCTCGCGCTCATCGCGTCCCGTTCCGGACGCGTACGGACCGCGGCACCGGGCAGCCGCGGGTCCAGGACTCTGACGGCACATCGGTCCGTGGTGCGGGGACTCCCACGGGATGCCTCCTCAGGGCGCGCAAGAACCTTTCTCTTCGCAGAAGCTACTCGTAAATCACTGACTTGCCCAGCTATCCAGATTGTCCGGTTTCATCGCAATCTCGGTGGATACGCCCGACCATCGGGCGCGCAGTCCCTGTGACCTGGCACGATACGGCTCCAAGAAAATCTTGAAAGAAGTCCGGCCGCGATGTCGATCCGGCCGCCCCTTCTTCGACGCGTCAGTGAGGGCCGGGAGGGACCGGCCACTACGAGACAGAGGAGACTGCGATGCGGTTCTTGCTGATGACCACGGACGACAACTCGGGCGACACCCCGCCGGACGAGGCGATGCTGGTCGAGATGGGCAAGTTCATCGAGGAGACGTCCAAGGCCGGGGTGCTGCTGGCCACGGGCGGGCTGGAGCCGCACGGCGTCCGGATCACCTCCTCCGGCGGCAAGATCACCGTCACCGACGGCCCGTTCGCCGAGGCCAAGGAGTCCGTCGTCGGGTTCGCGCTGGTCGAGGTGCGCACCCGCGAGGAGGCGATCGAGCTGTCCCGGCGGTTCTACAAGATCGTCGGAGACGGCGAGGGCGTCATCAAGCAGGTCTTCGGCCCCGGCGACGACCCCTTCCCGGGCGAGTGACCGCGGGCGGTGTCCCCGGCGAGCTGCCCCGGGCAGCCGCTGAGCAGCCCTGAGCAGCCCTTGAGCAGCCGCTGAACTTGCGCGGCGGCCGGTGCTGGTGCTCTCATCGGCAGCGTGACGGCTTCGAACGGGCCCGGTCCGGACAGGTCCGGGGTGCGCGCGAGCGTCGACGCGGTGTGGCGGCTGGAGGCCGCCCGCATCATCGCCGGCCTCGCCCGGATGGTGCACGACATCGGGCTCGCCGAGGAACTCGCGCAGGACGCGCTGGTCGCCGCGCTCGAACAGTGGCCCGAGTCAGGCGTCCCGGACAACCCGGGCGCCTGGCTCATGGCCGTGGGGAAGCGCCGCGCCATCGACCGGCTCCGCCGCCTGCAGCGGCTCGAGCACAAGCTGGAGGAGATCGGCCGCGACCTGGAGACGCAGGCGCCGCCGGAATTCGACGTCCCCGACGACGAGCACATCGAGGACGACGTGCTCCGCCTCGTCTTCACCGCCTGCCATCCCGTCCTGTCCACGCAGGCCAGGGTCGCGCTGACGCTGCGCATGCTCGGCGGCCTGACCACCGAGGAGATCGCGCGGGCGTTCCTCACGTCCGAGCCGACGGTCGCGCAGCGGATCGTCCGGGCGAAGCGGACGCTGTCGGACGCGGGCGTCCCGTTCGAGGTCCCCGAGGGGCCGGACCGGGCCGTCCGGCTGTCGTCCGTCCTGGAGGTCATCTACCTGATCTTCAACGAGGGCTACACGGCCACGGCGGGCGACGACTGGGTGCGGGCCGACCTGTGCCAGGAGGCGCTGCGCCTCGGCCGGATCCTCGCCGAGCTGGCGCCCGGCGAGCCCGAGGTGCACGGGCTCGTCGCGCTGATGGAGATCCAGGCGTCCCGGACGAGGGCGCGGACCGGGCCGTCCGGCGAGCCCGTCCCGCTCGCCGACCAGGACCGCGGCCGCTGGGACCGCCTCCTCATCCACCGCGGTTTCGCCGCGCTGCTCCGCGCGAAGGCCATCGGCGAGCCGCCTGGGCCGTACGTCTTGCAGGCCGCCATCGCCGCGTCCCACGCGCAGGCCCCCGCCGCCGAGGACACCGACTGGATGCAGATCGCGTCGCTGTACGAGATCCTCGCGAGCGTCGCCCCGTCCCCCGTCGTGGAGCTGAACCGCGCGGTGGCGGTCGGCATGGCGCACGGGCCGGAGAAGGGCCTGGAGATCGCGGACGCGCTGGTCGACGAGCCGTCCCTGCGCGGGTACCACCTGCTGCCGAGCGTCCGCGGCGACCTGCTCGCCCGGCTCGGGCGCACCGCCGAGGCCCGGACGCAGTTCGAGCACGCCGCGGCCATGACCCGCAACGCGCCCGAGCGCAAGATCCTCCTGGACCGCGCCGCCACGCTGCGCGACGGCTCTGAGTAATCCCTGGGAACATGCGCCAAACGGCGTTCGCTACTTAGGGGAAGGCCGAGGCTCGGAGAGGAATCCCGGTGATAGATCGCTCAGACGTCCAGGCCGCCAGTGCCCGGGTGGACGGCCATGTCCGCCGCACGCCCGTGCTCGCGGTGGACCTGGCGCCGCTCGCGCCCGCCGCGCGCATCTGGCTGAAGCTGGAGCTGACCCAGCACACCGGGTCGTTCAAGGCGCGCGGCGCGTTCAACCACATCCTCGCCGCGCGGGACGAGGGGCGCCTGCCGGACGCCGGGGTCGTCGCGGCCTCCGGAGGCAACGCGGGCCTCGCGTTCGCGTACGCGGCATCGCGAGTGGGCGTCCCGGCCGAGGTGTACGTGCCGGAGACGGCGCCGCCGGTGAAGGTCGCCCGGCTGCGCGCGCTCGGCGCCGCGGTCGTCCAGGTCGGCACCCGGTACGCCGAGGCGCAGGACGCGGCCGTCAAGCGCGCGGCCGACACCGGCGCGCTGTTCTGCCACGCCTACGACCTCCCCGAGGTCTGCGCCGGGCAGGGCACGCTCGGCGCGGAGATCCTGGCGCAGACCGGCGGGGAGATCGACACGGTCCTGCTGGCGGTCGGCGGCGGCGGGCTGATGGCGGGCGTCGCCGCCGCCCTCGACGGCCGCGCCCGCGTGGTCGGCGTCGAGCCCGAGCGCATCCCGACCCTCGAACGGGCCGTGCACGCGGGGCACCCGGTCGACGTGGACGTCTCCGGCGTCGCGGCCGACTCGCTCGGCGCCACCCGG
This sequence comes from Actinomadura soli, assembly GCF_005889715.1. Lineage (GTDB taxonomy): Bacteria > Actinomycetota > Actinomycetes > Streptosporangiales > Streptosporangiaceae > Spirillospora > Spirillospora soli. The sequence continues at coordinate 11,332 of NZ_VCKW01000084.1, forward strand.
CTCGGCGAGATCGCGTTCTCCGTCGCGTCCCGGACCGGGGTGCGGCCCGTCCTCGTCACCGAGGAGGCGATCATCGAGGCGCGGCGGTTCGTCTGGGACGAGTACCGCCTGGCCGTCGAGCACGGCACGGCGTCCGCGGTGGCCGCGCTCCGCTCGGGCGCCTACCGTCCGGCGCCGGACGAGCGGGTGATGGTCGTCCTCTGCGGGGCCAACACCGACCCGTCCGACCTGGTCTGACCCCACGCCTTCAGGTGGGCGGCGAGGGCTTCAGGTAGGCGGCGAGGGCGCGGGCCTCGCGGACGAGGTCGGACGAGCCCTTCCGGGCCGCGAGCTCCTCGATCCCGGGGACGGCGCCGCGCGCCCCCGACCAGCGCGCGGTCCGGAGGCCGAGCGCGATCAGCCGCTTCAGGCCGTGCACGGGGCGCTCCCCCGGCTCCGGGCACAGGACGGGCAGCGCGGCGGCGATGACGTCCCAGATCCGGGCGTAGGCGCCGGCGTCCGCGGCGCGTTCGAGGGCCTCGATGATCCTGACCGGCTGGACGGTGCCGTCGCGCGCGAGGCGTCCGATGTGGCGTCCGAACTCGGCGGCGGGCAGGTCGCCGCGGGCGGCCATGGTCAGCAGCGCCCGGTCGGCCTCGCCGTGCCCGCGCAGGACGAGCTGCCGCGCCAGGAAATACCCCACGGCCTCGGCGAACGGCCCGTCCGCGCGGGTGATCTCGATGAACTCCCCCACCGGCATCCCCGGGCTCGCCGAGTACCTGCGGCCCCGCAGACCCGGCAGGACGTGCGCGGCGACGACCTCCGGATGGGAGGGCAGCAGCCGCGACCAGGCCCGCTGAAGGAGGTCGCCGTCGGAGGCGAGCATGGGCGGGGTCGTGAACAGCTGGTCGACCAGCGGGAGCCCGGTCGGCGGCGCGCTGATCACGGCGACCGGCGGGCCGTGCTCGGCGAACGACCGCAGCGAGACCTCGGGGACGGGCAGCCCGCCCCCGGCCAGCCAGGTCGCGGCGGTCCCCCCGGCCGGCGAGGTCAGTGCGGCCGCGCGCCGGACCGCCTCGGGGACGATGTCGCGGGGCAGCCGCAGCAGGGCCTGCTGGACGTCGGCGGGCCCCGGGTCGGCGCCCGCGGCGTCGAGCAGCTCCAGGCGTTCCACGAGCGCGAGCGGGTCGAGGTGCCCGGTCGGCTCCGTCGGAGTGGAGAGGAGGAGCGGCGGCGGCGAACCCGTCTCGACGGCGGCGACGATCTCCGCGCACCGGTGCAGCAGGAGCAGCCGCGGGACGCAGACGTGCCGGGACGTCGGGAGCCGCGCACGCCAGTTCGGGGGAGGCGGCGCCGTGGCGGTCAGCAGGCGTCCGGCCGCCGCGAGCCATTCGTGGGGCAGTGACCAAAGCGGGGCCGGGCCTGGGCCTGGCGGGAAGCCCGGGCCGAGCACGCGCGTGAGCGCGGCGCGGAGGGCCTCCGGGTCGTCATGAGCGAGCCGGACGAACGCGTCCATCACCCGTTCGGCTCGGGCCCAGTCGGCGTCGATGTCGTAGAAGGTCTCGGCCAGCTCGGCGGCCGTCGTGATCGGCGGCGGAAGCGGCCCGGGGACCGGCGGTAAGGGTGCGGTGAGCGGAGGCGGCGGCGCGTCGTGCGGCTCGGGCCGGGCGACCTCGCCGCCGAAACGGGCGGCGATCTCGGTGCCCAGGTCGTGCGGGAGCAGGGGCACGGCGTCGGCGATCGGCGTCGCCTCGGCCGCCGCCGGGAACTTGAGCGCGACGCGGACGGCGCGCTGCCGCACGCTGTACGACTCGTGCGCGAACGCCTGGGCGAGGGCGGAGGCGCAGCCGCCGGCGAGACCGGGCCGCCGCTGGACGGTCTGCTCCAGCCACGACAGCCCCGACTTCACCAGCCCCGACTCGGCGCGGAACAGCACCCCGTCCAGGGCCTCCACCACCTGCCGCGACGGGAGCCCGGGAACCTCTCTGAGCAGGTCGAGCGCGACGTCGGCGACCGGGCCCGGCGCGGACGGGAGCAGCCGCACGTAGTCGAGCGCGTGCTCGCGGACCTCGCGTTCCCTGACGGCCGCGTCGGCCGGCAGGAGCAGGCCGTGCAGCCGGACGAAGAAGCGCAGGTCGGTGGCCGTCCCGCCGCGCAGGAAACGGCGGACGCAGCCGTCCAGGAGCGCCCGCCGGTCGACGACGCCCCGGTCGGCGAGCGTGGCGAGGGTCCGCGGCCAGGACGGGTTGTCGCGCAGCCGCCGGCCGACGCCTTCCGCCTCGAAGACGCGCGGCAGCAGGAACGGCAGCAGCGGATCCTTCGGGCGGGGCGGCGCGGACGACACCCAGCCCACGACCAGCGGGTCGTGGGCGGGCGGCTCGATGCCCGTCTCGGCCAGCAGCGCCAGCACGAGGTCGAGCCCGATGTGCCGCGGGCCGCGCAGCCGGAGCGTGAGGCGCCGCGCGAGGTCGGCGAGCCACGCGTCGTCGCGGTCGGCCCAGAGGCCGAGGAGCAGGCGGGTGTCGTCGTGGTCGCCGAACCAGCGGGTGTTGAACTCGCGCCGGTTGAGCCAGGTCGCGACCGCGGACGCGCCGGTCAGCGTGCCCGCGCCCGCGGCGCGGAAGGCGGGGGCGTAGTCGTCGATGCCCTCCCAGGGCTCGCGCCGCGCCCGCACCTCCTTGACGTGGCCGGGCAGCGCCTTGGCGACCGCGCGGCGCCCCGCGGCGTCGAGATCGCGGACGGCGCCGGCGACCGTCCTCGGTTCACGCGCGTCGATGAGGGCGGCGACCGTCTCCCACGCGCGGGCACCGTCCAGGACCGGTAACTGCGTTGCGCTCGACATGCCCCGGACGCTAGAGCCCGCCACCGACAGTTCGGCGACCCCCGTGCCCGGCTCAGCCCGTCGTGCGGAGGGGCTGCAAGGGCAGCGGCCGGACGGGCCGCTCCGGCCCGCTGGGCTGGATCTCGCGCCCGCTCCCGCACAGCGCCTCCACCACGTGCGCGCCGAGCGCGCTGTCGATCGGGTGCGGGACGGGAACGCCGTTGGAGTCGAGCTTCTGGTACTTCGTGAGGTTGAGCGCGAAGGTGATCTGGCGGGCCCCGCCCGCCGACGACAGCGACTGGGTTCCGGCCCCGAAGACGGCGCCGTCGTGGCCCCAGAACGTCCCGCACGGCAGGTGGATGGAGTAGAGCCCGAGGCCGTAGTTCATCAGGACGTTGCCGTCCGCGTCCTTCGCGGGGACGGTGCGTTGCATCTCGGCCAGCGCTGCCTTGCCGATGAGCCCACCGGTGAGCAGCCTGCTGTAGAAGCGGTTGAGGTCGTCCGTGGTGGAGACCAGTGCGCCCGCCGTCCACGCCCAGCTCATGTTGAACGTGCCGTAGTCGCGGGGTGGTTTCACGTGCTGGTAGAGCGACTCGTACATCCGCGAGTGCGGCTCGTCGATGTGCGGGCTGGACGGGAGTAGGTGTGCTTCAACCCGGCCTTGCCGATGACGTTCCGGTCGATGTACTTCTCCGCCTTCGTCCCGGTGACCTTCTCCAGGAGCCGTCCGGCGATGACGTAGTTGGTGTTGGAGTAGGACCAGCGTTCGCCCGGCTCACCGGTGCGCGGCGCCTGCATGCCCCACTTGATGAGCTGCTCGGGAGAGAGCTTCCGCGGGCGGTTCTCGTCCAGGCCCTTGGGAGAAATTTCCGCCAGCGACGGGAACGCCAGGGCGACGTAGTCGCCGATGCCGCTGGTGTGGTTGAGGAGCATCCGGACGGTGACCTGCTTGCCAGGCCGTCCGGGGAACACCTCGGGCAGGTACTGGCCGACCGGTGCGTCGAGCCCGACGCGCCCCTTCTCGACCTGCTGAAGGATCGCCGTGGCGACGAACGTCTTGGTGATGCTTCCGGCCCGCTGCCGCATGTGCGGCGTGACAGGCCGCCTGGTCCGGGTGTCGGCAACACCGGACGCGCCGTTCCACGTGGTGCGCCCATCCCGGACCGCCGAGAACAGCCCGGCCGCACTCCGGGGTCAGCTCAGCAGGTCGGCGAGGGTTTCGCGCCGGGACGGGTGGCGCAGCTTGTGCATCCCCTTGGACTCGATCTGCCGGATCCTCTCGCGGGTCACCCCGTAGACCTTGCCGACCTCTTCGAGGGTCTTGGGTTCGCCCCCGGACAGCCCGAACCGCAGCGAGATCACGCCCGCCTCCCGTTCGGTAAGCGTCTCCAGGACGGCGTCGAGGCGTCCGCGCAGCATCGAGGACGCGACGACGTCGGCGGGGTCGCCGCCGTCCGGGTCCTCGATGACGTCGCCGAGCTCGCCGTCGCCGTCCTCGCCGAGCGGGGTGTGCAGCGACAGCGGCTCGCGGGCCTGCCGGCGCAGCCATTCCACCTTCTCCGGCGTGATGTCCAGCTCGACGGCCAGCTCCTGCGAGGTCGGCTCCCGGCCGAGGTCCTGCATCATCCGCCGCCGGACGCGCGTCATCCGGTTGAGCACCTCGACGACGTGCACGGGGATGCGGATCGTCCGGCTCTGGTCGGCCAGCGCGCGGCTGATCGCCTGCTTGATCCACCACACCGCGTAGGTGGAGAACTTCAGGCCCCGGCGGTACTCGAACTTCTCGACGGCGCGGATCAGCCCGAGGTTGCCCTCCTGGACGAGGTCGTTCAGGGGCAGGCCGTGGCCCATGTAGCGCTTGGCCAGCGACACGACAAGGCGCAGGTTCGCCTCGACCATGTGCTCCTTGGCGCGTCGCCCGTCGACGGCGATCCACTCCAGGTCGGCGCGGTCCTGAAGGCTGAGGTCGTCGCGGAGGGTCTCGAGACGTTCACGGGCGAACAGGCCGGCCTCGATGCGCTTGGCCAGGTCGACCTCCTGCTCCGCGGTGAGCAGCGCGGTGCGGCCGATGCGCGAGAGGTAGTCCTTCATCGGGTCGACGAGGTTCACGGTCGCTCGCGGAATCCCACGGGGGGCCGCGCTGGGCGCGTCGGTGGCGTTCAGGGCGGTGTCCTTTGCTCGTCCGGCCGGGAGGGAACGGGTCACCCGTTCTCGGTACCCGATAGCCTTGTGACATAAACTTAGGATCGACCTAGAGATATGTCAATGACAAACTTAGGTCACGTATGAGACCCTGTCCGTATGGGACTGCGGGAGATGAAGAAGCAGCAGACGAGGGAGAACATCTCGCACGAGGCCACGCGCCTCTTCCTGCGGCACGGCTTCGACCGGGTGACGATCGCCGACGTCGCCGCGGCGGCGCAGGTGGCCAAGATGACGGTCACCAACTACTTCCCGCGCAAGGAGGACCTCGCGCTCGATCTGCACGCCGCCTTCGTCCAGCGGCTCGCCCGCACGGTCGCCGACCGCGCGCCCGGCGAGTCGGCGCTCGCCGCGCTGCGCCGCGGCTTCCTCGACGCCGTCGAGCGGCGCGACCCCGTGATCGGCTTCTCCGGCGCCGGCTTCGCCCGCATGATCACCGGGAGCCCGGCACTGGTGGCCCGGCTCCGCGAGTTCCACGAGGAACGCGAGGACGCCCTCGCCGCCGCCCTCGCCGAGGACACGGGCGCGGCCCCGTCCGACCCGCTCCCCCGCCTCGCGGCCGCGCAGCTCGCCGGCGTCCACCGCGTGCTGTTCAACGAGACCCTCCGCCGCACCCTGGACGACGAGACCGACGACGAGATAGCCGCCGCCCTCACCACGACGGCTCACGTCGCCTTCGACCTCCTGGAACCGTCGTTCTCCACGTACGCCGTCCGCCCGTTGTCCTGATCCGGCCAGGCGGGACGCGTCAGGTGATGACCAGGAGCAGGTCTCCCGCCTGGGCCTGGGTGACCTCTGGGACGGCCAGGCGAGCGACCGTGCCCGCGGTGGGGGCGGTGATGGCGGCCTCCATCTTCATGGCCTCGATGGTGGCGACCACGTCTCCGGCGGCGACCTCGTCGCCCTTGGACACGCGGAGGGTCACCGAGCCGTCGAAGGGGGCGGCGACGTGGCCGGGCTCGGACGGGTCGGCGCGCTCGACCGGCGGCGCGTCCGACACGACGGACTTGTCGCGGACGGAGAGCGTGCGGAGCTGGCCGTTCACCGTGCAGATGACCTGCCGGACGCCCGCCTCGTCGATGGCGCCGACCGCCTCCAGGCTGGCGAGAACGCGCACACCGGGTTCGAGGTCGAACGCGACCTCGTGTCCGGTGCGGAGCCCGTAGAGGAACGGGCTCGTGGGCAGGACTGACAGGTCTCCGTAGGCGGCGCGGGCTTCGCGGTAGTCCTTCGCTGGGCCGGGGAAGAGGAGGCGGTCCAGGGTGTCGCGTACTTGGGGGCCGTCCAGGGCCTTCTCTTCGGCGCCGTCGAGTTCGGCACGGGCGGGCGTGTATTGGCGTCCTGCGAGGGCCTTGGTGCGGAACGGTTCGGGCCAGCCGCCGGGCGGGTCGCCCAGTTCGCCGTTCAGGAAACCGATGACGCTGTCGGGGATGTCGTAGCGCTCCGGGTTCTCCGCGAAGTCGCCGGGGTCGGCACCGGCCGCGACCAGGTGCAGGGCCAGGTCACCGACGACCTTGCTGGACGGGGTGACCTTCACGAGCCGTCCGAGGATCGCGTCGGCCGCCGCGTACAGGCGCTCGATCTCCTCGAAGCGGTCGCCGAGGCCGAGCGCCACGGCCTGCTGCCGGAGGTTGGAGAGCTGCCCGCCCGGGATCTCGTGCTGGTAGACGCGTCCGGTCGGCGACGGCAGGCCCATCTCGAACGGCGCGTACAACTTCCGGACGGCCTCCCAGTACGGCTCCATGACGGTGAGCGCGTCCAGGTCGATCCCCGTGGCGTGGTCGGTGGAATCGGTCGCGGCGACGATCGCCTGGAGGGGCGGCTGGCTCGTGGTGCCCGAGAGCGGCGCGGCGGCTCCGTCGACGGCGTCGACACCGGCTTCGATGGCGGCGATGTAGGTGCCGATCTGACCGCCTGCCGTGTCGTGGGTGTGCAGATGGACGGGCAGGTCGAACCTCTCGCGGAGAGCCTTGACGAGGGTGCGCGCGGCAGGGGCGCGGAGCAGCCCGGCCATGTCCTTGATGCACAGGATGTGGACGCCCGCCTCGACAAGTTCCTCTGCGAGGCGCAGGTAGTAGTCGAGGGTGTAGAGCCGCTCGTCCGGGGAGGAGAGGTCGCCGGTGTAGCAGAGCGTCCCTTCGACGAGCGCATGCGTTTGCAGGACGGCGTCGACGGCCGGACGCATGCGTTCCACGTCGTTCAGCGCGTCGAACACACGGAAGATGTCGACGCCCGTACTGGCCGCCTCCTTGACGAAAGCACGCGCGACCGAGTCGGGGTACGGGGTGTAGCCGACGGTGTTGCGGCCGCGCAGAAGCATCTGGATGCACATGTTCGGGGCGGCCTCACGGATCGCGGCCAGCCTGTCCCAGGGCGACTCGCCCAGGAAGCGGAGTGCGACGTCATACGTCGCGCCGCCCCATGCCTCGATGGAAAGGAGCTGCGGCGTCATACGGGCCAGGTAGGGCGCGGCGGCGAGCAGGTCGTACGTGCGTATGCGGGTGGCCAGGAGCGACTGATGCGCGTCCCGGAACGTGGTGTCGGTGACGGCCAAGGCGGTCTGGGAGCGGAGCTGCTCGGCGAACGCGCGCGCGCCGAGCGCGAGGAGCTGATCCCGTGAACCTTGTGGGAACGGGCCGTCCATGTTGAGCGGCGGGAGCTTCGTCGCCGGATCCAGGTCGGTGGGCGCCTCGCCGTGCGGCTTGTTGACGGTCACGTCCGCCAGGTACCGGACGAGCCGCGTCGCGCGGTCACCGCTCGACCGGGCCGTGAGCAGCTCGGGATGGTCACCGATGTAGGACGTCGTGACTCCGCCCGCTCGGAAGTCGGGCTCGTCCAGCAGCGCCTGCAGGAACGGGATGTTCGACGCTACGCCGCGGATACGGAACTCTGCGACCGCCCGGCGGGCCCTGCGCACCGCCTCCTCGAACGTCCTGCCGCGGCAGGTCAGCTTGACCAGCAGCGAGTCGAAGTGCGGGGAGATGATCGCGCCGCCGTAGGCGGTGCCCGTGTCCAGCCGGACGCCCGCGCCGCCCGGCGACCGGTACGCCGAGATCTTCCCGGTGTCGGGACGGAAGCCGTTCGCGGGGTCCTCCGTCGTGATGCGGCACTGGACGGCGAAGCCGCTCACCGCCACCTCGTCCTGCGCGACGCCGAGGTCGGCGAGCGTCTCGCCGCCCGCGACGCGCAGCTGGCTCTGCACGAGATCGACGCCGGTGACCTCCTCGGTCACGGTGTGCTCGACCTGGATGCGCGGGTTCATCTCGATGAAGACGTGCTCGCCGCGGTCGTCCACGAGGAACTCCACGGTGCCCGCGTTCTCGTAGCCGATCTCGCGGGCGAACCGGACCGCGTCCTCGCAGAGCCGCCGCGCGATCTCCGGGTCCAGCCCGGGCGCGGGCGCGATCTCCACGACCTTCTGGTGGCGGCGCTGCACGGAGCAGTCACGTTCCCGCAGGTGGACGATGTGCCCGGCGCCGTCCGCGAGGATCTGCACCTCGATGTGGCGCGGCCGGTCCACCGCCTGCTCCAGGAACACGGTCGGGTCGCCGAACGCGCTCTGCGCCTCGCGGCGGGCGGTGTCGACGGCGGCCTCAAGGTCTTCGCGGTGGTCGACGCGGCGCAGGCCGCGCCCGCCGCCGCCGGCCGCGGCCTTCACGAACAGCGGGAACCCGACCTCGTCGGCCGCGTCCAGCTCCCGTCCCGGCTCGGGCGTCACCGAGCGCAGGACCGGCAGGCCCGCGCGCCGCGCCGCCGCGACCGCCTCGATCTTGTTGCCCGCAAGGCTCAGCACCGATGACGGCGGGCCCACGAACTTGATCCCGTTGCGCTCGCACGCCTCCGCCAGCTCCGGGCTCTCCGAGAGGAACCCGTAGCCCGGGTAGACGGCGTCGGCGCCGACCCGCAGCGCGGTCTCCACGATGCCGTCCACGTCCAGGTAGGCGCGGACGGGATGGCCGTGCTCACCGATCTCGTACGCCTCGTCCGCCTTCTGCCGGTGCAGGGACAGCCGGTCCTCGTGCGCGTAGACGGCGACGCTGGCGATGCCGAGTTCGTAGGCCGCGCGGAAGGCGCGGACGGCGATCTCGCCACGGTTGGCGACGAGCAGCTTCGTGATCACGTGGTTCTCCAGGAGACGGCGGCGGGGGCGTCGGGATCTTCGGATACCTACCCAGTTGAGCGGCCGGGACAGCCACCCGCGACGGACAAGGGCGTGAACAAAGCGATGGATGGCGCCCAGCGGGAAAAATGCACGATTCTTCGCGGCGGGCTGGCCCCCGCCCCTGTCCGCAGCGTCCGCGACCGTCATTCACCGTGGCGGCGCGTGCCTCGCCAGATGCTGACGCCCGCGGTGACCGCCGCCGCGACCAGGCCCACCAGGGAGCCGATAAGAAAACGCGACCGGGACTCCGCGGGCGCGAACGCTATCCAGGCGACGCATACGGCGACCCAGAAGCCGAAGTAGCAGGAGATGAAGACGTAGAAGCGCCTGCTCCAGAAGAGGCGCTTGGCCGCCTTCGGACGCTTGAAGTACTCCTCGGACTTGCCCTCGGACGAGACGAGCCGGGCGGCGAACTCCCCGGGCGTGCCGAACTCGTCGTCCGGGTCGACACCGGACTCGGCGACGTAGGCGGCGAGGTCGTCGACGGTCCCGGTGACCTCGTCGTCTGGGACGCCGCTGTCGCGCAGCCGTCCTGCCAGCTCGTCGAAATAGGCCGTCGTCATTGGGGGGCTCCAAGGGCGAGCATCCTGCGCACTGAACTACGCAAACTAGCTCTCGGGTCAGCGCGACGCACATCGTCCACCACGGAGGGCTTCTCGGAGGGCTTCTCGGAGGGCTTCCCGGGGCTTCCCGGCGGGAGCCGAGGGCCATGGCCGGATCAGGACGCGGGGCTAAACGGAACGATCACTCGGAATAGCCATAAAGATCTTGCGGTTGCAACTACTGTGCGAAACCGGCGAACCGGGTAGCACCCATGTCCACGCCCCATGGAGGTGAACCGTGCCGAGCAGCATCCCCAGGACCCGCACCAACTCGCAGCGCGAACACGTGAAGTCCACGTCGCTGCGGGCCCTCGTGGTCGCCGCGCGACTGGAACGCAATCACGCCCCGGAGGGTCCACCGGGCAACGTCGACGGCCGGGCGGAGCACGGCGCGGAACGCCGCAGCCCCGACCCGGCCTGACCCGCGGCCTCGTCCATTGGCCCCTGTGCACACCACAGGGGCCTTGGTATTTACAGACCTTTATGAGGGCGCGGCCGCGTCGAAGAACACGTGCACGGCGGCGCGCGCGCGTGCCGGACCCACGGTCTCCACCATCGCCGTGAGGTGTTCCGCGCCGAGTACGGCCAGCAGTGCGTGCGCCTGGGCCTCCCCATCGGCGACGGACCGGTCGAGCAGGATCGTCAGGTGCCGATGCCAGAAGCCATAGGCGCCGATGCGGTACCGCGCTCCCGGCGAAGCCGTTTCCGACATGCGGACCAGGGACAGATGATCCAGCACGTAGTCCAGGTAGGCGTCGGCGAAGGCGTGCAGCCTTTCGGACGGCTGGACGGCCGCGCCCCCACCACCCGGGCCGAGCGGAGCCGGCCCGGACAGGATCGCGTCCTGCAAGTCACGTTCGCGTTCGTCCAGGAGGGCGACGGCCAGCCCCGCCTTGTCGCCGAACCTGCGGAAGAGTGTCCCCTTGCCGACCCCGGCGGCGGCGGCGACCGCGTCCATAGAGACCGACTCGACGCCGTGCCGGGCGAAGAGGGCGGCGGCGGCTTCGAGCACCTTGGCGCGGTTCCGCGCGGCGTCCGCCCGCTCCTTGGGCGGCGGCGTCCGCATCAGCTCCAGGTCAACGCGCCTTCCGCCGGCCGGACCACGGTCCATCACGTCTCCTCACTCCCATTCGGACTGTAGTCCACTTAGTCGGTTCATGCCACCGCACTAGATCAACACCTTTGCGGAGCACCTACCATCATCTGGCCATAGGCTGGTGCACGGCCGGCCGACGAGCCGGAAGCGACGGGGAGCGAGTGGTGTGACCGACAGGACGATGCCGGACGCCCTTCCACTGCGGTCGGGCGATCCGACCGAGCTGGGCGGGTACAAGATCCTGGGCCGCCTGGGCGAGGGCGGTCAGGGCTCGGTGTTCCTGGGCCGGCGGGCCGGTGAGACCGAGTCCCTCCCCGCGACGGACCACGTCGCCATCAAGCTCCTCCACGGCGGGCTCGCCGGAGACGACTCCGCCCGCGCGCGCTTCGTCCGCGAACTGGAAGTCGCCAAGCGCGTGGCTCGGTTCTGTACCGCACAGGTCCTCGACGCCGACGTCGCGGGCGACCAGCCCTACATCGTCAGCGAATACGTCCCTGGTGTGACCCTGCACCACGTGGTCCGCACGGAAGGGCCGCGCACCGGCGGCGCCCTGGAGCGGCTCGCAGTCAGCACCCTCACCGCGCTCACCGCGATCCACCAGGCCGGGATCGTGCACCGCGACTTCAAGCCGCACAACGTGGTGATGGGCCCGGACGGTCCGCGCGTCATCGACTTCGGCGTGGCGCGCGCGCTGGGCGCAGCCGGGGAGACGCAGAACGTCGGCACGCCCGCCTACATGGCGCCCGAGCACTTCACGGGCGGAGAGGTCAGCACGGCGTCCGACATGTTCGCCTGGGGCACGACCATGGCGTTCGCCGCCACGGGACGCCCCGCGTTCGGCAACGACGAGATGGCCGCGGTCATGCACCGGATCCTGACCGGCGAGCCGGACCTGGGCGAGCTGGCCGGTCCGATGCGCGATCTGGTGTCCGCCTGCCTGGCCAAGGAGCCCGCGCACCGTCCTACCGCCCGGGAGGCCCAGGAACGGCTGGTCGGCGCGTCCACCGGGACGGCACCGGGCGCGTCGCCCGTCCAGCCGCTGCCCGCGTTCCCCGGGCTCCCGGCCGACCTTCCGGTGCCCCATGCGCCGGGCACTCCACCCGGGTTGGCGCCGGGTTCGACGGACCCGGACGCCAACCCGCACGCCATGGCCGGGGCTGTGCTCCCGCCCGATCACGTCACCGACCCGTCCGCCCAAGGGCACTGGACGGCTCCGCAACCTCCGCCCTACGGCGAGCAGGCGCCCGTAGGGCACCCGCAGGGCGCGCCCGGCATGGCGCCACCGTCCCCTCCTGGCCCGTCCCATGCGCATGGGTCAGGCGGACGGAAACGCGGGCGCCTGATTCCCATCGCGGCGGCCGCCGCAGTGGCGGCCATCATCGCGGGCGGTGCCGTCTGGGCCGCGACCAAGCCGGGTGAAGACAAGGGCAAGGACCAGCAGGTGGCCGCGTCCAACGACGACCAGGGCGCACAGGGCAGCCCCGGCCCCGCGACCGGCCCCAGCGGTGCCGCCAAGAGCCCGGGTAGCAAGAAGCCAGGGCAGCCGAACGGCAACCAGAACCCGGCGGGCCCGAACTCGTCCCAGAAGCCCGGCACGCCGCCGGACGGGGGCTCCACACCGTCCAAGGGCGGAGGGGGCGGTGGAGGAGCGCCGCCCCAGGAGCCGGCCAACAAGTACACCCCGCAGCAGGTGTGCAACAGCGGCGGCCATGGCGGCGGCTACTACATCCAACGTTCGTTGAGCGTCTCCGGCGGTACCGCCTACCTGCTCTACAACAGCTCCACCTACAACTGCGCCGTCACGATGAAGACGCGCAATGTGGGGACGAAATCCTCGGTGTCGGTCTGGGTCCAGAAGCAGGGCGGCAGCACGATCGCCGACAGCGGCTCGTTCGCCTGGTACGCGGGACCGGTGTACGTGAAGGCGCCCGGGGCCTGTGTCCGCTTCGGCGGCAACGGCCGCAGCGCCCCCTATGGCAACTGCGGCTGAACGACCCGCGGTCAAGTAAAGGCCACCCTCGCGCCGGGGGTGGCCTCTGCTCTGTTGGCGGGTGCTCTGTTGGCGGACGGGTCGACGCTCGGTTCCCCGGAGCCGACCCGTCGCGTTTTCAACTGACCGCCAGGGCGCTCGCCCTAGGTGAGGACTCGTTCCCCTGTAGCGTGGCGGGGCGGCGGCCGTTCGGCGGTTTCCGACGGTTCAGTTACGGGAGGCGATGAGATGGTCGAAGTCGCCGTCCTTTGCACCAAGGATGAGCGCTTCGATCTCGGGGCGGGTGTAAATGAGGGCCGGGCCCTCGGGATGACGAGAGTTGCGCATCGCCACCTGCCCACCGGGCAGCTCAGCGATCTCGACGCAGTTCCCCTGGGAGTTGCTTCGCCGGGACTTCAGCCATCGGGCCCCTTGCAGGTCCGTGGCCGGCATCCCGTTGTCGTAATCGGTTTGGAGCATCATGTCTCTCTGAGAAAATCACCGAGAAGCTCGACGGTGCGTTCCGGGGTCGCACTGTCGACGCACAGGCGTTCCATCGCCTGCAGATAGGTGTCGACGTCGTCGCGCTTGTCCAGGTACATCGCGCCGGTGAGGTTCTCGACGTAAACCACGTCCGGCAGGTCCTGCTCGGGAAAGCGCAGGATCGTGAACGCGCCTCCCTCGGCCGCGTGGCCTCCGAACCTGAACGGCATGATCTGGATGGTGACGTTGGGCAGTTTGGACATCTCGATGAGGTGTTCGAACTGGCCCCTCATCACCTCAGGGCCTCCGATGGGACGCTTCAGCGCCCCTTCGTCCACCACCGCCCACAGGCGCGGAGCTTCCGAGCCCGTGAGACGTGCCTGCCGTTGCATGCGCAGTTCCACGCGCTGGTCGATCTCATGTTCCGCGGCCCCGGCGTTGCCCAGGCGGATCACCGCGCGCGCATACCCCTCCGACTGCAGCAGTCCCGGGACGAACTGCAGCTCATACGTGCGGATCAACGCCGCCGACTCCTCCAGGCCCACATAGGTCTGGAACCAGCCGGGCAACACGTCGTTGTACCGGTGCCACCAACCGGGGGTGTTGGCCTCCCGCGCCAACTGCAGCAGCGCTTCGCGTTCTGTCTTGTCGCTGACGCCATACAGTGAGAGCAGGTCGTCCACGTCACGTTCTTTGAAGCTGACTCGTCCGAGCTCAAGGCGGCTGATCTTCGACTCCGACGCACGGATGACGTAGCCGGCGTCCTGACGGGTCACACCCTTCTGCTCGCGCAGACGGCGAAGCTGTGACCCGAGCAGGATCCGGCGGACCGTCGACCCGCTTCCCGGCGTCTCTGGAGTCACGCCCAACCTCCCGGCTATTCGGCGGACAGCGAACCTAGTGTGCCACTGGCCTCTGTGTCCTGCGGTTACCTCCGATCACTTGCGTGCGGTCCACGCCGCCCCACACCCTCACGACGCAGATGCACGTGCATTGGGCCTTGCATTCGCACGCTACGATGCGTAGGATAACGCACGAGACTTCCAAGCCACGGCTGCACAACAAGATCACTTTGCGGGGTCCGGTTGGAATGACGTCACGCCACGCGCACGACGACACGCGGTGGGGGTTCGGCCCGGCGTGCGGGCCGGCCGGTCCGCACGACCATGCCGCGCCGTCGACTCCCGTCCCGGAGTCGTCCGACCTGCCCCAAACCCTGGACACGGCCGTCACCGCCCTGACCGAACTGAAGGACGCGACGGTCTCGTTCACCGTCGAGCCCGATCCGGAATCGGTCACCGCGGCCCGGCATTTCGCCGTGTCGCGCCTCATCGAATGGGGCGCGCCCGAACTGGCCGACGACGTGGGGCTCGTCGTCTCGGAACTCGTCACGAACGCACTGCGGCACAGCGGGGGGACGTCCCGCGGCCGGTCGGGCGACGACGTGCACCGCGAGGGCGTGTACGACGACCCGGCCGACCCGCTGGGCTCCGCGCCGTCGGCGATCAGGCTGCGGCTCACGCGCGAGCCGCCGTGGCTGCTCTGCGGAATCTTGGACGCGAGCCGTTCCGCACCCCGCCGCAGGGAGCCCGATTACATAGCCGAAACGGGACGGGGCCTTCACCTGGTGGAGTCGTTCAGCGAGCGCTGGGGATGGCGTGCCCTACCACAAGGAAAGGTGGTGTGGGCACTATTCCGTTCCTCCTGAGTCGCGCGTAGCGGCGCTTCACAGGGGTAACAAAGGAGTTCCCTACCCCGCCCCCGGAGAAAACGACCGGCAGAGAGGAGCACCGGTGGACTTCGCGGTCGAGCATCGCGTCGAAAAGGGCCTCACGGTCGTGAAGATCAGCGGCGAGATCGACGTCTTCACCAGCCCCCGGCTGCGGGAGGCCCTCCTCGGCATCATCGACAACGGCGGCGCGCATCTGGTCATCGACCTCGGCGAGGTCACCTTCCTGGACTCCACGGGCCTCGGCGTGCTGGTCGGCATCTACCACCGGCTCCGCGCGCGCGACGGCTCGATGTCGTTCATGGGCGTCAACGACCGGGTACGCCGCGTCTTCCACGTCACCCAGCTCACCAAGATCTTCGTACTGCACCGCTCCCTGGACGACGCGATCGCGGCCCACGAGTCCGCCTCGTCCTGATCGCTCCCTTGCCGCCTCCCGCCTCCCCGCTCCCCCCTGCGCTTGTCGGTATTCGCCCGCACTTGGACGGGTTCGTTCCTGCGGGTTATCCACAGTTCGAGCGGACGCGCCCGCCGTCGCGAGTACCCGGTACGGTGAGACCGAGATCAAGCCCGCCGCCTGGGCACGTCCCTCCGACGCGCGCGGTGCTGTACGCCAGCCGACCCATCGAACGGACGGGAGCGCTCCGTGGCAGAACAGCCGCTGCATGAGCACACGCTCGGCAATGGCCTGCGCGTGGTGGTCTGCGAGGACCACGTCGTACCTCTGGCCGCCGTGAACATCTGGTACGGGGTGGGCTCGCGGCACGAACGCGCCGGCCGCACGGGGCTCGCCCACCTCTTCGAGCACCTGATGTTCCAGGGCTCGGCCAACGTCGCGGAGGGCGAGCACGCGGCCCTGCTGGAGAGCGCGGGCGCCGCGTTCAACGCCAGCACGTCGTTCGAGCGCACGAACTACTACGAGACGGTGCCGGTCAGCCATCTCGACCTCGCGCTCTGGCTGGAGGCCGACCGGATGGGCACGCTGCCCGCCGCGCTCACCCAGGCCAACCTCGACAACCAGCGCGACGTGGTGAAGAACGAGCGCCGCCAGCGCTACGACAACCAGCCCTACGGGACGGCGTTCGAGCGGCTGTGCGCGCTGACGTTCCCCGCGGGGCACCCGTACGCGCACACGCCGATCGGCTCCATGGAAGACCTCGACGCCACCACCCTTGAAGACTGCGCCGACTTCTTCGCCACCTGGTACGCGCCGGGCAACGCCGTCCTGTCCGTCGTCGGCGACGTCGACCCCGAGAAGACCCTTGCCGCGGTGGAGCGCTACTTCGGCGGGCTGCCGGCGGGCCCGGCCAAGCCCCCGTCGCGGCCCGGCGAGCTCGGGCCGCTGACCGGCGTCCGCGAGGAGACCCTCGACGAGGACGTCCCGTCCCCCGCCTACTTCGCGATGTTCACGCTCCCCATCGACGGCGGCGACGACGTCGAGGCCGCCGAGCTCGCCGTCGAGATCCTCGGCGGCGGCTCCGGCTCCCGCCTCTACGACCGGATGGTGCGGCGCGACGAGATCGCCACCGAGGTGTGGGCGGGGGTGACCCGGCTGGCGTCCGGCCAGTCCCTCGCGATCGTGGACGCGATCGGCCCGGAGCCGGACAAGATCGCCGCCGTGCTGGACGAGGAGCTCGAACGGTTCGCCGCCGACGGCCCGGACGCCGACGAGGCCGCGCGTGCCACCGCCCAGGCCGAGCGGGGCTTCCTGGAGCAGACCGAGACCGTCACGGGCCTCGCCAACGCGCTCTCGCAGAACGCCACCCAGTTCGACGACCCGGCCCGGGTCTTCACGGCCCCCGGCCGCGCCGCCGCCGTCACCGGGGACGCGATCAAGGAGATGGCGGGCCGCTGGCTCGCGCCGGGCGGCCGCACCGCCCTGACCTACGGAGGCGCCTCATGACCAGCGGCCTGGACCTGCAGCCCCGTCCCGTCCCGGGGCCCGTCCCGGCGTGGGCGTTCCCGGCCGCCGACGCGGGCCGCATCCCGGCCGGGCCGGGCACGCTCCGCTGCGACCTGCCAGGCCGCCGCCTCGCCGCGGTCCGGCTCGTCCTGCACGCGGGCGCGGGCCGCGAGCCCGGCGACCTCGACGGCGTCGCGACGCTCGCGGCGCGCGCGCTGATGGAGGGCACCGAGCCCGGCGGCGGCACCGCGCTGACGGCCGCGTTCGAGCGGATCGGCGCCAGCCTGTACGCCGCCGCCGACCTGACCGCCCTGCGGATCGCGCTCGACGTCCCGGTGACACGGCTCGACGCGGCCCTGGAGCTGTTCTCCTCGGTGGTGCGGCGCCCCGCGCTGGACGACGCCGACATCCGCCGCCTCGTCCGCGAACGCCTGGAAGAGATCGCGCAGGAGGACGCCGACCCCGGGTCCCGCGCCATGCGCGAACTCCGCGCGGTGATGTTCCCCGCGACGGCCAGGGCGTCCCGGCCCACCGGCGGCAGCCGCACCTCGGTCGGCACGCTCCAGGGATCCGACGTCCGCGCCTTCTACGGCTCCGTGGTGCCCGCTGAGGCCACGGCGGTCGTCACCGGCGACCTGTCGGGGGTGGACGCCGACGCGGCCCTCACAGCCGCTCTGGAGGGCTGGGCGAACACCGGCGAGCCGCTGCCCACCGCCGACCGGATCATGCCGGAGTCCGCCGCCAGGATCGTCGTCGTCGACCGTCCCGGCTCGGTGCAGACGTACCTCAGCTTCGGGCACGGCGTCCCCGACCGCTCGCACCACGACTGGCCGTCCCTGATGGTCGCGTCGCACGTGCTCGGCGGCGGGCTGACATCCCGGCTCAACGCGGTGCTCCGCGAGGAGAAGGGCTACACCTACGGCATGCGGGCCGGCCTGCTGCGCATCCGGCACTGCGGCCTGTTCATCGCCCAGGGCGCCGTCCACACCGAGGTCACCGCCGACGCCGTCACCGACGCGCTGACCGAGCTGCGCGGCGTCGTGTCCCGCGGCATCGACGCCGACGAGCACGGCTCGTCCGTCCGCGCGCTGGCCGACCGGGCGCCCGCCGAGTACGAGACGGCCCGCGCCGTGGCCGCCGAACTCGCCGACGTGTCCGCCAACGGCCTCGGCACCGACTACCCCAGCGCCTACCTGGCCGCCGTCCGCGCCTCCACCCCGGACGGCGTCGCCCGCGCCTACCGCAAGCACATCGACCCCGAGGCGCTGACCATCATCGCCGTCGGCGACGCCGCCCAGATCCGCGGACCCCTGGAGAAGCTCGGCTACGCCCCCGTCACCGTCACCGCCAAGGAGTAAGGGCCCCACGGTTCGCCGGAGCCCGGAACCCGAGAACCCCTCAGGTTGGACGAAATAGGTCCGGTGTTCCGCTTTCCGGCGTGAACCGATGGCATGGTGGACTAGGTCTCACATGCGTTGGCCGGGTCCGGTCGGACCCGTACCGGGAACGCCGGGGCTGACTTGCGCGGGGAACGTCCTCGCGGTCGGAAGAGGGGAACGGCCGGTGTCCTACGGGCAGATGGCGGGCGGCGGGCCGTCCGTCGACACGATCCTGTCGGAGCCGAACTGCAAACCCGGCGGCGTCGTGGCGGGCAAGGTGCACCTGCGCGGCGGGGCCGGGCCCGTGGAGATCCGGCACGTGACGCTGGCGCTGATGCCGCGCATGCAGAACGGGTACGGCGGCGAGACGGCGGGCCCCGAGGTGTACCGCGGCGCCCTCACACGCGGCTTCCGGCTGGACGCCGCGCAGAACCGCGACCTGGCGTTCTCCATCCCGCTGCCGTACGAACTGCCGTTCACCACCGTCCTCGGCCACGAGCTGCCCGGCTTCACGATCGGGATGTGCACCGAGGTCGACGCGAAGGGCCAGCCCGACCCCGGCGACGTCGACCCGATCTCCGTTGAGCCGCTGGAGTCGCAGCAGTGGGTCCTCGCCGCGGTCGCCCGGCTCGGATTCCAGATCACGAACGTCACGTTCGAGTCGTCCAAGCTCCGGGGCGTCTCCCAGCAGCTCCCCTTCCACCAGGAGATCCACCTCAACCCGCCGTCGTCGTTCCAGGGGCGGGTCGACAAGGTCGGGCTGAGCTTCGTCGCCAGCCCGCGCAGCATGGCCTTCGTCCTGCGCGCCGAGGACCGCGAGACCCCGTCGGACGAGTCGTTCGGCGTGTTCCAGGTCCCGCACGCCGAAGCCGCCGAGACCGACTGGAACGCGAAGATCACCCAGTGGCTGGAGGCCGCGGTGGCGCTGCCGCGCGCGTCCCGCCCGGCCCACGGCGCCCCGACACCACCTCCGGGT
>NZ_VCKW01000085.1 GCF_005889715.1 Actinomadura soli
AACTTCAGACCTCAAGGGGGTCGGTGATGTCTCAGTGGTCACCCGCCGACGGCTCGACCGACACCCTGCCAGCACCGAGATCATGCGGCCTGATCGACCCGTGGCTCTCCCATGAGGTGATGTCGGCGACCCACCGCAGGTCCGGACGGTCCGCAGTGAAGTCACGTTCAAGCAGATCACCCGGCCGATCCGCGCCGGGGACAGTGGTGCGGGGACGCTTGCGGGAAGCGGTCACCCCGCTGATGCCCAGTTCGCGCATCAGCCGCTCCACCGTGCACCGCGCCACCCTCACGCCTTCGCGGTTGAGCTGCCCCCATACCTTCCGCGCTCCGTACAGGCCGCGTCCTGGCCCGCTCCACACCCTCAAAATCTCCTTCTTCAGCATCTCGTCCCGGACCACACGAGCCGACGGATTCGACTCCCGTTTCTTCGCCGCCCAATACGTGGACGACGCGAACTCCAGCACGCCACAGATCGGCTCGACACCGAACTGTTCACGATGGGTATCGATGAACTCGACTAGCGCGGCAGCTTGGGATCGAGTTCCCGGGCGAAAAACGCCGACGCGGCCTTCAAGATCTCGTTCGCTCGCCGCAACTCGCGCACTTCGCGTTCGAGTTCGGCGATCCGCTGGGCATCACTGGTCGATGTCCCCGCCCGCTTGCCGCCATCGACCTCGGCCTGCCGGATCCACGTCCGCAACGCCTCACGATGCACCCCGAGCTGGTCAGCGACCCGGGCGATCGACCCAGTCCGCTCACCGGTCTGCTCACGAACATCAAAAACCATCCGAACCGCGCGTTCCCGCAGCTCAGGGGAGTACTTCCTCGGGGGTGCCATAGCCCCTCACCCTTCCAGGTATCGGAGCCTCCAGCCGACCCGGGGTGGTCCAGGGTCCTCCGCCGACCGCAGGCGGGACGGAAGCCGGTCTGACCCGTGAGCCATAGCGTGCCGTTGAACAGCATGAGGGATGCGAGATGAAAGTGCAGACCGGAGGCGACCACGACGATCGCCGTGGAGTGTTCATCCCGGCCGAGGTGCTGGTGACCGCCGCGATCGTGCTGGTGGGGCTGGCGCTGGCCGCGCTGGCGGCGGTGTTCCCGCCGGTCGGGTCGCCGGTCAGCGTCGGCGTCGGCGTCGGCGGATTCCTGTACGGGATCTACCACGACCGCCGACGCCCGCCCGGCAGGCCACCAACTGAACTGCCCGCAGGTCTTCCGAACGGCTTCGCGGAGGCTGAACGACCGGACATCGGCGCGGGAGGGGGCTGAACAGCGTGGTTGACGGACCGCGGATGACACTGCAGACGCAGATGGTGCTGCGCCAGGCATTGAGCGAGCCTGCCCGGGAGTGGTACGGGCTGGAGATGGTGCAGGCCACCGGGTTGCCCTCGGGCACGGTCTACCCGATCATCACCCGCCTGGAGCAGCGCGGCTGGATCACCTCCCGGTGGGAAGAACCCGCAGAGCATGAAGCTGAAGGCCGTCCTCGCCGCCGCTACTACCAACTCACCAAGGAAGGCACCGAGGCCGCACGCATCGCCCTGGCCAACGCCCACCAAAACCGTGCTGTCCGCACCGCGCCCGTGCCCTGGGAGGCTGTGCGGCCCGAGGCCCCCGGAGCCACCACATAACCCCGCGGTTTGCCTCGGGGGACAGCCCTTTTAGGAGCACCCAGGTTGAGCCGGGATTCCAGGTCTAGGCGGACTACGCCGTACGAGCGCATATGGATCCAGAACAGCGCGAACCCCAACCTCGTCGGACCGCGAACGCCCGCCACGAGCTCCAGCTCGTCCTCCAGTAACGGCACCCGTAGTTAGGTCGCCTCGTCTCCCGCGAACGACCCGTACAAGCACGCCCGGCACCCGTATAGCTAACCCGCCGCCGCGACCTAACTGACCCAACTCCGCGCGGCTCAGTCTGCAAGTGAGGTCCTTCGATCGGGACGAATGAGATCACTAACTCGGTTAGGTCGCTCGGCCTACCTTCGCTAAGGGCTCGCTCGGATGCGGCCGCTCCCACGGAACCACCGCGCCACCCCTCGCCGAGCTGCAGCCGCGGGACATCGGCGTAGGCGGCCAGGGTCTCCAGCGGCCGCACCGACCCGCCCGTCACATCCATCAGCAGCCGCCGCGCCGCGGGCGGGTCGCCGACGCCCGCCGTTGCGGCCGCCGACGGGTCCCACCGCGTCGCCCACGCCCCCGTCAGATCAGGTCGGAATCCTCAGCAACGCGCCGACCCTAGCTGACAGACAACCCTGGGTGTCCATTGACTCTCAGTCCCGATGTGAGCGTCGTCCACCTTGCTATCGCCCCAGGTCAAAGGTAACTCCGCCGCCTTGCGGCGGATGCTACGGAGAGGCCCTTATCGCCAGTGGATTCCGGCCCCTCCGGTGTGACGCAACGGCGGGACCTTGGGAAGCGCGGGTCCGGCTCGGAGTCCAGGTCGTCGTGCATAGACGCCACACGCTAGTCCCGGCTACCGACGTCTGTCTCGGCACCCTCGCGAGTAGGTCGCTACTGGCCGAGGCTGCTATATCTGTCAAGCCGCTGGTTGGAGCTCCTCCGCCGGGGTGAGGTCGTCGGCGGATCGGTTCTCCAAGAGCTTGAAAACTTGGCGTGCGACGGCGCGTTTCAGGCAGCGTCGTGCTTCGCGTGGTGTCTTGCCCTCGCTGACACGTCGCTGGATGTAAGCCTTGGTCGCTGGGTCGACGCGGGTGCGGACCAGCACGATGGTGTGCAGGGCGCGGTTGAGATGCCGATCGCCTGAACGGTTGAGCCGGTGGCGAGTGGTCAGGCCTGAGGATGCGGGGATCGGCGCGGTGCCAGCGAAGGCGGCGAACGCAGCTTCAGAGCGGAACCGGCCGGGGTGTGACCAGCTCACCAGGACCTGCGCGGCGCTGATCGGGCCGACGCCGGCCAACTGCAAAAGTTCGGGCGCCATTGCCTCGACCAGCTCGGCGATCTCGGCCTCCAGGTCCTCGGCCTCGGCGCGGAGCGCCTGGACGCGGATGGCCGTGCTGCGCAGGGCCCGGACGGTCATGCGGTGCTCGATGGTCTGAGCAGGTCGGGCACGTAGCCGCGCGCAGTGCGAGACGACGGCCTTGCTGCCCAGTCCTCGCAGTTCAGCGCGCAAGTCATCAGGCGCGGAGACGATCAGGGCCTTGAGATGGTTGATCGCCGCGGTGGTGGCGGTGACGGCGCCCTGGCGGGTCGCCAGCAGGACCCGGAGCGCCTCCCGCTCTCCGCGTCGTCGTGGGTGGATCAGGTGCTCAGCGGTCAATGCCTCGCGGGCGGCGCGGACTGCATCGATCGCGTCGGTCTTGCGGCCGCCGCGCTGCGGAGGCCGCTTGGGTCGGCAGACCTCGACCACGCGTTCCCCGGCCGCGTCCAGGAACGCCGCTAGCCCGGCCCCATAGCTTCCGGCTCCCTCCAGAGCCCAGCATCGGACGCCGGGGATCTGCTTGCGGGCGAAGTCCAGTAGCTTTCGGTATCCGCGCTGGTCGGTGGTGGCCTCGGCATGCGCGAGCACCGCCCCAACCGAGGACACGGCCGCAGCGGCCACGGTGTCGCGGTGGGTGTCGACACCGATGACGCCATCGACCTGTTCTGCCAGCATGGTCATGCGGTTGTTCTTCCTTCCGACGGAGACGACCGTTTGGTCGGCGTCGGCCTGGGTGGAGTCACCGCGCGGCAGAACTGTGATGAGTCACGCCGCTGAACGGCGGACGAGCTGCTAATCAGGCCAACAGGGTGGGCCAGGCCGACGCCGGCACCCCGACAGACATCTCGGCACACAGGGCAGCCCGTGGGCGCCAGTTCCGATCCGGGTCATGTCCGAGCACCGGCGACAGCCTGGCAGCAACCCGACCCAGCCGGATCACCAGCACCAAGAATCACAGTTCCGATCCTCTCGGCGCGGGGTGTTGAACACGAGGGTCGTGGAAGCCCTCGCTGATCATTGAGTGAATGATAAGAGTCATTCTCATGCACTCTCGTTTCCTGCGCTTATTGTGTTTAGATTTTCTCGAAACCTGTTTCGTATTTTTCGTAACTCTCTCTGCTAGAGTGGCCAGTCATGATCGTCCAGCCCGACCCCGCTCCCGCCGACGACATCACCACCGAGGCCGTGCCCAGCCTCGCCGACGGCGACCCTGTCGCCGCCACCAGCGGTACGGCATCCAGCACCGTGGCCGCCCCCTCCCCCGCCTCCCCGGCACCGGCCGACGCGCTCGCCGCAACAGCCGCAGGGACGACCACCGCGGAGGCCGGAACGGGCCCGACCGAACCGGCACCGACAACCCAGGACGCGCCGGATCAGCAGGCGCCGCACGGGCGTTGCCAGGTGTGTCGGGAACCGCTGCCCGCGCCGCAGCGCCGCCGCGACGGCAAGTACAAGGGCGGCCGCCGCCGGCTGTACTGCCCGCCGCCCCGCGACTGCAAGGAGCAGGCGCAGGCGCAACGGGAGTCCCGCCTGGCCGAGGCGATCGGCGACCCGCTCCGGCTGGTGATCGCGGTCGCCGACGAGGCGGTGCCCGCCATGACCGACCTGCGCGAGACCCTGGCCCGGGCGATCGACGGCCTCATCGCGATCAAGGAGGTCAGCAGCGCCGAGGTCGCCGCGGCCAAAGCAGACGCCGCCGCCGCCCACGACGCAGCAGCCGACGCACAGCGAAAAGCCGAGCAGGCCGCCGAAGGCGCCGGCCGCGCCACCGCAGCGCAACACCGCGAACGGCAAGCCCGCCAGGACGCCCAACAGGCAGCCGAGCAGGCCCGCGAAGAGGCCATCCAGGCCAGACAGCACGCCGCTGACACCGTCGCCGCGCACGAGCAGGCGCGCACGCAGGCGGAACGCGCCGCCGCCCTGGCCAAACGGGCCGAAGAATCCGTGGCCGCGCAACTCCAAGAGGCCCTTGCCCGGCTGCTGAGCGAAACCGCCGCGCGGGAACGGGCACAACAGGGACTCGCCGAGAGCCGCGTCGAGCTCGCCGCCACGCAGGCCACCGCCCGCACCGCGCAGGCGGCCGCCGAGGCCGACCAGGCCAGAGCCGCCCAGGCCGACGAACGCGCCGCGCAGGCCGAACGCGCCGCCGCCAGCGCCAACGCGCTCTCCGAGAAGGCGGAGCAGACCGCCGCCGCGCTCCGACAACAGGTAGAGGTCGCCCAGCGCGACGCAGATCAGGCACGCCTGGATGCGCACGCCCTCGCCACCACCGTGCAGTCCCTCAAACACGACCGCGACGCCGCCCGCGCCGACGCCGACCGGCAACGCGAACGCGCTGTTCACGCCGAACTCCGCGCTCAGCAAGCGCTCGCCGAACTCGCCCGCCGCGACGAGGTCGACTCCAGCCCATCCGGCTCCCCGTGATGGTCAGCATGGACCCACATCTCCGGCACCGACCCGACGATGACGGACTTCGCATCAGCTTGTGCGAGCTGCTGGTGGCCGATGCCTGCAACGTCGGCCTCGTCCCGATCGAGAGACCAAACGTGCCCGCGTTGACTCGCGCCCACCTTCAGCAGGCCGACCAGGGCTACCCGCGCCGAGACGATCTCGGCGGCCAACGCTCGCCTGATCGACGAACCAGCCGAGCTCGACATCGTGCGCTAACTACTTCGGCCGCCCTCCTCGGCATGGACCGCTCAAAGAACTCACACATGAGATCGGCATGACGTTTGGCGAAGCACTAGGGCCACTCTGACGAAATGACCGAATAGCGGCTGCAGACCCTGCCGTCTTAGGGGTCATTCCGGCATCGAGCCCAGGACTGCTGCCGCTCCATCGGTCCGCCAGTCGTCGGGATCGGCGGCGTCGGCCAGCGGCACGTTGTCGTTCACGAGCACCAGCGCGGCCCGCAACTCCGCGCGCGACACCACCGCCTCGATGGCTCCCACACCTCAGCCACCCGCGGTTCCTCGCCCTACATCACCCACACCATCCGCAGGTTCGGCAACTGGACCCTCAATCTCGCCCCGCCCGACCAGACCCCCACCACTCGCCTGGACCTGAACTTCGCGTGCTGTTCGGTACACCGCCCGCCTGACACCCGGCCCGACGCTGTTCCGTAAGGGGATCCCCCAACGGAACATCACCCGCCCGTGTCGATTTCCGAAGTCCTCTTCACGCGCGACCTGGGGAAACGGCTCTGTCTGCAGAGGTCTTCGGACACTTGGGATGTTCGTACTCCTGTGCGCAACGCGGCGTTCCAGTCCGTACTCGTGTGCGCGGCGAGTCAGCGCCTACCTGTTCAGCCGCCTGCCCGCAGCCCGGCGGCCCTCTCGACACCGGCCCGATCGCCCCCGTCGCCCCGCAGCACCGACAGCCCTCCACCACTCGGTCGTCCCGCAGACCCGGCGGCGACACCGCACGGCCCGCCCCCTGCGCCCTGGCGTCCTGCGCGCATAGCAGCCCTGGTGGCTGGACTAGCGGGGGCACCGCCCGAGGTCGTTCGTTCATCAGCACCTCGGCTGGTGCCGACCAGGACTCCGATGCCCGTGGCCCGACTTCTGGAGCTGTTCAGTCTCGGCGCGTTTGGGCCAGGAGTTGGCGGGCCAGGGCGGCTTGGGCGGGCCTCCGAGGAGGATCGGACCGCAGGAGGGCCTCCTCGGAGGCCTTCACGACTCGGCGATGTCGAGCAGGTCTTGGTAGCGCCTTTCTACGGGGGTGCTCTGGGCGCACGCCCGCTGGACGTCCTTGTCGGACCCAAGTTCGATGAGGACCGGCTGGGCGATACCCGGGGCGTCTTGGATGATCGAGGCGACGAGCGGGGCGCCGGAGTTGCTGTAGAACACCTTCCGGTTCACCCCCATGCCGTGGCCCCCCGGCTCGCCCACGTAGGGCAGCACCATCCACTTGAGAATCTCGCGGAGTTCCTGGTCCGGGAGCGCCCGTAGACCACCGAACTCCTGAAGCTGGCGAAGAAGGCCCCCGTGGGACGTGTTGGAGGGTCCAGTGGTGACCAGCGCGGTTCAACTGGTCGAGGAAGGCCGTGAAGAACGCGCGACGCTGCGGCTTCCGCAGGTACGGGAGTACACCGGACGCAGACGCCACCCGGACCTGAAGCTCGGTCAGCTGGGTCCGCCGACCGATCTTGTCCTGGACATGCTTGGCCAGCTCGACCGTTACGGCAGGTTGGGTCACCTCAGCAAGGATCCCCGTCATCGTGAAGGCGTTCTGCCGAACCAGGTCCGGCTCGTCGTCGCTGGTGGCAGTGGAGAACAGAAACTTCCCGATCTCCAATTGGTGGCTGTCTGGCGCGTGCTGGTAGTCCTCCACCAAGCTGGGGTCCGCGGGGGCCGGGCCGGCGGTCTCGATGACTTCCTTGACCTCGCTGACCCGGATGAGGGTCACCGGGTCCCGCGAGAGGACCGCCTCAATGCAGGTCTTGAAGATGTAGACGCAGTCCCCGACTGCGTGGCGATCAACAAACAGGGCCGCGGTCGGCACCAGTTGGCCCGGCTGGCTAAGCTCAAACCGCTGCTCGACGACGGTCCCGGCTTTCCGGCGCGTGCCCTGCCCGAACTGGCCTTCAAGGGTGCTGCGCGAGGACGGGCAGGCACCGATCATCGGCCCCTCCTTCCCCGCTCCCGACATCCAGCTGCCCACGTTGAGGACCCTCGGCTACCGCAAAATCGGTGATCGGCTGGTGCCGATCCTGCATACCAAGATGCTCCTGCTCGGCGAACTGTGGTGGCACGACGAAGACGAACTCGGCGGGGTCGACGATGTGATCAGCTTCCGCCCCCAGCGGCTCTGGCTGGCCAGCGCCAATGGCACCTCCAGCTCACGCGAGAACCTGGAGTTCGGCCTGTGGCTGGACGATCCCGACGCTCAGCCACACCAAGAGCGCATCGTCCTGATCCGCCAGCCCTTCACCGACGACACCCCGGAACCTCTCGACCGCGTCGCCGGGCTGCTCGTCCTTCTCTATGCGCAACCAGTCACTCGCCTCGCCCACCTCACGATCGACGCCGTCACCGATGACCGGGTGAGGCTCAAGATCGCCGAAGAGGACCTGCCGCCGCCCGAGCCGCTAACCGGGCTCACCGCCTCTGTGGTCTCTCAGCGGCGCAACATGAGGGCGGCCGCCAACTCCACCTCGCCATGGCTGTTCCCCGGTCGCCTGGCAGGCCGCCCGATCTCCGCCACACGACCGCGCCAGCGACCTCGCGCGGTGGGCATCACTCGAGCCGACCGGACCGCCGCCCTCGACCAACTTCTGCGTGACATCCCCGCACCCGTCCTAGCCGACCTGGTCGGCTGCAACCCACGCTTCGCCGCCGAACGAGCCGCCACCCTCGCCACCGACTGGGACCATCTACGCCGCACTACGAGCCACGGACAGGCCCACTGCTCGCCGCTGAGGACAGAGGAACTCAAGCCTCAGGTACGTGAGGGGCTGCCGGACGCCGTGAGGCCCCGGCGCCCTGTGACCAGAAATTCCATGGCCGTCGATCACCCGGCCCGGCACAGTGTCAGGATGACTTCCCCGAAAAAGCCGCTACTGCGACCGGTCGCCGAGGACGGTGACTGGCGAGACACCGCGATCATCGGATACTTCGAGAACGATGGGACACTGGCCGCGGGATACCTGGATGCCGCGCGGGTCCTGGTCGACCACTGGACGGAGCACCACCCCTCTGACCAACTGGTGCTCCCGGCCCTCAACCTGCTGCGGCACGGCATCGAGCTCGCGCTCAAGGACCAGATCCGCGAAGCTGCCGAGCGCGTCCGCGCCGACGGCATCACCGAACCGGACCTGATGCCTGAGGCCGTGGACCGTCGCCTGTCGGTCACCCACTCGATCAGCGGCTTGGTGGCCGAGCTGAACGCCTACCTCGGCCGACTGCAGCTCGGCGCCAACGACAAGCTCCCCGACGACACGATGGAGGTGCTGGAGAGCCTGCACCTGCTGGACGAGAAGGGCCAAGCCCTGCGTTACAGCACCGTCAAGACCGGTAAGGGCAAGAACAGCAAGCTCGTGCCCGCTCGCCCCGAGCAGCAGGCGTTCAACTTCCCCGCGGTGGCCGCCACGCTCCACAACGCCGGCACGCTCATCCTGTACGGGGTGTCCGGTGTACTCGGTGAGTACGAGGACTACCAAGCAGACATGCGGCAGATGTACGGCGAGACCTACTAAGGAGCCCATGGTGACCGACAACCCTCAAGATGAGGCTCGCGCCGAGGGCCTGCATCGCGCCGACCTGGCCGTTTTGATCGCTTGGCACTTGCACTGAGTAGTCACATCTTGCGTCTATCTGTCCGCCCTGGTCTCCGAGTAAGTTTCGCTTCGGTCTCCCGGACCAGCCTTCTCAGCCGAGGGTCGGCTCCGCTGAGATCGACTCCGGAGAGATTCACCCCCGCAAGGTTGACGTCCGATAGATCCGCAAGGAGGAGTGAGGCGCCTGTTAGATCCGCTTTAGCGAGCGATGCGCGAGTCAGATCCGTCTCCAACAGGCTGGCACGGGTCAGATTCACCCCTTCCATGTCGGCATCAGTGAAGATCGCTCCGCCAAGCCAGGCGTCGGTGAAGTCCGTCCCCCGGAGGGTGGCTCGGGTGAAGTTCGCCTCGCCAAGCCAGGCGTCAGTGAAGTCCGCCCAGATGATCGTGGCATCGGTCAAGTCCGCCCCACGGAGGTGGACGCGGGCAAGGTCTGCCGCGAAAAGCTCGACACCTTGAAGGTGCAGGCCCTCAAGATTGATTCGGACACCCAGCGCAACATGCCGACGGGACTCCGCCAGAGTGAGAGCAGTCAGCGCGGCCTGAACATCTTCTGCCGGACGGACGGGCAAGGCCAACCCATCGGCCTCGGCTGAGGCCCGCCGTCGCAGGCTGCCGCCTCGCCGGATGGCACGACGGATCCGCCCCCTTGAGGGAGGTGGAGTTCGGGCTTGGCTGCGTGGCGCGCGATCACGAATGAAGGCTACGAGGACCTGAGCAGCGTGCGTCGCCTGTTCCGGGGCGTCCTGAATGATCTGTTCCAGGGCAAGGACGCCACCGAGACGTACATACATCTCGTCGGAGCCCAGGCGTTCCAACGCCTTGATGAAGCGGTCGGTCACCTGACCACGGCGAGTAAGTCGGTAGTTGCGCGCAGTGTACAGCAATGCCACGACTGCGCCGAGCCCGACCAGAACCTGCACCACCGCGGTACGGAACCCAGTAACCAGCGCCCCAGGCGACGATTTGAAGTCCGCCCCTTTGAGGTACTTGCCGTCAAACCACCACGGCCCCCGCCACAACAACAGCAGCACTCCGCCAGCCAGTGCCGACACCACCGCCGCCATCAGCAGCCGCACTGACCAGGCCCTCAACCACCGCGTGCGCTTTCGCCAGTTCGCTTGTCTCTTTCTCACCCTGTCATCACACCCAGCACTAGAGCGGAGTGCTGTGCCGCCGCCTGGTCGGGTAGCCGGGCCGTGATCCGCGCCGTCAGGTTCTGCTCAGCCGTCCGCAACGCCGACCGGATGGTGCGATCCACCCGCTTGGAGGTCGGCGGCTCGATCCGCTCCGTCCGGCACCGCGCCAGCAACTCCACCCGCACCGGGTCATGCCGCTGCTCGGCCTCGCACACCTGGGCCGCCAGCCACGCCGCCAGCTTGTCGGCGTCCTCGCGCGAACACTCCCGAAACCCCAGATACCCGCGGATCTGCATCTGGTGGTACCGGGCCGTACGGCCCGACCAGTCATACAAGCCCAGCTCCGAGGCCTCCACCTGAACCTGCAGGGCCACATGCTCCACCACGTCATCGCTCAGCTCAACACGACCCCGCGGAAACCGGCCATGCCGAATGTAGAACTTCAGCGCGACAACAAGCCCCAGCCGTGTCGCGTCCCGCTTGCCCGCAACCAGACCCCGCTCGTCATCGAGCAACGTCCAATGCTCGACGAGCTCCCCCAGATCCCCAGACCCACCCACAACCACGATGCTGACGCGCCCGCACGACCAGCCCAGACGAACACGACAGTTGCCAGCAAACCGTTATAGATCATCGCCGTTTGCCTCAGGAGACAACGTTCTTAGTGCAGCCCCTACCGCGCAGGCTAGGGGCGCCTACCGGTGGGCCTACCAGGGGCAGAGGGGCCCGCCTACTCGGCCCCGGCCGGTAGGCCCCTCCCAAACGGGGCCCACAGGCCAGTCCGCGCAAATCTTCAGCGTCCTGTCGGCCGCTGCCGTTACCGTTACTGTCGCGGCCAGACACGTACGCCGCTCGCCACCGCCGATCGCGCCCACGCCCGATGACATCAGGCGTTCACCCGGCGTCTGCCAGCCACCACCTACTCGCCCGCTCGATGCATCCATCGAAACCCGAAGGGATCGAGTCCTCGTGTCTGGTGGCGCGGCGCGGGCCTCGCGACGGTCATGATCACGGCCCGTAGGGCGGATACCCTTCGTCCTCGGGCGTCCAGGGCGGTTCCTCGGGCGGCAAGGGAGGGCCGCGCTCAGGCGCCCGCGGACCTAGGATCACGGCCGTGCCCACCATCGCGTATCGAGGATTGGTGCCGAGGATGCCGCGGGTTTCATGCGCCGAGAACGTGGCGATCCTCAGCCCGATCACAGCGTGTGCTCCGTCGCCCTCCGCGATCTGAGCCAGCAGATCGACGCCCTCCCCGATCTCTTTGGCCTCGCCCCACACAGGCCATGCCTGCTCGATCGGGCCCGCAGCTCGGACGGGGACCGAGTCGGTCGTGTAGACCGGGATCACTCAACCATCGTCCATGCGACACCGGGTGAGCCGCAATAGGCTGCTGACCGGTGAGCGACTTTGAGTGGTGTTCAACGGGCACGCCTGACGTAGGTTTGGCGCCGCTGTACTCCTTTACTCCCATCGTGATGCGATCGTGGCGCACCAGCGTCCCAAGCTGGAACGGTACGGCGAACCTGGCTCTACTGCGTCCGCCGCGTCCTCTCCAGTCACCTGGCGGTGCGGCCAGTGCGAATAGGAGCGCCGACCCGCAAACCGGATCGGCGCCCCCATTTTGTGCTCTTGACGAGTCTTCTCTGTTCAGCCTGCGAGTGGGGAGGCGGTCCTCGCCGCCGGCTTGAGTCCCCCGTGAGTGTGGCGTATCACTGCACGGCTCAGCAGCCGTCTGCGCACGAGCACTTCGCGCATGTGCTGTTCTACGAGTGCGAGGGGCAGGGGCCTAGGGGGCTCCTGCCGGTCGGAGGCTGTCACTGGGCCACGCGCCGAAGTCCGAGCGTGCGGAGATATCTGCGATGAGCATCGTGCCGAGGCGCAAGATGAAGAGGGTCTGGATCACCACCGAGATTCTCAGCGACCATGTGGCGTGAGCACCTCGCGTATTTGCCGTCCTGTTCATGGGACTGGGCTCCTCTGCTTCCGGGGCGGGCGTTTCCAGGGGTTTGGGAGCTTGGGGTGGCACCGGACGCCCTGAACCGGGGCCTTGGTGGGCCCTAGTACGACTTGAGGAGGTACAGGGTTCCGTCCTTGCGGCGGACGAGGAACTCGGCGTCCTTCGCTGGACGGCGCCCGGTGCTCGCGCGGATCACGGACTAGGGCTAGCGCCAACCGCACCTCCCCGACTTCGCCCACTACGAGTGATCGTCATGAGAGGCGGGGATGTTCATTGAGGCTGAAGTCCTTCAGGTGACACTGTGACGGAGGAGCCGTCAGTGCAGGCCCAGGTCCTGGCCCGATCCAATCAACCCTGCAGCCGGGAAGGGGTTCACGAACCCGACGAATGTTGCTCATCTCGGTCCCTGCGCGCGGACGGTGTGGCCGCGGGCCAGGTCGGCGCCAGCCCGCCACGCCTCCCCCGGCCCCAACGACCGGGCCCATCACACCTGCCCGGCCGCCTTGCCGCGCTCCCTGCCCAAGCTCTGCGGCCACCCGGGACGGTGCGGCCCGCCCAATCACCGCCACTCCCAACCCCTGGCCGAGCGCGCCCGGGGTTCGGCTAGCGAGTGCGGTCCCGGGGTCCTATGGCTGGTCCGTGGTCGAAGATGTGGCGCGGTACGGGTAGCCCGCTGGGTTCGGCCGGGGGGCTTGCTGCTGCGGCGCGTGGTCGGTGCAGGGTGTCGGCGACCTGGTTGCGCAGTTCCGGCAGGAGTCCGTACAGGGCGTCGCCGGGGCATGCGGTGGTGTTGTAGTCGCGGTGTCCGACGATGGCCGCGTGTGGGTCAAGACGGTAGGTCCTGCACAGCCACGCGCAGGTTGCGACGAGTTGCCCCCACAGCTCGTCGGTGGGTTCCTCGGTGATGTAGGTGCCCTCGTTCTCGATGCCGATGGTGTGGTCGTTGTGGCTGAGGGTATGGGCTCCCATGACGTGGTGGCCGGCGTTGATGGCCTCCAGGGCGCGGTTGCGTCCTTCCAAGAGGTGGCCGCCGCGGCTGATGGTGAGCTGCTGGCCGATGTCGTCCCAGCCGTAGGTGTCCATGTGGAAGGTCTGGATCGCGCGGGATAACTCGAAGGCGTGCTCCAGCGACGGGTCGGTGGAGTTTGGTGAGGCGGTGTGGTGGACGACGATGTGGTCCGGGGGTCGGTCCAGGACGGTCGCTTCCACTTTGGGTGGCCGTGCCTGCCATTGAGGGCGCGTGTGGATGAGAGGTGCGGCCCTCGTTAATACCTGCGTTGAGGCCAGGGACGGGTCGGCGATCGGGCCGAGCAGCGCGCCAGCCATGACCGCTGTGGTGCTTCCCAGCATGCCCCGGCGGGTGAGACCGATATCTGCGGGCACGAGCGGCCTCCTTTAGGCGCCTATCAGCCGATGGTGATCTCGGCAAAAGATAACTGGCGCGGCGAGCGAACGCGTAGAAACAAGGTGAATTCTTAATTTCGAGGTGTCTGGGGCCTGCACTCAGTGAATGCAGTTGACGCCGAACTGAACGTTCCGGTTTACATCCGCTCCTGGCCGGATCCTGCCACTTTATGACTTGCCTTGTCAGCGTGGGTGATGCATCTAGTGATGGTTTTTTACCGCTTCTCGGGTCTTGATCGACATCGGAGACTCTCGTAGCGTCCGTGACGCGAAGACTTTCTTCGCCACTCTGTTCGAGTGAATTCGCAGAGGAGTGTGCATGTTCCAATCAACCCTGGCCACATCCACACGGATGCTGGCCACCACCGCCATCGTCGGCGCCGCGCTATTCGGTGCTGCGGGAACCGCTTTAGCGGCTCCTCCGGATGCTTTTGTCCAAGCACAGATCGACCAGCAGCTGCGCACCTACCCCGGCGGTGTGCAGACCGGCGCCGACGAGGTGTCCTACAAAGGCGGAAGCGTGATCGTGACCTTCCCCTCGGCCACGAATGCGGCCAACCCCTGCACGGCCGGCTGGTACTGCTTCTACCAGCACAAGGACTTCACCGGCCGCAAGCTGTCATTCCGGGACTGCGGCGGCAACCAGTCGCTGACCGATTACGGCTTCGGCAATCAGACCTCGTCCTGGGATAACACCACCAAGCACACCGTCGAGGTCTACGACCGCGACGTCAGCCCCTTCGCTACGTTGTGGCGCGAGGCACCCCGGTCCAGCTCCTCGCAGGTCAGCGCCACCACCAACGAGAAAGCCGACTTCTTCCACACCTACTGCGGGAGCTGAGCGATGCGCGCCATCACGCAACCCGCCGTTGCCGCACTTGCAGCGCTGGCCGCCGTCGTCGCATTGCTGGCAGGCGTACCAAGCGCATCAGCAGATCCGAGCCCGTCGGCCACCGCCGGCCTCGTGATCACTTCAGAAGCCATCAACCCCGTGACCGGCACACGAGCGCCTGCCGCGCGGACCGACCAACTACCACTCACTCGCGCGCAGGTAGAACGCGAAGCCGCCCGTGCCGGTGCCCGCCACGAAGCCAACGCCGACGACTTCCTCCCAGCCGGGCAAGCCCGAGCCCGCCAGTACGATTACATCTCTCCAGCCGAATGCCAGGCCAGTTCCGAGGCCGCCACAACCGGCGGCTGGGTGAAGAATCACTTCGCCTGGTGCAAGAAGCTGGCCACCAAGTTCCAGGCCAAGTCCTGCGACGCCAGCTCCCCGCCCAAGTGCGTGGTCAAGGGCGAGGCCTACATCTACTTCAACATCATCGGTTACGGACGGCACGAGACAGCTGACAGCCCCACTGCCACCGACCGGCACATGAACTACACCCTCACCATGGTGAAGATCGATGGTGAATGGGGCGTGATGACCCGGCCCGACGTCAAGTACACCCTGGCTATCAAATGCTGGGTAAACGATCCCAACAACTGCAAGGCCCCCGACACCAACGGCGACACCCGGACCAAGGCCGGATGGACAGCCGACAAGGACGCCTACAGCGAGTTCCTCTCACCCGCCAAGCCGCCTCACAAGGATCACGGCGAGCAACTCATCTACGCTGACACCACCGCCATTAGCTACGCCGAACTAGCCGGCTTTCCGAACGATGACAACGAACAGCCGATGACCAACATCCGCTTCGACTCCGCTTGGTATGACAGCACCTACGGCAAGCGAGGCTCGATCTTCACCAAGTCCCAGGCATGGCTGAGCTTCAACCGGGCCGCCAACTCCGGCTACAAGGAGGTCGCCGACCACCTATGGACAGCACTCAACCGGGCGAAGGAGACCAAGCCGCCGTTCTCAGACAAACAGATCCCCGGTGGAAGCTGGGACGACCCGATCCGCCGCCTGGCTCCTGAACTCAACGCGACCACCAAGTCAAACGAGGGAAAGAACCGGTACTGGTCCAAGAAGGCGTGCGACACCTACTTCAAAGGCTGGGACGACCTCAAGGGCCCCGACGGCAAGCCGATCCAGCAGTGCGACGAGTTCCCCTTCGCCTCCACCTACGACGGGGCTGCCAAGTTCGACTGGGACGGCGCCCAGTACAAGGACATGTTCTCCGCCCGCCCGGTCCACCGAGACGACAACAACGCCGCAGGCACCGTCCTGCGGTTGTGGTACCACTGGGATCGGATGGTCGATAAGGACCCGTTCTTCATCAAGGTCCAGTAACACCCTCGCGTAACGATGGGGGCGGGCATCCTTGCCCGCCCCCATCACCCGATCAAAAGTGGATGGTCCAATGCCCGCCCAACAGGCCCCCCGCTCCCTAGCCGCCATGGACTGGCTCGTCAGCCCCTGGTACGGAGCCGTCACGATCGACGCGCAACAGCCACCGTCGGACGCGATACTGTCCAGACCCTCCCAAGGCTTCGTCGCCTGCCAAGGACCGAAACTGATGATCTTCACCGGCGGCGAGGACAACCTTCGCATCCGTGTACGCGTGGAAACCTGGAGCGGCGAACCGGCGATCACCGATGATCACGCTGAGATCGGCCCCGAAACCTGCGAACTGGCCGCACCAACAGGCAACCTCACTGTCAGCGACGGCGAGGCAAGCGTCAGCAAATTCGAACTCCCTGCCCCCGGCACGTACCACGCCCGCATCACCGGCCATGGCATGGACACAGCAGAGCTCTACCGCCAGGCCGAACACCGTTCGACAGACTTCGACGACCCACAATTCCAGGCGGACTGGGCTCTGCTCCAAGGCCGGGAGTCCTACATCGTCCGCCTGTGGCCCGCAATATGAGAGTTCCCCACAACTGCCCGCCCAGCTGCATGGAATGCGCCTCCTCGCACCGCCGTTGAGTCTGCGGGGCCAGCGTGTGCGGCAGGATGGTGCGAGGGCGGTTATTGCTGGCCTCCGGCGCCGACGACGGCACGGTGCGGGTGTGGGACCCGGAGACCGGGGAAGCGGCCGGTGAGCTGCTGACCGGCCACACCGGCCCGGTGAACACGGTGGCGTTCGGCACCACCCTGGGCGGACAGCTGCTGCTGGCTTCCGGCGCCGACGACCGCACGGTGCGGATCTGGGACCCGACAACCGGGGAAACAGTCGGCGAGCCGCTGACCGGCCACACCGACTGGGTCCGCGCGGGAGCGTTCGGCACCGGCCCAGACGGACTACTGATCCTGGCCACCAGCGGCGCTGACCGCGCGGTGTTGGTGTGGCGGCTGCTGGCCGCGCCGCAAACGACGTAGCGGTCGCTTAGCGAATGACCTGGGCCTGGTGATTCCAGGGCACCGGTGACCGTAGCGATCGACGACACCATTTGCCCTTTGAACTGCGGAATCTTCGTGCTTCGTTCAGTCAACGGGCATCCGCGGCCCATGATGCGCGTCGACCCGCCAACGAGAACACCTCACCGAGATCATCACCAACCTAACTGCCCCATCGACGAAGCGACCGCCCGCGGCTGGCTCGGCGACGCCGATGGCCTGAAAATCAGCCTCGAAGCCGCCCAGGCCAAGATGGCCTGGCCTTGACCGCATCGACCGCTCGGGCGCAGGCTCCATCACCAACCTCGGCATGCTGATGCTCCGCTGAGCGCGGCATGAAAAGGGGGCCGACTCACAGTCGGCCCCCTCCACACCTCCTCAGCGCAGGCCGGCGCGGCGGCGAGTTCGGTGTCGCTGATGCCGTGCACCGCGCGCGCCTCGGGTTCGACGCGCGCGGTCCCGGGGTTGACGAGCGTGTCCAGCAGCGTTTCCCCGGTCGCCGCGTCGATCAGCGCGATCTCCACGATCACCGAGGCGCCGCTTTCCTCGGCGTCAAGGCCGTGGGTGGTTGCGTCTTGCGGCGTTTGCGCTGGTCTGGTGCCGGTGCTGTGAGCGATACCGAGCGCGACACATGTTGCGCAAGGGTGTTGGATGGTGCTGATGAGCTCACCGCGCTGCAGGACCTTGACTCGGCTCTGACCTCCTGCGACGGGAGGGCCCTCGCCGATACTAAAAGATCTTTGCTACCGGACTAAGCACTTTGGCCCGTCCAGGGACTCTTAACAAGTGACGCCACCTTCGCGTCACCGGAAGCCCGCCGGTCGGTGCTCTTAGCCGGGAGCCGACACGGCGGGCTCCGGCATGCCTTCATGTTGACGGCCGTCCACCCTTGCTGTCAGTCTGTTCGACTAATCACGCGCGACTCCCGGCTAAAGAGCACCGAGCGTGATGAGACAGATGCATCCCGGCGAAGGTGGTTAATGTGACGCAAGTCACTTCGTTTGGTGAGCCCGCGAAGAACGGGGTCTCTGGGCTGGGCAAGATCAGCGGCTGGGGCTCGGTTGGGTTCCTGCTGTCCTGGGCGGGGCTGGAGCTCCCGGTAACCCAGCATGAGCTCGACCCGAATCTCCTGACCAGTCTGACCGCGGTTCACCACTTCTATGGCGCGGGCATGTGTGCTGTGGTCGTGATGTTCGCGACCGGTCGCGTGGTGGACCGGATCCGGAAGAAGACCCACTGGACCCTCAACTTCGGCTTCCAGTTCGGCTCCGCCTCTCCCGAGGAGATCGAGCCGCCGGGCGAGGATCAGCCGCCGACCCCGGAGACCCGTGGGTCCTGAATCCCCGGAACAGCAGGTCGAGGACCTCCTCCTCCGCGAGTGGCCGCGTCTTGCGGGCTATCTCCGCGTATTGGGCGCGCGAGAGGAGGAGATCGAAGACATCCTCAGCGACTCCTTCCTGGCCGTCTTCAGATTGATGCGACAGGGCGAGTGGGCGCAGGTCGAGCGGCCGGCTTCGTATCTGTTTGCGGTTGCCCG
This sequence comes from Actinomadura soli, assembly GCF_005889715.1. Lineage (GTDB taxonomy): Bacteria > Actinomycetota > Actinomycetes > Streptosporangiales > Streptosporangiaceae > Spirillospora > Spirillospora soli. Next base: position 18,543 of record NZ_VCKW01000085.1, read on the forward strand.
CAATCGCTTCCGCGTTCAACGGCTGGTCAGGTTCAAGGCTGCTGCGGAGGCGCTGGACGACGACCTGCTCGAGGGCATCGCCGACCCGGCGGCAGAACAGCGGCTGGAGAGGGTGGAATTGCGGGAAGCCGTCCAAGACCGCATGAGGGAGGTGCTCACCGATCGGGAGGTTCAGGTCATGACCCTGCACTACCTTCATGACGTCCCCCTCGCCAAGACCGCCGAAATGCTCGCCATCAGCTACCCCACTGCGCGAGTCCACCTCGCGAACGCTAGGCAGAAGCTTGTTAAGGCGTTCAAGAGGGAAGATTTTTTCGGTGATATCCGCTGACCAAGTGTTCGAGCCCTCTATCAGCCTGTATTGAGCTTTGTCATCAGGTCACGGTTGGTCGCCCGCGCGGCGTCGAGCTCTCGAGCGTTCGGATCGTTGGGTTGCGGCTTGGCGGCCGTCGGGCCGGCTGCAGTGAGTTTGGCGTGGCCCGGCTTCCAGGCTGGTCTTGATGCCCTCGATCTCGCCGCCCCGACCTCGCCGTTGAGTACCGGGCGCTGGAGCAGCGGATCGACCACCTGTTCAAGAGCAAGCGGTCCATCGAGTGGTACGTCCCCCGCGAAGGTCCTGCGCACGCCAAGAGGCCGGGCAGCCGATCCTGGTGTCCAGGCCGCGCAGGTTCCTCGGCACAGCCAAGGCCGTGGCGGCGGCCGCGTCGTGTGGCCAGAGGACGGCGTGACCATGCGGTTGTTCGTGTGCGAGCCCGCCCGCGTGGCTATTTGGCTGTGGGGTCCTCTTCGGTCTCGGCGCTCTCCGATTCCAGCCATTTGTCGAGGGCGCGGACGCGGCGGACGCAGTCGGCCGCCGCGGCCTGGTCGCCGAGCGCGAGGTGGGAGTCGCGGAGCAGTTCCAGCGCCCGCCGCAGGCCCCGCTGGTCGTCCATGTCGCGGCGGATGACGATCTCGGCGTTGACGTGCTCGGCGGCGCGGGCGTGCTTGCCGAGCAGCTGCGACGCGCGGGCCATGGTGTGCAGCGCGTACGCCTGCTCGCGGGTGTCGCCGAGCTCGGCGGCCAGGTCGAGGGCGCGCCGCCCGGTCTCCAGGGCCTGGTCGGCGTGGCCGAGGTCGAGGTGGATCATGGCGAGGTGGACGAGCGCGGTGCCCTCGGAGTGCCGGTCGCCGACCTCGCGGAGGTACTGCAGCGCCTCCAGCTCCCGTTCCAGGGCCTCCTCGGGGCGGCCGGCGCGGCGGAGCACGGCGGCGAGGGTGTCCTTGCCGACGCCGAGGCCGTACCAGTCGCCGCCGTCCTCGCGGATCTTCAGCGCCTGCCGCGCGGCGCGCTCGGCGTCCGCGGGCAGGCCGAGGTGGGAGTAGGTGCGGGCCAGGCTGCCGAGCGTCCCGGCCAGCCCGCCTTGGGCGCCGAGCTGGTGCCACAGGTCGAGGGCCTCCAGGCCGAGGACGAACGCCTCCTGGTGGCGGCTGAGGCGGCGCATGACCACCGACAGGTGCTCCAGATCGTGCGCCTCGCCGTATTGGTCGCCGATCTCGCGGCGGATCTCCACCGCGCGCAGCAGGTGCTCGCGCGCCTCCCGGTACCGGCCGAGCCGCCAGTGCACGATCCCGATCTGCGCCAGCGCCTCGGCCTCGCCGTGCCGGTCGCTGGTGTCGCGGTGCAGGCGCAGCGCCTGCCCGCAGTAGGTGAACGCCTCGGCGAACCTGGTGGCGTCGCACATGAGCATGCCGAGCGTGGTCAGCGTGCGGGCCTCGCCGTGGCGGGCGCCCAGGGCCCGGTAGGTGCGCAGGGCCTGTTCGGCGTCCTGCTGCGCCATGTCGCGCAGGCCGAGCGCGGCGTTCATGCGCGCGAGTTCCGTGAGGGCCTGGGCGGCGCCGTGCATGTCGGCGAGTTCCTGCCGGATGTAGAGGGCTTCCAGCGCGTGCGACACCGCCTCGTGGACGTTCCCCTGCCGCCGGTGGACCTGCGCGACGGTGAGCAGCGTCTCCGCCACGCCCGGCTGGTCGTCGACCCGACGGTGAGTGTTCAGCGCGTCGCCGGCGTGGTCGAGCGCCTTCTCGTAGTCGCCGAGGCCAAGGTGCGCGCGGGCCAGTGTGTCGTGGGCTTTGGCGACTCCGCCGTCTGCCCCTTCGTCGTGGAGCTCGGTGTGGATGTTCAGGGAGCGGCGGGCGTGCTCGATGGCCGTCAGGTAGCGGCCGAGCGCCACGTGCACGTCGGCGAGGGTGGCGAGGGTGACCGCCTCCCCGTACCGGTCGGGCGGGTCGATTGCCCGGAACCCGCGCCGGGCGTCCTCCCCGTACCCGATGGCCTGGACGGACCCGCCCAGCTCGAAGTGCGCCATCGCGAGGTTGTGCAGCATGACGGCCGCGGCCGCCCAGTCCTCCTCGGTGCGGGCCGCGTGCAGGCCCGCCTGGTGGACGGCGATGTTGTCCTCGCTGTAGCGCCGGAACTCCTGGAAGTCGAAGAGCGCGTCGGCGAGCTCCCAGCACGTCCGGTGCAGGCCGAGCCGGGCGGCCTGGTGCACGGCGGCGACGAGGTTGCGCCGCTCGGACTCGAACCAGGCGAGCCCGGCCCCGCGCTCGGCGGCGGTAGACGAACGGCTCCGCGCCTCCCTCCGGTGCACCGCCGGACGGGGCCGCATCGCCAGCGCCGCGCCCGCCCCGCGCGCCTCGGCGAGGTATCCGGCCAGCAGCCGCCGCTGCGCCGCCATCAGCTCGCCGTCGGAGTCCTCCCGCAGGCCGCGCTGGCGGGCGAAGTCGCGCAGCAGGTCGTGCATCCGGTAGCGGCCCGGCCGGACGTCGTGGACGAGGTAGGCCTGCCGGAGCCCCTCCAGGCATTCGCGGGCCTCGTCGACCGTCCGGTCCTGCAGGGCGGCGAGCGCGGCTGGGGTGAAATCGGGGCCGGTGATGAGCCCGAGCCTGCGGAACGCCTCGCGCTGGTCGCTGCGGAGGCTGCGGTAGGCGACGTCGAACGTCGGGCCGAGTACGCTCAGTAGCCCCGGCCCCGCGGCGAGGGCCGCGTGCGGGCTGTCTTGCGCGGTCAACTCCCGGACGGTCCCGGCGATGGACTCGCCGGGGTTCTCCGCAAGTCGGCCCGCCATGATCGTGAGGGCGAGCGGCAGGTGCCCGCACTCGCGGGCGAGCCGCTCGACCGCCCGCCGCTCGTCGCGGACGCGCTCGTCCGCCGGGCCGAGGACGCCCGCGATGAGGTCGACGGCCTCCTGCGTGGCCATCTCCCGCAGCTCAAGCGTCCGGATGTCGGCGCCTTCGAGCAGGTCGGGCAGCCGCCGCCGGCTCGTCACGACCACCAGCCCCGACGTCGCCGCGGCCAGCAAGGGCCTGACCTGCTCGGGCCGCGACGCGTTGTCGAGGATCAGCAGCATCCGCCGGTCGGCCAGCAGCGACCGGCACTGCGCCGCCAGCTCCGCCTCCGTCCGCGGGAGCTGGTCGCCGGGCACGCCCGCCGCGCGCAGCACCTGCCCCATCGCCTCCGCCGGGGTGACGGGGCTGCGGCGCGTGCCGCGCAGGTCGGCGAACAGCACGCCGTCCGGGAACCGGTCGACGACGCGGTGCGCCCAGTGCAGCACCAGCGTCGTCTTGCCCACGCCCGCCATCCCCTGGACGACGACCGCGCGCGGCCACTCCGACTGCGCCATCAGTATGTCCAGCTTGCCGAGGCTGACTGCCCGTCCGGCGAAGAACGGGTTATCTGCCGGGAGGCGCCTCCCGAGCGGGTGTCCGCCGGGGGTCTCAATGCGCACCGGCGAGCGCGCGGCCAGCGCGGCGCCGGCCGCAAACGCCGGTTCGGGTCGTCCGAGAGGAAGGTGGAAACTGTGGTCGTGGGGGACGACCGGCCATTCATCGCCCCAGGGGCTGGCCGTGCGGCGAAGTTTCTCCGGGTCCAGGACCGTCAGCGGGCGCGGCCTGCGATCGAGAATCCCCTTCGCGCGCCACAGTCGGAACAAGCGCACCAGTGTCTCGCGGGAGACTCCAGCCCAGTTGGCCAGCTCGGCCTGGCTGAGTGGCAGCGGGATCTCCGTCCCCCGCATGGTGCTCGTCCCGAACCGGTGGGCCAGCTCCAGCACGTGGTAGGCGAGCCGCTGCGCGTGGTCGCCTGCGCGCACGGCGTGCCGGCGGCCGCCGTATGCGCCACTTTGAGCGATGCTGCGCATCATTGCTTCGCTGATCTGGGGGCTGGCGGCCAGCAGGCTGCGGAACTTGCGGCAGTCCACCCGCAGGCCCGCGAGGTGATCCAGCGTCGCGACCGTGCCGCGCTGCGGATATCCCCACGGGCCGAGAGCGCCGACCAGGTCACCCGACCCGATCAGGTCGATAATCGACTCATCTCCCTCGCTTGAGTCCACGAACTCCTTGGCCACCGCGTTGCTTGCCGTGCGCGGCGCTGCCGTGAAGACCACGTACACCGCCGGCGCGACCGACCCCTGGTGGCACAGCATCCCGCCGGGCGGGATCTCGGTACGCCGCCCCATCGCCCGCAGTGCCTGTTGGTCGGATGTTGAGAGCAGGTCCCAGAAACTGCCCGTCGTGGTGAGGCTGGTCAAGGGTTGGACCGACGAGGCACTACGCGGGGCCCGCCTGTCACTGGTGTTGCGCTTTTCCTGGCCGTGGGCCGGATGCGGCGCGGGGGTGGGGTCGTCTGCGCCAGCGGTGATTGCGTGAGGGATTCCAGGGCGAGTCAGCAGTCCGCCGGTCCCGGAGCCGGTGACACTCTCCAGTGGCCAGCTATTCGCTGGGCCTGCTACCCCCGGGCTGGAACCCGGAAGGCTGTGATCGGTATCGGATTTCTGCAGGTCGGCCAGTTTGTGGATGGTCAATGTACGGTAGCCGGTAGAGACGACCCGCTGCTTGCGGTACTTGCGCAGCACGCGTTCTACGGATTCGCGGGAGATGTTGGCCAGATCAGCCAGCTCAGCCTGGCTGATCGGCACCGCGAGCTGGATCCCGTCGTCGGCGGCAACGCCATGCGTGGCGGCGAGGTCGAGCAGCATGCGCGCGAGGCGGGCCTCCGGAGATTCGGTTGCCGCGACAGCCAACCGGCGACGGTGGGCTACGCGCACCTGACCGGCCAGGGACGCGGTAACGGCGAGGGTGGTGGCCGGCCGCTCGTTTAAGAATCGCACGAAGCGTTGGCTGAGCATGGCGATTCCGTAGACCGCTCCGGCGGCGGTGACTGTCTCACCGTGCGGACTGCCCTCGATGGCCGCCACATGCCCGATTATGTCTCCCGGGCCATAGATGTTGTGCAACTGCTCTGTGCCGGTAGCCAGCCTCGCCGTCGCCTTGCCAAAGCCGTCACGGATCAGCAGTACCGCGTTAGCAGCAGTGCCCTGTCGAAAAATGATCTCCCCGGGCGGGTAACTGCGCGGCACTCCCGCCGCAGCGAGCGCTTCCCTGTCCGAGGTGCTGAGCCAAGACCAGAACCGGGCCCTTCTCGGGTCCTGCGCCGCGGGGGCGAAATCAGACATTCGCGCGGGCGAGTCAGCCGAGCAATGCGTACAAGATGGCCGGCAACGCCACCATGACCGACCCGAGAGCGATCAGCGTCGTGGCGATGCGGACAGCGGCAACCTCAGTTCGGAGCATGCTCCGAACGATGTAGCCGATAAGCAGGAAGAACGCCAGCGTGATCAAAACTCCGGCAGCAAGGGAAGCCGGATCCTGTTGCGGCATCGAAGTGGCTCTCTTTCGCAGGCGGTGGCTGGGACGTGGGACTTAGCCCGCAACCGACCCGCGAACCTGCAAAAGGGGTAGCCGAGTGTGGAAGCCTCCGCATACCCGCCGCGCGCCAGTGACGAGATGACGCGAGCCTAACCTGCTTCGATAAACTGAGAAAAGACCCAGACCACGAAAAGTGGATTTCGGATATGCCAAAGAGGCGGTTCTGACCCGGGCTTCCACCTCCGGATCAGGCCGCCTCCGGCACGGCGCCCACGTCCCAGCCAGAGACCTGTGACGCCATCTGGATCGAATATGCGCGCAGTCGCCGCCACCAATTCCGTCTCTAGACGGAATCTACATCAGTCTGCCAACACACACCGACCTCCATATCCTGGGAACCCCACTCCAGGAACAGCGCAATCCTCTGCCAGTCACCCCACCGTGACACCTACTTGCTGAGTTCGGCAACTCACCTGCGCGCGAATAGCGCTGCCCAGCCACGCGCCGCCCGCGAAGATGAGATCGTTCTCATTCTTATCGGTGCCGGGACGCCGCTAGGTGGTCGTATGTCGTTCCTCCATGTGCTGTTGGGGGTGGGGTTGTCGGCGTGTTGTTGGCGGATGATCATTCGGGTGAGAGCGGCGGTCTGGCGGTCGCCATGTAGGTGGGTGTTCGGTTTCGTGTGGGTCCCGCCGCAGAATGTGCTCGGCCGCGGGATGGGCGCATGCCTGGCCGCTGTCGAAAATGCCGAACGCGTCGTGGGCGCGGACGATCACCCGGCCGGGCTCGGAGCAGGGCCGCGGCTGAGTCGACGCCCTCGGTGCAGCGCCGGGCCGAGAACGAGATCGCCCGGCAGGTCGCCACAGCGTTTGGCCGAGACCAGGTCAAGCAGTACTTTCGGCCGTCGCGCTGTGCGACTCCGCCGCCAACGCACTTGCCTAGGCTCGTCTCGGCAGCGTCGCCTCGGCAGCGGTCACCAGAATCCCCTCCCCACGCGAGGCGTACCTGACTCTTTACACCGACCCCAGCGAAATCGACGACGTCGCCTCATTGTCCACCCGCACCGAGAGGCACTGCGCCCCTTCCACATCACGTTGGCGCACGCCTTCGGCAGCGATCCCGACGCCGAGGTGGACAGCCTCCTGCTCGCCGGAGAGCCCGTCCAGCTCGTGAGACTCAAGCCTTGGTCTTTCTTAACGACGCGGGCGCGGCCGGCTTGTGTCCCACCCCCTCCCCGGGCCCGTTCGTGAGATGGCCCGAGGTCGTTTGACGAGATCCCGTTCGGCCATGGCGAGGGTGGCCTTGCCGGTGTACTGGGCGGCCAGCATCGGGCCAGTCAACACGGTGCGGACCGGCAGCCCGGCCGTGCCTGGACGTCCGGCCAGTTCGGCCTCCACCAGCGCGGGGGCCGCCGGTCTCGTCGAGCAGCTCGGTGAACTGGGTGACGTTGGAGTCGGAGATGCGCGCACTGGCACGTCTGCCCGGCCATTGGGCACCGCCCCCGGCTCCGCACCGCTGAGGGCGGAGACCTGCATCATCGTTCATGGACGTGAGCGATGCTCGGCGATTTCGCTGGCCACCTTGGGTGTTCAGCCAATCCCGGAGGGTGAGCTTGTCTCATGGTCACGTGTGCTTGGACGGCGGCAAGCTGCGTCGGTGGCGCATCGTCCGGGGCCTGAGTGTGGACGCGCTCGCCGCGCTGACCGGGGGCAGGGTTCCGGCCCGGCAGCTGTATGAGTACGAGGCGGGGCGCCGTCGTTGTGACCCGGCACGGTTCGCGGCGTTGTGCCGGGTCCTCGGGGTCACGGGACCGCAGTTGTCGGCAGTGCCGCTTGAGCTGGCTGGCCTAGCCGAGTGGCGGCACTGGGCAGGCCTGACCGCCGACCAAGCGGCTGAACGGCTGGGGATGTCGTCGTGGTCGCTGCTGCGCGTCGAGCGGACCGGGCGGCTACCGCGGCAGGTGACACGTGAGGGGTTCTTGGCGGCCGCTGCCGGACTCTATGCCTGCTCCCCCGGGCAGGCGAGGGCGGCCCTCGCCCGAACGTCACATCCACGACAAACCTACTGATCATGCCTCTGACCTGCGACTATGACGCTTCGGCTGGATCTTGGCGGGGTAGGAGGACCAGCGATCCGGGGGGACGCTGCCCGGTTCTCGCTTAACGACAGTCGTCAAACTTGGGACCTGGTGTGTTCGATCAGCCGTACGTCAAGCTCGCCGATCTGCTCTCGATGCTGGCCGAAGGGCGACTAGACGTCGTTCAGTTCGGCCGGCCCTTCCAGCGCAATGTGCTGTGGGCGGCTGACCTGTGGGCGTCGCTGGCCCGCACGCCGCAGTACCCGATCAGCGGATTCGTGTGGTGGGTCCCGCCGCCGCGGGAGGCGCCGCGCGCCGGCCGCTACCGCAAGTCCTCCCAGGCCAAGGTGTTCATCGTCGACGGGCAGCAGCGGTGCACAGCGCTGGCCGGCGGCGCCGGCATCCGCCCGGCGTGCTATCCACCGGAGGTGTGGCGTGAGCTGGGCGGCCCGAACCTGGAGGTGGGGCCGGTGCTGGAGTCCACCCGGCGGATCTACATCCAGCCGATGCGGCGGCGCAAGCACCCGCAGGTCCGGCTGGGCGACCTGCTGGCCGCCGAGCCCGGGGAGATCCCGCGGCTGGTGGCCGAGGCGGGCGCGGGGGCCCGCACCCACGAGGCCAGCCAGCTGGCCGCCGAGCTGACCGACATCCGCAAAAAGCTGCTGGACACCACGATCCCGCTAGCGTGGCTGCACGCCGGGGTCCGGGACGCCGCCGAGTCCTACCGGGTGCTGAACAAGGCCTCCTCCACCCGGACCGCGCACGCCTCGGAGATCGAGACGATGTACCTGGACCTGGCCTGCCCCGGGGTCCGGCGGGAGGTGCTGGACCCGTTGTGGCGCCATGCCCGGCGCGAGGGCTTCGGCGCGGCCGCCACCCTTCCGGTGCTCAACGAGGTGGTGCAGCGGCTCCTTCCGCCGGCGGCGCGGCGCCGGTCGGTGTTCAACGGCCGCCCCGAGCAGGTCGACAACGCCGCCCGGCGCGCGTCCCGGTCCTGCACGGCGGTGATCGTGGCGCTGCAGCGACGCGGGCTGGTGGACCCCTCGCTGATCGCGATGCCCGCCGCCGTCGGAGTGCTGTTCCACCTGGCCGCGCACTTCGAGCAGGCGGCCACCGACCACCTGCCGTACCGGTGGCTGGTGCACGCCCTGGCCCGCGGCCGCTACAACGGCGCCGCGCACCTGGCCGGCGCCGACACCGCGGCGCTGCTGCGCGCCGCCGACTACGCCGCCGCCCGCACCACACTGGTGCAGCTCATGCTGCCGGCCGGGCCGCCCCCGCCGGTGACCTGCGACCAGCTGATCGGCCGCCGCGGCCGGTTCGGGGCCGTGGCCAGCCTGTATGCGATGGCCGCGGCATGTCCGTCGGGGCTGGGCGTGCCGGATCTGGCCGAGCCGGACGCGGTGTTCCCCGAGCAGCAGATGCGGCTGGTCCCGCTGTGGCCCGGACCGCTAGAGGTCTCCCTGGGCAACTTCGTCCTCGCCACCCCCGCCACCGCCGAGGTCCTCGACCAGACCGGCGGCTGGAACCGGGAAGCCTACGAGCGGCTTTGCTGCGGCGACGACGCCCTGGCCGCGCACTGCCTGCCGATGCCGTCCGCCGGGCAGACCCCGGTCGCCGCGCCGCAACTGGTCAAAGCCCGCGAACAGGACCTGCTCCAGGTCATCAACGGATTTCTCAGACGCATCGGACCCCTTGACACCGGGCTCCTGCACAGCGCTGCCGGCACCGGCTGACCACCGGCGTGACCCCATGCACCCGTGCCTCCCGTCGACACCGCCCGACGCCCGGCGTCCCACACACCGGCCACACCGGTGCTCCCCCGGTGCTACTCATGGCGCCACCGGCCCGCATCGACCACAACGCCTGCGCGTGCTTGCTCGCCGCGCCGTCGACGCCACGGCCTTCTCCACACCGCCGTCATGCCGCGGCCATGGCGGGAATGCGCAGCGGCTCACGCACCTACCGGCTCGACCTCGCCGGTCCCCTCACCGTCGTAGCCGCGGCGCCCACGGTCGCGCTCTATCAGCCAGCTGCACAGACACAGCACTCCTGGGGGAAACGTGGACAGAGCGCCAGCCGGGATCAGCTGGTCACGGCTGCCGGGGCCGCATCCCGATCCCGACCGGATCGACGAACCGGCCCCGCCGCCCGCACCGGCCGGCCCAGGGCAGAGCGATCCGCCGCCCAACGACCCGACCTATCATCGGCCGCCGCACGTCCTGGTGAACGCCCGGGGAAGCAGCGTCGCCGCCGACCTGGCCGACTGGCTGGGCTGGGCGGCGGGACGGCGGCCCAGCCGAGTCCATCTGGTGACCGGCTTCGCCTCGATCCATGGCCTGCTGGAACTCGCGCCCGCTCTGGGCCGGCTGACCGGCCGCGGGCATCAGGTGCGGCTGGTGATGGGCGTCTGCCTTGAGGACCAGGCCCAGATCTGGCGCTCCCTTCCGCCGCTGGCCGCCTCGCCGCCCACCCGCGAGGACCTCGAGACGGGCTTCGGGATCGGCTTCAAGAACGGGTTCGGGCCCGGCTTGGCGCCCGGCTTGGCGCCCGGCTTGGCGCCCGGCTTGGCGCCCGGCTTGGGGACGGGAGCGTCGGCGGCGGATGCGCAGGGGGACCTGGAGGGCCTGTGCGAGCGGGCCGATCGGGCGCTGCGCGCCGAACTGGCCGGGATGCCGCTCACCGGGGCACGGCTACGCCTGCTGCTGCGCTTGGCGGATCTGCTGAGATCGGGACTGCTGGACTGCCGCCGCTTCGACCGCGCCTACCTGCACGCCAAGGCCGTCGTCGTGGACCGCGGCGACCGGGTCCGAGCGGTGACCGGCTCCTCCAACCTCACCCGGGCCGGGCTGCGCCACAACCACGAATTCAACGCCACCCTGGCCGCACCGCAGGCCCGCGCCGCCCTGGACGCCGCTCTGGCCTGGTGGCGGGACGCCCGCCCCTACGATCTCACCGCACTGATCACGCAGACGTTCCAGGCGCACCGGCATGAACTGGTGTACCTGCGGATGCTCGCCGAGGCCTATGACCGGGAGGTCAACGCCCCGGCCAGCCCCGTCATGGATCTGGCCGACTACCAACGCGACGGCGTCGCGCGCATCCGGACCATGCTGGCCCGGCACGGCGGAGCCCTGATCGCCGATGAGGTCGGCTTGGGCAAGACCTACATCGCCGGTGAGGTCGCCCGACTGGCGGTATGCGATGGCCGCGGCCCGGTCCTGGTAGTGGCGCCGGCGAGCCTGCGGCAGATGTGGCAGCGCCGCCTGGCCGAGTGGGGGCTACAGGGGATCGCGGTGCTCTCCTATGAACGCTTGGTCCAGCTCTATCGACACGTCACCCGCACCGCCGACACCCGCACCGCCGACACCCACCGCAACGACCGCGGCCACCCGCAGGGACGGCACTCGGCCGCGGCGCGCGAATCTCAGGCCAGCGGGGGCCAGGCCTGGAAGGCGCACGTCTGGCAGCGCTGCGGCCTGCTGATCGTGGACGAGGCCCACGCCCTGCGCAACCCGTTCACCACCCGCCTGGCCGCCGTGCGGTCGTTGCTGGAAGACCAGCACCGTCACCACATCGACCCGCGGGTGCTGCTGATGAGCGCCACTCCGGTCAACAACGACACCGCCGACCTGTTCGAACTGCTCGCCCTGGCCGACCGGTCGCTGGATCCGCAGTGGACCCCCAGCCGCGTCTTCCACCGGGCCCGCGCCGCGGCCCGCGGCGGCACCGGACGGCGGCTGGCCGCGGTGCTGTCCAGCCCGCACACCGCTGCAGGCGCCGACAAGGCCTGGTATCACCAGGTCCTGCAAGGCAGGATGCTGCGCCGCGACCGGCCGCTGCTGCGCCGCGCCTACCCCGACGCGCGCGCTCTGCGCTTCCCGGCCGTGGAGCAGCTCCCCGTCCAGGTTCCGCTGACCGCGCCGCTGTGCGAGGTGTACGCGGCGGTGCTGGACGCGGTCGGCTACCTCCGCCTCGCCCCCGATGGCCTGCCTGAACCGGTGCGGGCGGCTGCCGCGGCCGTGCGGGCCGGCGCCGCGCGACCCGCCGAGCTCACCTTGGCCGCCTACCGGACCAGCGCCTACCGCCTGCCCGCGGCGCAAGCCCACCGCGAGGCGCCCCGGGCGGGAACCTGCACCCAAGCACCCAGCCGCACACTCAATGCCGGGTCAGCGACCGGGTCACCGACCGGGGCGGCGGCCGGGGC
>NZ_VCKW01000086.1 GCF_005889715.1 Actinomadura soli
CCGGCGAACCCCGCCGTCCACGGCCCCGGTTCCGGCACCGGCCCGCAGCCCGCGGTCGGCACGGGCACCGGCCCGCAGCCCGCGGTCGGCTCCGGCACGGGCCCCCAGCCCGCCGTGGGGCCCGGCGGCCCGCAGCCGCTGATCGGCACGGGCACCGGCCCACAGCCCGCCGTAGGCCCCAACACAGGCCCGCAGCCCACCGTCGGCCCGAACACAGGCCCGCAACCGGCCGTTGGCACTGGCACCGGCCCCCAACCTGCCGTAGGCCCGAACACGGGGCCGCAGCCCACCGTCGGCCCGGGCACGGGCCCGCAGCCCGCCGTAGGCCCGAACACAGGCCCTCAACCCACCGTAGGCCGTGGGACGGGCCCGCAGCCCGCCATCCGCCCGGGCACGGCCCCTCAGCCCATCGTCGGGCTCGGCACTGGCCCGCAGCCCGCCGTCGGCCCCGGGACGGGGCCGCAGCGCGCCATCGGCACGGGCACCGGCCCCCAGGCCGCTGTAGGGCCCGGCACTGGCCCCCAGGCCGCTGTGGGGCCCGGCACGGGCCCGCAGCCCGCGATCGGCGCCGGTACCGGCCCGCTACCCGCCGTGGGCCCGGGCACGGGCCCGCAGCCGGCCATCGAAGCCCCGGCCCTCGGCTACTCCGGGACGGACACGGTCGCCGCCGCCGCGGCGTCCCCCGAGCGCCCGCAGCCGTTCGCCGAGCTGGGCATGAACGAAGACGAGTACAAGCGCGTCCGCCACATCCTCGGGCGCCGTCCGACGTCGTCCGAGCTGGCGATCTACTCGGTCATGTGGAGCGAGCACTGCTCGTACAAGAGCTCCAAGGTGCACCTCCGCCAGTTCGGCGAGAAGGCCCCGAAGACCGACAAGCTGCTGGTCGGCATGGGGGAGAACGCCGGTGTCGTCGACATCGGCCAGGGCTGGGCGGTCACCTTCAAGGTGGAGTCGCACAACCACCCCTCCTACGTGGAGCCCTACCAGGGCGCCGCGACCGGCGTGGGCGGGATCGTCCGCGACATCATCTCGATGGGCGCGCGGCCGATCGCGGTCATGGACTCGCTGCGCTTCGGCCCGGCGGACGCCCCCGACACCCAGCGCGTCCTGCCCGGCGTGGTGGCGGGCATCGGCGGCTACGGCAACTCGCTCGGCCTGCCCAACATCGGCGGTGAGACGGTCTTCGACGCCTGCTACGAGCAGAACCCGCTGGTCAACGCCCTCTGCGTCGGCGTGATGAAGCACGAGGACATCAAGCGCGCGGTGGCCCCCGGCCCCGGCAACAGGGTGATCCTCTTCGGCGCGCTGACGGGCCCGGACGGCATCGGCGGCGCCTCCGTCCTCGCCTCGGCGACCTTCGACGAGGAGTCGCACCGCAAGCGGCCGTCCGTCCAGGTGGGCGACCCGTTCACGGAGAAGCTGCTGATCGAGTGCTGCCTGGAGCTGTTCGGCGAGGATCTCGTCGTCGGCATCCAGGACCTCGGCGCCGCCGGCGTGTCCTGTGCGACGACGGAGCTGGCCGCGGCCGGCACCGGCGGCATGCACGTCGACCTCGACGCCGTCCCGCTCCGCGACGCGACGCTCCTCCCGGAGGAGATCCTCATGAGCGAGTCGCAGGAGCGCATGATGGCGGTGGTCGAGCCCGGCAAGGTCGACCGCTTCATGGAGATCTGCGCCCGCTGGGAGATCCCGGCGACCGTGATCGGGACGGTCACCGACACCGGGCGCCTCGTCATGACGTGGCGCGGCGAGACGATCGTCGACATCCCGCCGGTCACCGCCGCCGACGAGGGCCCGGTGTACCAGCGTCCGCTGCAGCCGCCGGCGGACCTCGGGTCCCTGCAGTCCGACACGCCCGGGCGGCTCACGCGTCCGTCCAACGGCGACGAGCTGCGCCGTACCGTCCTGTGGCTGGCGGGGTCGCCGAACCTCGCGGGCAAGACGTGGGTCACGTCCCAGTACGACCGCTACGTCATGGGCAACACCGTGATGGCCATGCCAGAGAACGCGGGCGTGGTGCGCATCGACGACGAGTCCGGCCTGGGCATCGCCCTGTCCCTGGACGGGAACGGCCGCTACAGCCGCCTCGACCCGTACGCGGGCGCGCAGCTCGCGCTGTCCGAGGCGTTCCGCAACGTCGCCGCCACCGGTGCGCGGCCCCTGGCCGTCACCAACTGCCTCAACTTCGGCTCCCCGGAGGATCCGGGCGTCATGTGGCAGTTCGCCCGCGCGGTCGAGGGCCTCGCGGACGGCTGCCAGTACCTCGGCATCCCGGTCACCGGCGGCAACGTGAGCTTCTACAACCAGACCGGCACCACCGCGATCAACCCGACGCCGGTCGTCGGCGTCCTCGGCGTCCACGACGACGTCCGCCGCCGCGTGAACATGTCGCTCACCACCGACGGCGCGACGATCGCGCTGCTCGGCGAGACCCGGGAGGAGTTCGGCGGGTCGGAATGGGCGCACGTCGTCTACGGCCACCTGGGCGGCCTGCCGCCGCTGGTGGACCTGAAGGCTGAGGCTTCGCTGGCGTCCGTCCTGGTCAACGCCGTCCGGGACGGGCTGGTCACCGCCGTCCACGACCTGTCGGACGGCGGCCTGTCGCAGACCCTGGTGGAGTCGTGCCTGCGCGGCGGCCTCGGCGCCAAGATCACGCTGCACGGCGACCCGTTCGTCGCGCTGTTCAGCGAATCGGTGGCCCGCGCCATGGTCGTCGTCACGCCGGGCGCAGAGGCGCGCCTGGCGGCCCTGTGCGAGTCGGCGGGCGTCCCCGTGGCGCAACTGGGCGTGGCGGGCGGCGACGCCCTGACCGTCACAGGCCGCGGTACGGAAGGCGACCAGCAGGAGCTGTTCAGCATCCCCTTGCACGAACTACGCGAGGCCCACGAACACATGCTCCCCAGCTACGCCGACTGACCCCACCGCAACCACCGAAGGGCGCCCTCCCAGCGCCAGCAAGCGTCTTCTGCCATGTCGCAGCGCCGTGACAGTGAGTTACTTGGTCATGACATTGGGTCGTCGCCTCGGGTCGGCTCCAATGTCAACCCGAACGAAGGGCAGTCATGTCCCGTCTCACTCGCCTCATGGCCACCGGAACCATCCTCGCCGCGTCTCTGGTTCAGATCGGAACCGCCCGGGGTTCCCACCCCAGATCTGGGAGCGCCTCGGTGGTGGGCCGGTGATGCTGGGCAATCCCGCCTCGCGGTCCTGCTTGACCGCCGCTGACGGGCCGAATGTCTCCCTGGAGCCATGCCGCCCGGGGTTCCCACCCCAGGGTTGGGTCCAGCAGCCGTCCTGATCGGCGGTCGTGCTGCTCGGTCCTCGTGGAGACTGTGACCGTCCTGGTGGGCGGGTACGTCTAGAAGACCGAGATGTGGACGTGGTCGTAGTGGTTGGCGGTGGTGCCGCCGCGGTTCTCCATCATGCGCCAGCCGGGGCTGCGCATGTCGTAGATGCGCTGGCGCCAGATGACGTACTTGATGCCCAGGGCGCTCGCGTGGGAGATCGCGTACTCGGCGGCCTGGTCGCCCTGGGCCTGGGCGCTGCCGGTGGCCATCGCGCCGCCGGTCGTCACCATGAAGTCGCAGGCGCGTCCGCTGCCGTGGTCCTGCGGGTCGCCGGGGCGCGTGCAGCCGATCACGGGGAACGGGCCGGTCTCCAGGTCGATGGTGTTCTTGACCTTGAGCATGCGGGGGGTGATGCCGCCCATGCCGATGCTCGGCGACTCGGGCTTGTACTGCTTGACCAGGGCGTTGATCTTGGCCTTCCGGCTGAGCAGGTCCTTGATCTCCTTCTTCAGCTCCGTCATCTTCGCCTGGGCCTGCTTGCGGGCCTGGAGCTGGTCGTTGACGAGCTTCTGGATCTGCGCGACCTTCGCGGCCTTGTTCTGGGACAGGTGGCTGACCAGGGTCGCGTTGCTGAGGAGGTCGCTCGGGTTCGCGTCCGTCACGAACGTGACCGTTGGGTCCTCGCCGTTCATCATGTACTGGGTGGCGGCGAGCTGCGCGACGAGGTCGCGGGCCTCGATGAGGTCCTGCTGGAGGTCCTTGGCCTTCTTGAGCGACTTCTCCGCCGCGTACTGGACGTCCTTGAGCTTGGCGAGGTCGCCGCCGTACTCCTTGTCGAGCTTCTCGATCTGCCGGTTCAGCTGGGCGAACTTCTTGCTGTCCCCGGGGTCGGCGGCGTACGCGTTGTACGCGGCCAGGGCGGGCGGAGCCGCCGCGGACGGGGTGGCGGTGCCGACCAGCGGCAGTGCCGCGGCGAAGGCCACGAGAGCCACGGCGGCGCGCCTACCACCGCGCGGGCGTACGGAGGCGGGGGTCTCCACGTGTTCTCCTCTCGTCCTGGCCGTAGGTCAATGAACCTTAAAGTGCCGTCTGTGCCTCGCCAAGGTTAAACCCCTGGGATGCGTGAGGCGGCGCGAAGCGCAATAAGCCCTGCTCGCTTGCTGGGAGCCGAGCCATCTTACGTGACACGACTCACAGTCACTTGTACAGGTACGGGACTGGCCTCACCCACGGTTCAGCCGGCCGCCGTAGCCGAGGCTCGTGCCTGGTCGGCCCCATGTGTACTGGAGCGTCCCGTCGGGTTGCCGGGTGATCTGGACGACCCCGGACGTGCATGGCTTAGCGACCGACAGGGACATTTTCAGCGCGCTTTCCGTGCCCCTCGTCAGTGCGAGCGTGCCGATGCATTTCTCCTTCGGATAGAACACCCGCCCTGTCGTCCCGCCGGATTGGAACGTGACCTCCACCGGGAAGGAGACGTTGCGGTTGGTGTTGACGACAGTCCCCTTCCACGTCCCCGCGAACGATGACGGGATCGTCGTCACCGGACGGTTGTTGGACGCGTTGGTGCTGTCAGGCGGCGTCCCGTCGTCGTCGGCCTTGAGCTGGGGCCACAGGACCAGCGCGATGATGGCGATGCCCACGCCTACCCCGATGACCAGAGAGAGCGCGACGCCGAGCACGTGGTTGCTGGGGCGCCGCATCTTCGTGAGGGACGCCCTCGGGGACGGACCCCTGCCCCCGGCGTCACGGCCCTGCCCCAGGCCGGGGATGAGGTGCGGGGTCGGTTCGGTCGCGTCCGGGTGCTCGTCCAGGTCGACGGCGTCGAATGTGGCGGTCGGGTCGGGGGCCACTGTGCCGAACGCCGCTGTCTGGTCGTTCGGCTGCTGTTGGGCCGGCGGACGGTTGTCCTGCTCTGTCTGGTTCGGGTCGTCGGAGGCGAAGGCCCTGAAGGACGCGGTCTCCTCGAATGCGGACGGGTCCAGTTCGGGCCCCTGCGGCGCGGGCGGCTCGGGCCGGGGCTCCGCGCGCGACCGGCGCATGCGTGAGAGCTTCCCGAGCAGCGGGAGGGACGGCGTAGGGGTTCCCTGAACCGGAGTCGGCGGCGCGTCCGCTGGAGGCCCAGGGGCGGGGGTGAACGCGGTAGGGGCGCCTGGACCGGTGGCCTTGGGACGCGGTGGTGCTCCCATGGGTGTCCGTGGCGGCATCGGCGACGGCGGCGGCATCCCGGGGGGCTGTGCGGGCTGTGGGGGGTGTTGGGCGGGCGGCGGGAGAGGCGCCCCGGAGGCGAGTGCGCGGCCCTCGTCCACCATCGAGGACGGCATCCGGCTGATCAGCGGGCCGTTCTCGTCCAGGAGCCGGTGGAGAAGCTCCTTGGCGGTCGGACGGTGGGCCGGATCCTTGGCGAAGGCGTCGGCCATGATCTCGCGTAGCGAATCGGGGACGCTCGACAGGTCGGCTTCGTCGTAGACGATCCGCTGCATCACCTCGGAGGGCGACCCGTCCCCGAACGGTGCCTCACCCGTGGCGGCGAACAACATGGTCGACGCCCAGGCGAAGATGTCCGCGGGCGGGCCGATGCCGGTGCCGCTCAGCTGTTCGGGCGACTTGTAGGACGGGTCCTCGGTGATGTGACCGCTGAAGGACGCGTTCACGGCCTCCAAGGCATGGGCGATGCCGAAATCGCTCAGCCGCGGCCCGTCCCGCCCTAGGAGAACGTTCCCAGGTTTCAGATTGTGGTGCAGCGCACCGGCCCGGTGAACGGCCGCGAGAGCGATCGCCGTACCGACGGCCACGCGTTCGACGACGGCACCGCCGCGCAGGCCCTCTTCGTCGACGAGCTGCTGGAGGGACGGCCCGTCCACCCACTGGCTCACCACGTACGGACGGTCGCCCTCCACATCGGCGCTCAGGATCGCCGCCGTGCAGAAGCCCGAGACCTTCCGGGCGGAGGAGAACGCGTTCGCGAACCGCGACCTGGCCACGGGCTCGCCGCTGAGCCGCACATGCAGGACCTTCACGGCGACGTGGCCGCCGACCGGGTCCCTGCCGAGGAAGACGGCGCCCTGCTCGCCGACGCCGAGCCGTCCCGTGATCTCGAACGTGCCGAGTCTTCGCGGGTCACCCGGCTGCAGGGGCAGCGCCTCGGGCATCTGACGAACCTCCGTGTCCTCCGGGGACCGCGTCCCCGGCCTCCCCGTTCCCATCACTCCCGCGGCCACCCCCGGCCTGGCACCGGGTCCTTTTTACCGTCTGCGCGGCGCCGTGGTGTCACCGTGGGCCGGAGCGGTCCACCGGCCCGCGACCCGGTAGCGTCGGTGATGATGCCGCGGAAACCGCTCACCCTCGCCGTTCTGAACGACCAGCGCGGCGCGCTCGGCCTGCCGCCGTACACCGGCGCCGACCAACCGGCCGAGCTGCGTCGCGCGGCGCTGGACACCGTCCTGGCCGGTATCGAGGCAGGAAGCGCCGAACCGTCCCGGCCGGTCGTGATGGGAGCGGTGCGGTTTCTGCTTGACCGGCTCGCCGAGCTCGCGCCCGGCCGTTCGGTGGAGGTCCGTGTTCCTCCTTATGCCGCCGTTCAATGCATCGACGGCCCGCACCATACCCGTGGAACACCCCCGAATGTGGTGGAGATGGATGCCACCGCCTGGATCGGTCTGGCCACGGGCCGGTTGGCCTGGGACGACGCCGTCGCGGACGGACGGGTCCGTGCCAGCGGCCCGCGTGCGGACCTGTCCGGTCATCTCCCACTGCCCATCGACCGGGAAGACGAGGAGACCGTCCGCTCCTTGGCCGACTGACCTACGGGGTTCTGTCCGCCTGGGCGAAGGGGAATTCGCGTTCGACGCAGGTCCGCCGGGACGTGTCGTCCGGGTATCGCGCCTCGTCACCGCACTGGGCCGCCTTGCTCAGCAGCACGAAAAGCATCCCGGCGCCTATGAGCAGGGCGAGGGACGAGCAGACGACGCCCACGATCGCAGGGCGTCGGTCCGCGTCGCGCCGGACGAGGGACACCGTCCCCAGGACGACCCCGATCAGCGCGGGGATCACGCCCGCCAGACACAGCACGAGGCCCACCAGGCCCACGATTCCGAGCACCTGAGAAGCCCTCGCCAGGGTGCTCCGCTTGGGCGGGGCCGGTGGCGAATACGTCTGGTACCCGGGCAGCGTCATGCGTTCCTCCACGTGTCGGTCCCCAGATTCCCCCGCATCACTTGATGCCCGCGGTTCCGCGGGGTAAAGGTCCCTTAAGGAGATACCGCCGATCGGAGCAGGTGAATCGGGCATCTAGACTGATGAACGTGCCTCTCCGTGACGGACGTCTGAGCCACGACATCGATCCCACCGACCGCCCCCCGCAGGACGCGTGCGGGGTCTTCGGCGTCTGGGTCCCCGCCGACCAGGCGTCCCGGGCCGAGGTGAGCAAGCTCACCTACTACGGCCTGTACGCGCTCCAGCACCGCGGGCAGGAGTCCGCGGGCATCGCCGTCAGCGACGGCTCCCGCATCGTCGTGTTCAAGGACATGGGCCTCGTCGCCCAGGTCTTCGACGAGTCGGTGCTGAACACCCTGCGCGGCCACATCGCCGTCGGCCACTGCCGCTACTCCACGACGGGCTCGCCCACGTGGGAGAACGCGCAGCCCACGTTCCGGTCGTCGGACGCGGGCGGGCTGGCGCTCGTCCACAACGGCAACCTCATCAACACCCTCGACCTGGCCAAGCGGCTGGAGCCCGGCGTGCTGACCGCCACGACCGACACCGAGGTGCTGACGGCCCTGCTCGCCGACGGCGGCGAGGGCGGCCCCCTGGCGGCCGCCCGGGAGATCCTCCCCGTCACCCGCGGCGCGTACTCCCTGGTCTTCATGGACGAGGACACCCTGTACGCCGCCCGCGACCCGGAGGGCATCCGCCCGCTCGTCCTCGGCGCCCTGGAAGACCGCGGCTGGGTCGTGGCGTCCGAGACCGCCGGCCTCGACATCGTCGGCGCCCGCTTCGTCCGCGAGATCGAACCGGGCGAACTGGTCGCGATCGACGGCGCCGGCGTGCGGTCAGAGCGGTTCGCCGAGCCGCGGCCCAAGGGCTGCCTGTTCGAGTACGTGTACCTGGCCAGGCCCGACACGTCGATCGCCGGGCGCAGCGTCCAGGCCACCCGTGTGGAGGTCGGACGGCGGCTGGCCCGCGAGCATCCCGTCGAGGCCGACCTGGTCATCCCGACGCCGGAGTCGGGCACCCCGGCCGCGATCGGCTACGCCGAGGCGTCCGGCATCCCGTACGGCCAAGGGCTGGTGAAGAACTCCTACGTCGGCCGGACGTTCATCCAGCCGTCCCAGACGATCCGCCAGCTCGGCATCCGGCTCAAGCTCAACCCGCTGCGCGAGGCGATCGAGGGCAAGCGGCTGATCGTGGTGGACGACTCGATCGTGCGCGGCAACACCCAGCGCGCGATCGTCGGGATGCTGCGGGACGCGGGCGCCGCGGAGGTCCATGTGCGGATCTCCAGCCCGCCCGTCTCCTGGCCGTGCTTCTACGGCATCGACTTCGCCACCCGCGCCGAGCTGATCGCCGGGAACCTGTCGGTCGAGGAGATCCGCGACTCCATCGGCGCCGACTCGCTCGGCTACATCTCCCTGGACGAGCTCATCTCCGCGTCCCAGATCGCCAAGGACAACCTGTGCCGGGCGTGCTTCGACGGCGTCTACCCCATCCCGGTCGACCAGGACGCAGGCGGCAAGCACCTCCTGGAAATCATTCGATGACGTCCTACGAGGACGCCGGGGTCGACATAGCGGCGGGCGAACGCGCCGTCGAGCTGATGAAGTCCCGGGTGGCGCGTGCACGGCGTCCGGAGGTCGTGGACGACGTCAGCGGGTTCGCCGGGCTCTTCGACGCCTCCGCGCTCATGCGCTACAAGCGTCCCTTGCTGGCAACGTCCACGGACGGTGTCGGGACCAAGGTCGACCTGGCTCGCCGCCTCGGCGTCTACGACACGGTCGGTCACGACCTGGTCGGCATGGTCATCGACGACCTCGCCGTATGCGGCGCCGAGCCGCTGTTCATGACGGACTACATCGCCTGCGGGAAAGTCGTCCCGGAACGGATCGCCGACATCGTCGGCGGTATCGCGGACGCCTGCGCCCTGGCAGGCTGCGCCCTCGTCGGCGGTGAGACCGCCGAGCATCCCGGCCTCCTGGAAGCGGACGAGTTCGACCTCGCCGGCGCTGGAACGGGCGTCGTCGAAGCGGACGAGGTCCTGGGCCCCGACCGCGTCCGCGTAGGGGACGCCGTCTTGGCGATGGCGTCGTCCGGGATCCACTCCAACGGGTACTCGCTCGTCCGCCACATCTTGGCCACGTCCGATCTGGATCTCGAATCCCAGCCCGCGGAGCTTGACCGTCCCCTCGGTGAGGCGCTTCTCACCCCGACCCGCATCTACGCCAAGGACTGCCTCGCGTTGTCGGGCACCGGTGGGGTGCGTGCGTTCGCTCACATCACGGGCGGCGGCCTGGCCGCGAACCTGGCCCGCTCACTGCCCCCGACCATGGACGCCGTGCTGAACCGGTCCTCGTGGGAGGTACCGGCCCTGTTCCGCGTCCTGCAGGCCCATGGGGCCGTCGCACAGCCCGACATGGACACGACGTTCAACCTGGGCGTCGGCATGGCCGCCATCGTCGCCCCGGACACCGCCGACGAGGCCCTTCGCGTCCTGGCCGCCCGGGGCGTCCCCGCCTGGCAGCTGGGCGAGATCACGGCAGGCACCGGCAAGGCGACCCTGACCTGACCCGCGACCGGCGGACGACCCGCGTCCGGCGTGACCATGATCACGCTCGACCGGCGGCGCCGTGCGCCCTGACTCACCGTCCCAGCCGCCCGTGGACGGGTCTGAACGCTCCTCTGAGGGCCTCTCGGGCCCCAGGGGTCACACGAGTACCAGTGGACGTCCGGCGCGGCTCAGCGGGGCGCTCAGGGGCTCGGCATGACAAACGCCACTGCCCGCGAAACCGGGCAGTGGCGCAGTGTCAGCCGGTCAACCGGAGGTTCCGTCCTTGCGATCCTCCGTGCCGTAATCCTCGGCGTAGTCGGCGTACTTCTCGGCGAGTTCGTCGTAGGAGTCGTCCCCCGCGTCATTGACTCCCAGTTCGCTCTTCAGGCGGTCGAGGTCCGTGTTGCCGCTGTTGTACTTGAGCTGTCGGGCAACCTTTACCTGCTTGGCCTTGGCTCGGCCGCGACCCATTGGCTCGACCCCCTCGATGGTCAGGGCTTTCGTGGGCCCATCAACGCGCGCGTGTACCACACGAACCGGTGCCTGATGAGCCATGCGTCAGTCACGGGTACAACCGTACCCGTTTTGCGCCCGGCTCGGTACATGGACGGAACGTGGCGGCGCTTCTGTTGCTGATAACAACAGTGTATCCGGTGGTCACGAGTACACACCAAGGCCGCCGTGGGTCGGCCCCCAGGGCTCCCCACAGCGGCCTCAGCCGGTTCGACGGGGTTCGACAGGTTCGACGGGTTGGCGGGTTTTGACGGGCTTTTCAGGGACCGGTTCCAGTGCCCCTCTTCACAGCAGGATGCCGCGCAGCCTGCCGATCTCGGACATCCGGCGTTCGGCGAGGCGGTCGGCGGCCACGGCCGGCGGGACGCCCTCGTCGGCGGCCAGCGCGAAGATCTTCAGGGTGGTCTCGTAGATCCCGGTGGCGCGGGCCTTGGCGCGGTCGAAGTTGAAGCCGCCGATCTCGTCCGCGACCTGGATCACACCGCCGGAGTTCACCACGTAGTCGGGCGCGTACAGGACGCCGTGGTCGGCGAGGCTCTTCTCCACGCCGGGATGGGCGAGCTGGTTGTTCGCGGCCCCGCACACCACCTTGGACGCAAGTACGGGCACGGTGTCGTCGTTCAGGGAGCCACCAAGCGCGCACGGCGCGTACACGTCGAGTTCGGTGCGGACCATGACGTCGGTGTCCGCGACGACCTCGACCTCGGGATGCGCCGACCGGACCCGGTCGACGGCCGGCTGGTTCACATCGCAGATGACGACGTCGGCGCCGTCCTCAAGGAGGTGCTCCACCAGCCGGTGGCCGACCTTCCCCACGCCTTCGACGCCGACGCGCTTGCCACGGAGCGTGGGCGCCCCCCACACGGTCTTGGCCGCGGCACGCATGCCCTGGAACACGCCGAACGCGGTGAGGATGGACGAGTCGCCCGCACCGCCGTGCGCGACCGTCCGGCCGGTGACGTACCGGCTCTCGCGCGCCACGATGTCCATGTCCTCGCTGAACGTGCCGACGTCGCAGGCCGTGTAGTACCGGCCGTTCAACGACTGGACGAACCGTCCGTACGCCCTCAGCATGGCCTCGGACTTGTCGATGGCCGGGTCGCCGATGATGACGGCCTTGCCGCCGCCGAGGTCCAGCCCGGCCATGGCGTTCTTGTACGCCATGCCGCGGGACAGGTTCAGTACGTCGGCGAGGGCCTCTTCCTCGGTCCCGTAGGGGTAGAAGCGGGTGCCTCCCAGGGACGGGCCTAGCGCGGTGGAATAGATCGCGATGATCGCACGCAGGCCGCTGGCCTCGTCCTGGCAGAAGACGACCTGCTCGTGACGGGGTTCGGTGCCCTTGTGGGGCGCCCCGAAGACATTAGGCACGGTAGTGCCCTCCTCTCTGTCTCTAAGATCAGCCTAGGGCGCGTGATGCCGCCGCGCCCGGCCGAATCTCATGTCACGATGCGATGGTGCTTCCGTACGCCGCGTACCTACGGGTTTATGAACCGGTGACCGCCTTCCCGGAGCCCGCGCGGACCCTGTGGACGGTCTACGCCGACTCCCGGCGGCGTCCGCGGCGGATCCACGCGCTGGGCGTCGAGCACCGTGCCGCGTCGCTCAGGCTGATCGGCTCGCCGCCCGAGGTCGTGCCGGAACGGGAGAGCAGGGACGCCTACGTCCGCCGCCTGGACGACATGATCTACGTGTGCCCGTGGGAGACGCGGCTGCGCTCGTGGCTGGCCTTCGAGCGCTTCCGGGACGAGCAAGCCGCGGGGGTCGCGGCCGCGTTCGTCCCGCCGCCGGTGTCGGAGCGGCTGACAGGCGACTTCGACCAGTGGAAGCGGTCGGGCAAGCCCCTGCGGCCGCACATCCTGACGAGCACCTGGCACATCCCGCTGGACTGGTTCGTGCCCTTCACGCGCGAGGAGCGGTGCCTGATGCTCGGCACGCCGGGGACCGGGTACCGCAAGTCGGACGACGCGTCCGAGGAACACGCCGAACCGCCCGCCCCAGGTCAGAGCCCCGCGACGGCCGCGCCCGCGCGTACCCTCATCTACGTCACCTCGATGGGCGAAGCGCGCCGGAGGGTGGCGGACGCGCTCCCCGTCGTGCGGGAGAACCTCGGCGACGGGACGGGCGACGTCTACCTCCTGTCCGCCGGGCGGCTGGACACGCTCGGCCGCTGGCTGGACGGTTTCCATCCCCGCGCGCTCGTCGAGCTCGACTACGGAGGGCTCGTCCATCTGCTGGACGACCGGGCCCTCAGCCTGGACGAGTCCGTCGCCGAGATGGCCGTGGCCCTCACCGGGATGGAGCGCGGTGAGGTCGAGCTGACCGTGGCGATGTACAAGCGGCTGCTCGCCCGCTGGAGGCCCATCAGGGCCCTGGAGGCGGCGAACTAAAACAAATTTCCCGAATCCGCGCGCGATACGACTATACGTATCGCTAGAATCACGCAGCGTGACCCGCTGGCCATCGGATACGCGCCGCTCCCCGCACTCGCGGGGATGTTTGCACGCAACTACCGCCAGGAACTTGCTTGTTGCGCTGAGTGGTGGCAAGGTTACACGTTGTGATGTCATAGTGGCTCTTTCGGGCCATAGGGGACATCAGTGACCACGCGAGGATCAATCGCAGGATCGCTGTCATCGGTCCACGGAGGAGAGGCCGCAAACATGTCAGCACGTACGCCAGAGGCCGAGCCCCTGCTGACGCCGGCGGAGGTGGCGACGATGTTCCGCGTCGACCCCAAGACCGTCACGAGGTGGGCGAAGGCGGGGAAGCTCACGTCCATCCGGACGCTCGGGGGGCACCGCCGCTACCGCGAGGCGGAGGTGCGGGCGCTGCTCGCGGGAATCCCGCAGCAGCGGTCGGAGTAGGGAGGCGGTTCGCCGCCGCCGCGTGCGATCGGGTTCTCGCCTCGTGTGAACCCGGCCTCGCGCGCGAATCGCGATGGTCGATGCCGGTGCCGGTCGATTCCGGCGGCCGGGATCGGTCATGGCTTTGGGGGGATGGCCGTTGTAGCCGTGCTCACCCGCGTTGCCCTTGGGGTCCGGCGCGTCCAGTGCCCGGCCCCAAGGGCAACGGGTGGCCGGCTCAGCGGCCCAAAGTGCCGCTGACGTGCGAGGAATTTTGGACATGGGTGACTTTTTGTCCACATGAGGACAGAGTCTCCATTTAGGACGTTGCCCGTCACTCTTGGGTAAAGCGTCCAAAAGCAAAGCCGCCCGGGCCGGAAAGCACGTCCTGACTAGGCCGTTAGCCCATCTCTTCCGGGCTCAGCCCATCTCTTTCCGGGGTTCAGCCCATTTCTTCTTGGGCCAGGCGGTCGAACAGCCTGCCGGTGCCCGGGTCGTGGCGTCCGGCCGCGTGGAACATGACCACCAGGTGGTCGACCAGCAGACCCTCCAGCTGAGGGCGGGGCACGTCGCGGTTCTCCAGCCAGTCCAGGCCGGCGGTCTCGACCGCGGCCATCCAGGCCCGGAGCGTGATGCGCAGGATGGGCTGCGGCGTCTCGACGTCCAGCGAGTGCAGGATCCGGTCCAGCAGCAGCTGCCGGATGCCGTCCACGATCTCGCCGGCCTCACCCGAACGATCGGCCGGGCCACCGCGCAGCAACGCGGTGTAACCGGCCGCGTGGCTCTCCACGAAGTCGAAGTAGCGGCGCAGGGAGATCCGCAGCCGTTCGAGCGGTTTGCCCTCCGTCGGG
This sequence comes from Actinomadura soli, assembly GCF_005889715.1. Taxonomy (GTDB): domain Bacteria; phylum Actinomycetota; class Actinomycetes; order Streptosporangiales; family Streptosporangiaceae; genus Spirillospora; species Spirillospora soli. Next base: position 14,258 of record NZ_VCKW01000086.1, read on the forward strand.
GGCTCCAGCAGCACCGACAGCTTCTTCGCCGCGCTGCCGAGCGCCGCGATGTACAGCTCGTACTTGCCGCCGAAGTAGTGGTAGACCAGCGCGCGGGAGGCGCCCGCCCTGGCCGCGACGTCGTCGATCGAGATGTCCTCGGGCGACCGCGTGCTGAACAGCTGCAGCGCCGCCTCGATCAGCTCGTCCCGGCGTTCGTCGACGCTGAGCCTGCGGCGGCCACGGCCGCCGCTCTGCCGGCTACGCGCCTTGCCGGCCACCGCGCGATCTCCCACCTGGGCAGCGTATCCGAGCCAGGACGCCCCCATGCCCCGCCAAAAGGGGGCGGAACGGGCTTTTCATCGACCTTGATCACGCTCCGCCCTCACTGTGATACCGAACACCACAGGCCCGAACCACCATTGTCGGATGCCCGTTACTCACTGTTGCGGCGGTATGGGGGAAAGGCGCGGCATCATGGCAACTCCCCCTCGAGTGGAGGACGGCGCGTTACAGATCCCGCCGCGCGCCGTCGAGGCAGGTCCCACAGGTCCCCCTGGACGGAGTGCCATGTCAGCTGATCAGGCGAATCCCCCGCAGAACATGCGGGAACAGAACGCGGTGCCAAGGCCGCGCACCGAGCCTTCTCCCGCCAGACGCGACGAGGGCAGAGCCGTACCCGCGCCGAAGCCGACGATCCGCAACGTCGCCGAACGCGCCGGCGTCTCCAAATCGCTCGTCTCCCTCGTGATGCGAGGCTCACCGCATGTGAGCGAACGGCGGCGGCAGGCCGTCCTGCAGGCCGCCCGCGAACTCGGCTACCGCCCGAACGCGGTGGCCCGCAGCCTCGTCGAAGGACGCACCAGGCTGATCGGCGCGATCGTCGCCGACCTGCACAACCCGTTCTTCGCCGAGTTCCTCGACGGGCTCCAGGAGAGCCTGCACGGTGCCGGCCTGCGGATGCTCGTCGGCAGCGGCCGCTGGGACCCGCTGTTCGAGGCGGAGGCGGTCGAGGCGTTCCTGGAGATGCGCGTGGACGGGCTGGTGCTGCTCAGCGTCGTCCCCGAGTCGCTCAAGGAGGCCGCGGCCAGCGTGCCGGTCGTGGTCGTCGGTGAACGCGACGTCGTCGGCGTCGACATCGTCGTGGACGACGACGAGCTCGGCGCGAGCCTCGCCGTCGACCATCTCGTCGAACTCGGGCACCGGCGGATCGCGCACATCGAAGGGGCGCGCTCCACCACGGCCCGCTACCGCCGCGACGGGTACGAGAAGGCGATGCACCGGCACGGGCTGGCCGACGAGATCGTCGTCGAGCCCGGCGACTTCACCGAGGACGGCGGCTACCGCGCCGCCCGCGCGCTGCTGCGCCGCGACCCGCGTCCGACCGCCATCTTCGCGCCGAACGACCTGGTCGCGACCGGCGCGCTGTCGGCGGCCGACGAGCTGGAGATGCGGGTGCCGGCGCAGCTGTCGATCGTGGGGTACGACAACACCCACCTCGCGGCGATCCGGCACATCTCGCTGACCAGCGTGGACCAGCCCCGCCGGGACATGGGACGGGTGGCCGCCGAGATGCTGACCGCGCGCATCGGCGACCCGGCCCGCGTGGCCCGGCAGAACCTGGTCGTCCCGCACCTGGTGGTCCGTTCGACGACGGGGCCCGCTCCCACCCTGTGAGCCCTGGTCACAGGGACCGTCCCCCCGCCTCGAACCGCTCCCAAGGTCCGACCCACCCCGGCGGCCGCCGTGGCCGTACCCGGCCATGCGCTCGTGCCCGGCCATGCGCCCGGCACGGCGGCGACGGCCGGCCCTTCGGCATGCCCGTGCCCGCCGGGCGAGAAGGCGGGCACGCGTGTCGGGTAAGAACCGGTGCGCTCCAGGTAAGGGGCCGGCCAAGAGTGCCGCATTCGCCGGCCCGCGACCCGTCGCCGGCGGGTTAATGGGACTCACCGTCCGGCGGATGGGTCCGGGTGGCCTTGAGGGGAGGCCGCCTGGGCGGGACGCCGCCGAGCGGACACGGAAAGTCCACTAGGGGGTTCAGTCGTGCGTGATCCGGAACTGGTGTCGTGCGCGCAGCGCGCGGCGAGCGAATTGGAACGCGCGTGGTCGGAATGGCGGCACGCGCGGGGCCTGGCCGAGCAGGTCTCGGAGTCCGTGGCCAGCTACGTCGCCCATTCCATCGACCACCCGTGGGGCCGCCCCCGCGTGGTCCTGGGCCTGGACGCGGACGAGGCGCGCGCGCTGGCCGCCCTGCTCGGCAAGGACGACCCACTCGTCTGAACCCGCAGGCCGTTCCGCGGCCGTTCTGTCGGCCGATCCGCCGGGTTTCCCGGACTTCGTTTGACGAACCCCCGCCGGTGTGCAGACTGTCAGGGTCGGTAACGAAGTCATTACGGAGGAAACGGCCGGTGCGCATCCATCGAGGCGGCCTCATGGCCGCCGGTCTCGCGCTGTGCCTTGGCGCGCTCGTCGCGTGCGACGCCTCCGCGGAACCGTCCGGCGACGACGGCGGGACGGTGAGCCCGCCGACCGCGGGCGGAAGGGCCTCCGGCGCCCCGGAGGACGGGACGGACCCGGCGCCCGGCGGCGGCTCGTCCGCGCTGGACGGCAAGGTGATCGTCATCGATCCCGGGCACAACGGCGGGAACGCCAGCCATCCGGCCCAGATCAACAGGCAGGTCAAGATCGGCAACGGCAGCAAGGCGTGCGACACGACCGGGACCAGCACCGCGGCAGGCTACGGTGAGCACGCCTTCACCTGGGACGTCTCCAACCGGCTCGCGAAGCTCCTGCGCGCGAAGGGCGCCAAGGTCGCGCTGACGCGCAAGGACGACAAGGGCGTCGGCCCGTGCATCACCGAGCGCGCCGCGATCGGCAACCGGCTCAGGGCCGACGCGTCCGTGTCGGTCCACGCCGACGGGACGTCCGCGTCCGGGCACGGTTTCCACATCATCGAGCCGATCGCCGTCGGCGGGAACGCCGCGATCGTGTCGCGGTCAGCGAAGCTGGGCATGGCGCTGCGCGACTCCTACCGCGCGGGCACCGGCATCCCGTACTCCAACTACCTCGGCGAGAACGCCATCGACCGGCGCGATGACCTCGGCGGCCTCAACCTGTCGACCGTCCCGAAGGTGTTCATCGAATGCGGCAACATGCGGAACAAGGGCGACGCGGCCAAGCTGTCCAGCGCGCCGTTCCGCCAGCGCATCGCCGAATCCCTGGCCAAGGGCTTCGAGACCTACCTCGGCTGACCGGCGCCCCGGTTCCCGGACGGGCAGGATGGGCGGGTGGCCGATCTTCTTCGTGTGCGTGAACTCCTGACCGGGGCCGGATACACGGTCGCCGGTGTGCGGGAGCTGCTCGGGCCCGTCGCGGGCGGTGCGCTCGCGCGGGACGAGATCGTCCCGGCGCTGCGGGCGACCGGGGGCGGCTCGCCGCTGGAGGCCCTGACGCGGTTGTTCTGGTTGCAGGTGCCCGTGGACGCGGCGGCGCTCCAGGCGGACGGGCTCGCCGCTCTCGTCGCCGCGGGCTTGGTGGAGGCGTCCGGTGGGGAGGTGCGGGCTCGGCTGCGTGTCGAGCCGCTGGAAGCGGTCGGCGGGCATGGCGGGCATGCCGGGTTCGCCGTGTCCGATCTCAAGGTCCGGCCGGGGGCGGAGGGCGTCCCGGCGGCGGATCATGTGGTGGGCGCGGGCGGCGCGTCCGGGAACCTGGCACGGCTGGTTGTCCACAGGGCTGTGGATAACGTGCTCGATGTCGGGACGGGGTGCGGCGTCCAGGGGGTGCATGTCGCGAGCCGGAATCCTCGCGCGCGCATCACCGCGACGGACGTCAATCCGCGCGCTCTCGATCTTGCCGGGATGAGCTTCGCGCTGTCCGGGGCGCCGGAGCGCGAGGCCGAGTTCCTCGAAGGGTCGTTGCTGGAGCCCGTCGGGGGACGCCGGTTCGATCTGATCATGTCGAATCCGCCGTTCGTCGTCGCGCCGCCGGGGGACCGCCGCTTCACCTACCGGGAGTCCGGCCTGCCGGGCGACGACTTCTGCCGGCGGCTCGTCGCGGACGCTCCGGACCACCTCACCGAGGGCGGATACTGCCAGCTCCTGGCGAATTGGCTGCATGTCGAGGGCGTTCCCTGGGAGGAGCGCGTCGGCTCGTGGGTGGACGGGTGCGACGCGTGGATCGTCCAGCGGGACGTCCAGGATCCGGCGGAATACGCTGAGTTGTGGCTCCGGGATTCCTGCGAGGCGGGGACGCCGGAGTACCGCGTCCGGTACGAGGCGTGGCTCGACCATTTCGAGCGGAACGGCGTCACCGGGATCGGGTTCGGGTGGATCACGCTGAGGCGCGGTGAGCGGGGCGCCGTCCGGGTCGAGGAGTTGCGGCACGCCGTCGATCATCCGGTCGGCGCCTACGTCGAGGACGTCCTTGACGGCTTCGTCAAGGCGGACGAGTTTTCCACAGCCTGTGGACAGACGGTGGGCGCGGCGGCAGGGCTCGTCCAGGAGCAGATCGGCCCGCCCGGCGCCGAGGACCCCGAGCGGATCGTGCTGCGCCAGACCGGACGGCTCCGCCGCGCCGCCGGTGTCGGGACGGTCGAGGCGGCCCTCGCGGGCGTCTGCGACGGCTCGCTGCCCCTCGACCCGCTGCTGGACGCCATCGCGCAACTCACCGGTATGGACCCGGCACAGGTCCGCGCGCACGCCGATGCCGTCCTGCCCGCACTGATCGCCGACGGCTTCTTCACGTAGCGGCCAAGGCCGGCCGGCCGGGCGGCCGGGTGGGCGGGCGCGCCGTCGCCTCGTCAGCGGCGGGCTTCGGGGAGGGTGCGGAACGCGCTCTCGCGGAGGCGGCGGGACAGGGCGCGGTTGACCCGGTGGGCCCAGAAGGGACCGCCGTAGATCATGCCGGTGTACGCCTGGACGAGGGTGGCGCCCGCGCGGACGCGTTCCCACACGTCGTCGGCGGTCTCGACGCCGCCGACCGAGATCAGCACGAGCCGGTCGCCGGTGCGGGCGCGCAGGCGGCGCAGGACGTCCAGCGAGCGGTCCTTCAGCGGCGCGCCGGACAGCCCGCCGGTCTCCTTCACCAGCGCGGGCGGGCTGAGCAGGGAGTCCCGGGCGATGGTGGTGTTGGTCGCGATGATGCCGTCCAGGCCGAGGTCGACGGCGAGATCGGCGACCGCGTCGACGTCGTCGTCCGCGAGGTCCGGCGCGATCTTGACGAGGAGCGGGACACGGCGGGTGGACGACCGGTCGGCCGCCTCGCGCACGGCCGCCAGCAGCGGGCGGAGGTGCTCGACGGCCTGCAGGTTCCGCAGGCCGGGGGTGTTGGGGGAGCTGACGTTGACGACGAGGTAGTCCGCGTGCGGGGCGAGCCGCTCGGTGCTCGCCACGTAGTCGGCGGCGGCTTCGGCCTCCGGGACGGTCTTGGTCTTGCCGATGTTGACCCCGACGATCGTCCCGGCGGCGGCGCCCCGGCCGCGCAGCCGGTGCGCGGCGGCCGCCGAGCCCTCGTTGTTGAAGCCCATCCGGTTGATGACCGCCCGGTCGGGGACGAGGCGGAACAGGCGCGGGCGCGGGTTGCCGGGCTGCGGGCGTCCCGTCACCGTGCCGATCTCGACATGGCCGAACCCGAACGCGCCGAGCGCCTCGTACGCGACGGCGTCCTTGTCGAATCCGGCGGCGAGGCCGAGCGGGGACGGGAAGTCCAGCCCGAGCGCGCGCACGGCCAGCGCCGGGTCGCGGGGCGCGAGCAGCCGCCTCAGCAGCGGCGCGGCCCCGGGCACGGACTGGATCGCGCGGAGCCCGCGCAATGTCAGGTGATGGACGGTCTCCGCCGGAACCCGAGCGATGACCAGTGCGAAGAGGAGTCGGTACATCGTCCGCAAGTATCGCAGCCGTCCGCGGCGGGGTGGCGCCCGGTGTCGCGTACAGCGGCGGCGGCGGTCAGTGCCCGCGGAAGGTGCGGCGGAGCTGGAGGCGGACGTCGCGGCCCGCCTCGCGCATCGTCCGGCGGGCGGCCCGCACCGGCTCGCGGACGCCGGCCCGCCAGGTCTCGCGCACGCCGCGGCCGATCGGGCGGAACACGCTCGCCCTGACCCAGCGCGCGGGCGCGACGATCAGGACCCGGGCCGGGACGACGACGAGCGTCCGCCAGAGCCAGCGCAGGACGCGGGCCGCGAGCCGCCACGTCCCCACGAACCCGGCGACGACCGGCGCCAGGAGGTACCGCCACACCGTCCGGGCGGGCAGGACGATCAGGACGCGCACCAGCCACGCGAGGCACCGGCCGACCAGTCGCCACGACCACACGAGGGCCGCCGCGAGCGCGCGCCACCCGGCCGCGAGCAGCCCGCCGAGCGCGCCGAGGACGGAGCGGGTGCCGCGTCCCAGCCAGGCGAGCCCGCGCCAGATGCCCCGGCCGAGCCAGGCGAGGGCGGCCAGCGGCGGACGCAGGACGTACCGCCACAGCAGCACGACCGGCAGGATCACGAGCACGCCGATCAGCAGCCCGATGCCCTTGACCAGCAGGGCGAATCCCTGGCCGAGGAGGGACAGGAGCCAGAGCAGGCCGCGTCCGAGCGCCTTGAGCGGTGTGAGCAGGAGCAGCCCCAGGACCCAGGCGAGCCCGCGCCCGACCAGGGCGAGGAACCGTCCGACCGGGGCGATCAGCCAAAGGTGGATCCAGCGGGCCAGCCGGCCGGTGCCGCGACCGAACCAGCGCAGGAGGCCGAGGATCACGACGACCGCGAGCCACCGCAGCGGCCGGACGACGAGGAGACCGAGGAGCCGTCCGAGCGGGGCGAGCAGCCGGCGGTACAGCGCGAGGCCGAGCCCGCGCAGCATCCGGCCGATGAGCCGGGCGAGCCACCCCGGCGCCCGCAGCACGCCGTTCCACACCGCCCGGACGGCCCGGGCGGTCACGACGACCAGGTCATGGACCAGCCGCAACGGCACCAGCACGATCAGTGCGAGCACGCGCGCCGGGATCACGATCCACGCCGGGCCCGCCCGCTCCGGGGCCGGGGCGGGCGGCCGGTTCTTGCTCAGATCGATCGGGTTGCTCGGGTGGATCGGGGCGTCCGCGGGGGAGTCGTCGCCGGTGGTCACTGCTGCCTGCCTCGCGAACCATCGATGGAACCAACTGTGCATCTGACCCGGCCCGCGGGCGGCCGGTTCCGGGGGATTGAACCCGTACCGAGGGATTCACCGTACTGCTCCTCGATCCGGGAGAGCGGTGCGGCAGCTCGACCCGATCGGCGTACGGGACCTGGAACCGGAGCCGGGACTCAGACGACACGGAGGACAAACGACAATGAAGATCCCACGTTGGGTGATTCCCGCTGCAGCCGCGCTGACCGCGTCCGGGCTGGTGCTCACCGCATGCGGGCAGGAGACAGGCGGGAAACAGCAGAACGCCGCCGCCGGCGCCCCGGGGCAGGCCCCCGCCGATCCCTCGGCGGATCCGTCCGCCCCACCGGCGCCCGAGCCCACCGCGCTGGAGGTCGCCAACTTCACGCGGCTCGGCAAGGTCGTCACTGACGGAGACGGCAGGACGCTCTACCGGTTCGACAACGACACGGCCCGTCCGCCCGCGTCCACATGCGCCGAGGCGTGCGCCAAGGCGTGGCCGCCGGTCATGGCGACCGAGGCGGAGCCGGAGGTCGACGGCGTGAAGCAGTCGCTGGTCGGCAAGGTCAAGCGGCCGGACGGCCAGTGGCAGGTCACGCTCGGCGGATGGCCGCTGTACCGGTACGCCAAGGACGAAGGACTCGGCGACGTGAAGGGCCAGGGCGTGGGCGGCACCTGGTACGCCGCGTCCCCGACGGGGAAGAAGGCCGCCCCGCAGCAGGCGGAGACGGGCGACCGCTGGAAGGGCTGGACGATCGTCAAGGCCAGGAACGACCCGAAGCTCGGCCTCATCCTGACCGACGGCAAGGGCCGCACGATGTACCGCTTCGACAAGGACACCGACAAGCCGCCGACCACGAACTGCTTCGGCGCGTGCAAGAAGGCGTGGCCGCCGGTCGTCTTCACGAGCTGGAAGAAGCTGAAGGTCGAAGGCGTCGACCGGAAGCTGGTCGACTTCATCGAGCGCAAGGACGACGGCAAGTGCCAGCTCACCATCAACGGCTGGCCCATGTACTACTACGAGAAGGACGAGCAGCCCGGTGACGTGAACGGCCAGGGTGTCGGCGGCGTGTGGTGGGCCACCACCCCGGCGGGCAAGCGCGCCGCCGTCACCGGCTCGGGCACCGGCTCGGGCTCGGGCTCGGGCAACGGCAACGGGAACGGCAACGGGAACGGCAACGGTGGCTACGGCGGCGGTTACGGGACGGGCGGGGGCTACTAGCACCCAGCGCTGACCGCCCCCCATGGGCGAAGGCGCGGAGGGCTCGCGGGTCGGTCGGGGTTCGCGATCCTCCGCGCCTTCCTGTATACCGCGAACATAGATATGGCCGGAAAGACAGGTATTCTCAACTGTCGCCGTGCCAGGTGGCAGAACGTCTTGTGGCTCGGCATCTGAAATCCATTACCAGCAGGTTCGCCCGGCGCGCGAATGGGCAAGTCACAGGATGCTCCGTGGCCGTGCGCCGGGTAGCCTCCTGCCATGTGGCATTCTGCGCTCTGACCGGCAGATAATGGCTTCCTGGCGACCTTCTAAGATGGGACCCTGAAGGCGACTCGACCGAGTCTGACCGATCTTACGGGCCATTCGGGTGGGGCGCCATGACAGTTGTTTCCGTACCGCTGCTCTTCCGTCCGCTGCTGGCCATCGACATCATGGGCTACAGCGTCCGGTCACCCCGCATGCAGGTCCAGGCCCAGACGGACCTGCTGGCCGCGATGGAGGTCGCCGCGAGCGAGGCCGGGCTCGACCGGGAACGCTGGACGCAGCAGGTCAGCGGCGACGGCGAACTGGACGTCCTGCCGGACGACGACATCGTCACGGTCGTCGGCAGGTACGCCCCGGCCCTCGAACGCGCGCTCGCTGAGACGAACCGCAAGGTCCCCCTCGACCGCCGCCTGCGCGTGCGGCTCGCGCTCCACCACGGCGCTCTGATCATGGGACCGGAGGCGTCCTTCGGACCGGCCGGAGGTGCCCCGGTGGTCGTGAGCCGGCTGCTCGACGCCCGCCCTTTGCGCCGGTACCTGATCGTCCATCCGGAACGGAACGTCGCGCTGATCGTTTCCAGGAACATCTTCCGCGAAGTCGTCTGCAGCGGCTTTTGTGAGCTGCCTCCCGTGCATTTCCGCCCGATCCGGACGACGATCAAGGGTGTCGTTTACCACGGTTACATCTACGACCCCGACTGAAGTCGAATGGCGGAGAGCGAAAAGGAGCGAGGGTGAAAGGAGCGACGGGCCCGTTGGGCAACGGCGCCACCGCCGTTCTTGATATGGGTGTCCGCTCCATCGCCTGCCCTTGGCAGGGTCATGGGTCCGGCAGTGTTGATCAAGCTGTGCGGGTGTGATAAGAGCGCCTGCCGGGGCCTGTGAAGAGATTGTTACGCGCGGGACACGGTCTCTTTAGATCACTCTTTGGATCTCGACAGTCACGGAATCCGATGATCGAATGGAGTTCGAACCGCCACGGACGCGGCCCGGCGAAGTGTCGCTCCTGGTGGGAGGCTTCGGGAGGCCCGATGGTCGGACCAGTCGGACGATTCGCACGAGTCACGCGAGCCGCACGAGTGGCGCGCGCGGGGCCGCTGAGGGCCGGGGTCGCGCTCGCGCTGCTGGCCGGAGGGCTGACGGCATGCGGGGGCGGCGGCGGGATCCCCACCCTGAACTGGTACGTCAACCCGGACAACGGTGGCCAGGCGAAGATCGCCGCGGCGTGCACGAAGGCGGCGGGCGGCAAGTACCGGATCAAGACCTCGCTGCTGCCCAGCGACGCGAGCGGGCAGCGCGAGCAGCTGATCAGGCGGCTCGCGGCCAAGGACACGGGCGTCGACCTCATGAGCCTGGACCCCGTCTTCGTGGCGGAGGCCGCGAACGCCGGGTTCCTCCGCCCGTTCACCGCGAGCGAGGCGCAGCCGCTGACCGAGGGCGTCTTCGACTCCGCGGTGCAGAGCTCCACCTGGGAGGACAAGCTCTACGCGGCGCCGTTCTGGGCGAACACCCAGCTCCTCTGGTACCGCAAGTCGGTCGCGCGGAAGGCGGGCATCGACCCGAACGCCCCCGACTTCACCTGGGACAAGCTGATCGACGCGGCCGTCCGCACCAACACCACGATCGGCGTGCAGGGCAACCGGTACGAGGGCTACATGGTGTGGATCAACGCGCTCATCGCGTCCGCCGGCGGACGGATCATCAGCGACGCGGAGAAGGGCGACGAGGCCGCCATCGAGATCGACTCCCCGGCGGGCCGGCAGGCCGCGGGGATCATCGGCAAGCTGGCCCGGTCGACCGCGGCGGGGCCGACGCTGTCCACCGACATCGAGGAGCAGTCCCGGGCGACGATCAACGGCCCGCGCGGCGGCTTCCTGCTGAACTGGGGCTACGTCTGGCGCGCGGAGAAGGGTGACGCCGACGCGGGCGCGATCAACAAGAACATCGTCAGCGACCTGGGCTGGGCGCGCTATCCGCGGGTGAACCCGCAGCAGGAGAGCAAGCCCCCGTTCGGCGGCATCGAGATCGGGGTCAGCGCGTACGGGGAGCACCGCGACGGCCTGGCGATCGAGGCGGTCCGCTGCATGACGTCCCCGGCGAGCATGAAGCAGTACATGCTCGACGAGGGCAACGTCGCGGCCCGTCCCGCGATCTTCGACGATCCGGACATCCTCAAGGAGTTCCCGATGGCCCCGCTGATGCGGGACTCCATCGCCGCCGCCGCGCCCCGTCCGGCCACGCCGTACTACGCGGACGTCTCCGGCGCCATCCAGAACCGCTGGCACCCGCCCGCGTCGGTGAACCCGAACACGACGCCGCGCGAGTCCGCCAGGTTCATCCGCGAGGTCCTGCGTGACAAGGCCCTGCTCTGAGGCCCCGATGGCTCTAACGGAGGTGTTCGGATGACATCCGTCGAAACGGCGCCGAAGAGCGGGCGGCCCCCCACGCGCGCGGAGATCTCCGACCGGGAGCGGGGTGAGCGCAGGCTCGGGCTGCTGCTGTCCGCGCCCGCGGTGGTCGTGATGCTGCTGGTCACCGCGTATCCGCTGGGCAGCGCCCTGTACCAGTCGCTGTTCAGCTACCGGCTCACCGCGCCGGACGACCGGCGCTTCGTCGGCCTCGGCAACTACGCGACCGCGCTGACCGACCCCCTGTTCTGGCAGACGGTCGTCACGACGCTGATCATCACGGTGGTCACGGTGGGCGTGGAGCTGGTGATCGGCTTCGGGCTGGCCGTGGTGATGCACCGGGCGGTGTTCGGGCGCCGGACGGTCCGGACCGCGATCCTGCTCCCGTACGGGATCGTCACGGTCATCTCGGCGTTCGCGTGGAAGTACGCGTTCGACGTCCAGTCCGGGTTCGTCAACTCGTGGTTCGGGCTCGGCGACTACGCCTGGTTCTCCGACCGCTGGGCCGCGCTGTTCGTGATCGTCCTGTCGGAGATCTGGAAGACGACGCCGTTCGTGTCGCTGCTGCTCCTCGCCGGTCTCGCGCAGGTGCCGCGCGACCTCGGGGAGGCGGCGACAGTGGACGGCGCCACCGCGTGGCAGCGGCTGAAACGCGTCACGATCCCGAACATGAAGGCCGCCATCCTCGTCGCGGTGCTGTTCCGCACCCTGGACGCGTGGCGGATCTTCGACAACGTGTTCATCATGACGGCGGGCCAGGAGAAGACCCAGGTGCTGTCGTTCCTCACCTACCAGCAGATCATCACCCGGACGGCGCTCGGCCTCGGCAACGCGGTCGGCGTGCTGCTGTTCCTGTCGGTGGTGCTGATCGCGGCCGTGTTCATCAAGGGGTTCCGCGTGGATCTTTCCCAGGTGCGAGGTGATCGGTGATGGAGACGGGGCGCTCGAAGGCGCTGTGGATCGTCGCGTCGCTGCTGATCCTGGTGTGGACGGCGTTCCCGATCCTGTGGATCGTGATGCTGTCGTTCAAGACGCCCAGCGAGATCGGCAACGTCCAGGGGTTCTTCCCGCAGGACTGGACCTGGCAGAACTACGAGACCGTCTTCAAGACCGACCTGTTCACCTCGGCGCTGATCAACTCGATCGGCATCTCGCTGATCGCCACGTTCGTCGGGGTGGTGTTCGCGACGCTCGTGGCGTACGCGATCGCGCGGCTGGAGTTCCCCGGCAAGAGGCTGATCCTGTCGTTCGCGCTGGCGATCGCGATGTTCCCGGTGGTCTCGCTGGTCGGGCCGCTGTTCGACCTGTGGCGCAACATCGGCCTGTACGACACCTGGCCGGGCCTGATCATCCCGTACATCTCGTTCGCGCTGCCGCTGGCGATCTGGACGCTGTCGGCCTTCTTCCGCGAGATCCCGTGGGAGATGGAGCAGGCCGCGCAGGTGGACGGCGCCACGTCCTGGCAGGCGTTCCGGAAGGTGATCGTCCCGCTGGCCGCGCCCGGGGTGTTCACCGCCGCGATCCTGACCTTCTTCTTCTGCTGGAACGACTTCGTCTTCGGGATCTCGCTGACCTCGACCGACCGGGCCAGGCCCGTGCCGGCGGCGCTGGCGTTCTTCACCGGGGAGTCCTACTTCGAGCAGCCCACGACCGCGATCTGCGCGGCCGCCGTGGTCGTCACGGTCCCGGTCGTCATCGTCGTCCTGGCGTTCCAGCGCCGCATCGTGGCCGGGCTGACGTCCGGCGCCGTCAAGGGCTGAGTTCAAGGGAGAGCCATGGCCGCCATCACCATGAAGAACATCGTCAAGAAGTACGGCGACGGGTTCCCGGCCGTGAACGACGTGTCCCTGGACGTGCGGGACGGCGAGTTCATGATCCTGGTCGGCCCGTCCGGCTGCGGGAAGTCCACGCTGCTGCGGATGATCGTCGGGCTGGAGGACATCACGTCCGGCGACATGCTCATCGGCGAGAAGGTCGTCAACAAGGTCGCGCCGCGCGAGCGGAACCTGTCGATGGTCTTCCAGAACTACGCGCTGTACCCGCACCTCACCGTGTTCGAGAACATCGCGTTCCCGCTGCGCCTCGCGAAGAAGCCGGGCGACGAGGTGCGCCGCCGCGTCACCGAGACCGCCGAGCTGCTGGAGCTGACCGAGCATCTGGAGCGCAAGCCGGCGAACCTGTCCGGCGGCCAGCGGCAGCGCGTCGCGATGGGCCGCGCGATCGTCCGGCAGGCGGACGCGTTCCTGTTCGACGAGCCGCTGTCGAACCTGGACGCGAAGCTCCGCGGCCAGATGCGCACCGAGATCTCGCGGCTGCAGAAGCGCCTCGGCGTCACGACCGTGTACGTCACGCACGACCAGACCGAGGCGATGACGCTCGGCGACCGGGTCGCGGTGCTGCGGATGGGCGTCCTGCAGCAGGTCGGGAGCCCGCGCGAGCTGTACGAGGAGCCCGTCAACCTGTTCGTGGCGGGGTTCATCGGGTCGCCGTCGATGAACTTCCTGCCCGCGTCCGTGGACGGCTCCTTCCTCGAAACTCCGCTCGGACGGTTCGAGGTGCACGACGAGCGCAAGGTCGCCGCCGCGGGCGACCGCGACGTGGTGCTCGTCGGGATCCGCCCGGAGCATTTCGAGGACGCGTCGCTGGTCAGCGAGGAGAAGAGGCAGCGCGGCAGCATCGTCCGCGCGCGGGTGGACGTGACCGAATGGCTGGGCAACGAGCAGTACGCCTACGTCCCGTACGAGGCGCCCGCCGATCTGGCCGCGCAGCTCCGCGCCCTGTCCCGCGAGCTCGACAGCGACCAGCTCCGCACGCAGGCCGTCGTGGCGCTGGACGCCTCCAGCGAGATCAGGCCGGGGCGCGAGGCGGAGCTGTGGCTCGACACGTCCAGAATCCACATCTTCGACCCGTCCAGCGGCGAGAACCTCACCCGGGACGAGGAGCGCGTCGAACGGCTCGGCCGCATCGCCGAGGAGTCCCGCGACGCCCAGCGGGAGGCCCAGCGCGAGGCCGCGACCGGCGGCGCGACCGTCGCGGAGCCGTGAGGCGGGGCGCCGGCGCGCCCGCCTCTGACAGCGGACGGACGGATTCCTGACATAACTTGTTGATCCCTCGGGGACGATCGGAGGCATGTACGAGCGCTTCGCCCACGAGTACGCCGCCCATGCCGAGGACAGCGCCTACAACGCCCTCTACGACCGTCCCGCCGTGCTCGGTCTCGCCGGTGACGTCGCCGGACTCGCCGTGTTCGACGCGGCCTGCGGCCCCGGGCTGTACGCCCGCGAGCTGCTGGACCGCGGCGCCCGCGTCACCGGCTGCGACGTCAGCCCCACCCTCGTCGACCTCGCCCGCGCCCGCTGCGGGGGCCGCGCCGACCTGCGCGTCCACGACCTGTCCGAACCGCTGTCCTGGGTGCCGGACGGGTCCGCCGACCTGGTCGTGTTCGCCCTGGCGCTGCATTACATCGATGACCGGGAGGCACTGCTCCGCGAGTTCCGCCGCATCCTGGCGCCGGACGGCGCGCTGGTCCTGTCGACCGAGCATCCGACCACGGGATGGGCGCGCCTGGGCGGCTCCTATTTCACCGAGGAACCCGTCGAGGAATCGCTGAGCCCCGAGCGGGACTGGCCGATCCGGGCCTGGCGGCGTCCGCTGACCGCGATCTGCGCCGAGTTCCGGGCGGCCGGGTTTCTCATCGAGGAGCTTCTGGAGCCCCGGCCCGTCCCCGAAATGGCGGATCGCTATCCCGAGGATCACGCGAAGCTGGAGAGCCTCCCGGCCTTCATCGCCTTCCGCCTCATTCCGGCTCCGCCGTCGCCGCCGCGCCCTCCGGGCCGTCCGCGTCCTCCGAGCCGTCCGGGGAGGTGACGCGCCACGCGCCGACCTCGCCATATCCGGAGTCGTAGATGACCGAGCCGTCGCCGGGCTTCAGCTCGTAGTGGCGCAGGTTCCCGCCCCAGTACCGCAGGATTCGCTCCAGCTCGCGGACGGTGTTCTCGCTACCAGGTCCGGCGGACGCTCCGCTTCCGCTTTCTGCAATGGCGAACCGAGCGGAATCGGGACACGGCCCTGCGGTATCTCGATCTGCTCGCGGTCGCGCTGGAGAAGCGTGGGTGGCGGTGTGTGAAGACGTACCGTCCGGAGGTCGTCGCGGTCCGTACGCCGTTGCTGCGGGTCTACGGGTCGGGCCGTGCCGCGACCACGTTCACCGTCTTGGCCGTGCCCGGTGGCGGGTGGGCGTTCCACGAGGCACGTCGCGGGTGGGGCGGGTTCCTGTGCCACTGCGGAGGCGACATCGAGCGCACCGCGCAGATCATCGACCGGTTCCTTCGGGACCGATCGCCGTGAGGAGACGATGGACGAGCGCGTCGCTCTGCTGCTGCTCCACCACCTGTTCCCCGAGTGGGCCATCATGCCGGACGGTTCGGGCGTCTGGCGGGCCATCGGCCGCATTCTGATCTCAGCGCCCGACCTGGACGGCCTCATGGAGTCGCTCGCCGTGGCCGACCCTGACGCCGTCCGGCGTGCTGCCTCGCTGCTGGCGGAGAGCGGACGACTCAGGACGGGGTGAGTTCGACGGCCTCTGGTTTGGGCGTGGGCGGTGGGTTGGCGCGGTTCTTTAGGTGGAGGTAGGTCAGGGCTGCTGCCGTCATTGCGGCGGGCCAGATCAGGTAGCGGCCTGTCATGAGGAGTAGGACCGCTACTGCGAAGAGTGCTGCGAATGCTGAGGCTCGGGCCAGTGTGCGGCGGGGGAGAAGGCGGATGGCGGACGCCACTCCTATTGCGTACACGGTGACGAAAGAGCCTGTTGTCAGCAGTACTAGGGGTTCGGGGCCCAGGCCGGTGGCGGCGACTACTGCCAACGCCGCGAATGACATCGCGGACGTGACGGCCAGGCTTCGTCTGGGGACTTGGCCTGCGACGCTGCCGCGGGCCAGCCAGGACGGCAGGGCGCCGTCGCGGCCTAGGGCGGCGCCGAGTTTGGCCGCGCCCGCGTAGTAGGCGTTCATCGTGCCCATGGTCAATAGGAGGGCGGCTATGGCGGCGGGCCAGCGGGCGCCGCCGCCCAGGCCCTTGGCCATCAGTTCGCCTAGCGGGGCGTCCGCGGTGGCGGCCGCGGGGCCGAGGACGGTGATGATCGCGAAGGCGACCAGGAGGTACAGGACGCCGACCACGCAGACCGCGGCGGCGGTGGCGCGGGGCAGGTCGCGGGAGGGGTGGCGGAACTCGGCGGCCAGGTGCGTGAT
>NZ_VCKW01000087.1 GCF_005889715.1 Actinomadura soli
CCCGACCGCAACGCCGGCTTCTCCCAATGCGACCCCGCCCGCCTCTACCTCCCCCTCATCATGGACCCCATCTACGGCTACCAAGCCGTCAACGTCGAAGCCCAAGCCAACAACCCCGGCTCCCTCCTCCACTGGACCCGCAAAATGATCGAGATCCGCCAACGCCACCCCGTCTTCGGCGTCGGATCCTACGTCGAACTGTCCGCCTCCAACCCCTCCGTCCTCGCCTTCACCCGCGAGATCACCAAGGACGAGAGCCCGTGGGGCGAAATGGACACCGTTCTGTGCGTCAGCAACCTTTCGCGTTTCCCGCAGCCGGTCGAACTCGACATGCGCCGATTCGAGGGCTACTCCCCCGTCGAATGCATGGGCGGCGTCCAATTCCCGGCCATCGGCGAACTCCCGTACCTGATGACACTTCCCGGGCACGGCTTCCTCTGGTTCCAGCTGAACCCGCCGGACGCCGACGGCACGGAACCGGGCGCGTGCGCGGAAAGGACCGGCTGACCGTGCTGCCACCCCATCCGGCCCTCACGCGGGCCCTCGCGGAATGGCTGCCCAGGCAGCGATGGTTCGGCGGCAAGGACGGCCCCATCGACGACCTGGCCATCGGCACCGCCACCGAACTCCACACCGGCGACCCCGCCCTGCACCACCTCGTCCTCGACGTCCACCAGAACGGCGCCATAGACCACTACCAGCTGCTCCTCGGCGTCCGGCGCGAGCTGCCCGACCGGCTCAGACACGTCGAGATAGGCGCGTCCACCCACGACGCCCCGGGCGATCCGGACAGCCGGGCGGTGCGCCTGTACGACGCCGCCCACGACCCCGACCTGACCCGCACGCTGCTGGACGAGCTCGCCGCCGGCGCGTCCATCGGCCCGCTGCGGTTCCGCCACGCCGACGGCGCCCGCATCCGGACCGACCTGACGAGCCTGCCCATCACCGCCGAGCAGAGCAACACCTCGTTGCTGTTCGGCGACGCCTACATCTGCAAGCTGTTCCGGCGGCTCAGCCGCGGCGTCAACCTCGATCTGGAGGTCAACCTCGCGCTGACCCGCGGCGGCTGCGCGCACGTCCCGGCCGTCCTCGGCTGGATCGAGCTGGACCCAGGACCGGGCACGTCGCAGGGGGAGCCGGTCACGCTCGGCCTCCTGTCCGACTACCTGCACACCGGCGCGGACGGCTGGAGCCTCGCGATCGCGAGCGTCCGGGACTGGTTCGCGCACCCGCCGCCGCCGCGCGACGCGGGCTGGGAGGGCGCGTGGGCCGAGCTGGACGCGAGCGCCGCCGGCGGCGACTTCGCCGCCGAGGCGGAGCGGCTCGGCGCGGCGACCGCCGCGGTGCACCGCGCGCTCGCGGACACGTTCGGCGTGACGCTGCTGCCCGCGGCTGAGGTCCGCGCAATGGCGGCGCGCATGAACGCCGAGCTGACCGAGACGTGCCGGGCCGTGCCCCGCCTGGCGCCGCACGCCAAGTCGCTCACCGGGGCCTTCCTCGACCTCGCGGCGCGGGCGGAGCCGCTGGCCGTCCAGCGCGTCCACGGCGACTACCACCTCGGCCAGGTCCTGCGCACCGAGAGCGGGTGGACGCTGCTGGACTTCGAGGGCGAGCCGGCGCGGACGCAGAACGAGCGGCGGGCGCTCGCGCATCCGCTGCGGGACGTCGCCGGGATGCTGCGCTCCTTCGAGTACGCGGCCCGGTTCCTCATCGCCAAGCCCGGGACGGTGCCGCCCGAGCCCGCCGGCCGGCTGGAGACGCGGGCGCACGCGTGGGCGGCGCGCAACAGGGCGGCGTTCTGCCGCGGCTACGCGGCGGCGGGCGGCCCCGATCCGGCGGCGCATTCGGTGCTCATTCGCGCCTTCGAATTCGAGAAGGCGGTGTACGAGGTGCGGTACGAGGCACGGAACCGTCCGGCCTGGCTGCCCGTCCCGCTTAAATCGCTCGCCCATCTGACCGCATGATCAAAGACACCAAAGGCCGCCGCTAATTCCATGTCATGATCATGCAAAATCGGGGTGCGCGGGAAAATCCCGGTGCGATCTACGGGTACCCGAACTCTCGGCAGGGAGATCACCTGTCCCGGTGAAAACCGGACGTCGACCCCTGAACGGGGGAACGGAGAGCACCCGAATGTCCACCGCAGGCCACTCGCACGAAAACGAAACCGGGAACGGTGCAGCCGTCGGCCATATCGGCCGCGCCCGGGCGGGCATCCGAAAACAGAGAATCCTCCGGACCGCCGTCACCATGACGGTGACCGGGCTCGCGCTGGCGGTCCCGACGGGTTCGCAGGCGCTCGCCGCGCTCAACCCCGCGGTGCTGAAGAGCCTGCACCTCGACTCCGCCACGCTGAAGAAGGTCCAGGCGTACGACCGGTACCGGACGCGTGAGGCGTCGCAGCGCGAGGGCGCGAGCAGGGCCCTGAGGTTCGCGCGCAAGCAGATCGGCAAGCCGTACCGGTGGGGCGCGGAAGGGCCTGGCGGCTATGACTGCTCGGGCCTCGCGATGGCCTCGTGGCGGAAGGCGGGCGTGAAGCTTCCCCGCGTCACCCACGCGCAGTACCGGCAGGTGAAGCGGAAGGTGGCGCTGAAGAACCTCAAGCCCGGGGACCTCATCTTCTTCCGCGGCCGCAACCACGTTGGACTCTACGTCGGGAACGGACGGTACCTGCATGCGCCGAATACCGGCGCGAGAGTCAGAATCGACAAGCTCAGCGCGCAGCGGAAGAAACAGTTCGCGGGCGCGGTGCGTCCGGGCGCTCCCGCGTACAAGGAGTGGTCGCCTTCGGTGAAGGAGCTCGTCGAGAAGATCGACCGGATGAGCGCGGACAAGCGCGCCGCCAATAAACCGCCAGATAAGGAGCGGGCCCCCCAGATTCCGCCACCAGCCGACACATTGCCTAAATCACCCGATACCTTCCCCGATCACTCCCCCGCCGACGACCAGGCAGAGGCGGACGCGCCGCCCGGCCGCCCCGGCACGACGAAGCCGGACGATTCCGCGGCCCAGCCCTCACGAGGCGACGCACTGCCAGAAGAGACCAAACCCGAGCCACGGCCGAGGTACAAGGCGAAGCCCGCGTCGCGGAGCCCGCGCCACGCCCGGCACGATTCGGACTCCTGGGAGAAGTACGTGGGCCCGGTCGACGCCCTGACCGCGCCAGGCCACGTGCCCCACTAGCCACCCGGCCCACCACCGAGCAAGTTCCGCCGCCATGGACGTCCCACACGTCCATGGCGGTGGCGTATTCGTGTGCATGGCCCTCTGCGAACGGTCCCGGCGGTCGGGCGGTTCGACACCGTCGCCACATGATCTCTTGGTGCCCGCCCGGGACTTGGGGGCGGGCGGAGGCGCGTGCTGGACGGCGTTCCGGAAATTCCGGGCGCGTGATCACCAGGACGTTGCCATTCGCTTACCCGGCCGTGGGCATCCCCACCGGACGCACGGGCATCATCAGGGCTCTTGCGACTTTCGGGGCGATTGGGAGGGACGCGATGTGGGATTTCGCGGGCCGGGACACCGCTATCGACCTGGGCAGCGCCACCGTGCGGATGCACGTCCGAGACCGCGGCGTCGTCTGCCGGGAACCGTCGCTGCTCGCCCGATGCCGGCGCACCGGACGCATCCTCGCGCTCGGCGGGCCGGCGCAGGAGATGGCGGGACGCAACCCTGACGTGACCCTCGTCCGGCCGATCCGGAGGGGCGCGCCGACCGAGACCGACGAGGCCGAATACCTGATGCGGCATCTCGTCCGCAAGCATCACCGGCGCCACTACACGGCGCGTCCGCGGCTGGTGATGACGGTGCCGAGCGGGTTGAGCTCCGTCCACTTCCGGGCGCTGCAGTTCTCCGCGTACCAGGCGGGCGCGCGGCG
This sequence comes from Actinomadura soli, assembly GCF_005889715.1. Classification (GTDB taxonomy): domain Bacteria; phylum Actinomycetota; class Actinomycetes; order Streptosporangiales; family Streptosporangiaceae; genus Spirillospora; species Spirillospora soli. Next base: position 3,878 of record NZ_VCKW01000087.1, read on the forward strand.
CCTCACGCTGGTGCCGACGCCGATCGCCGCCGCCATCGGCATGGGCATGACGTCGTCGGCGCGGCCCGAGGTCGCGGTCATCGCCGACATCGGCGCGGACGTCACCGACGTGGGGGTGATCGCGTTCGGCGGGCTCGTCACGTCCCACACCGCGCACGTCGGCGGGGCGGCGTTGGACCGTGCCATCGCGGCGCTGGTCCGGCGCGAGCAGAACGTGGCGCTGTCGGTGTCGGCGGCGGAGGCCGCGAAGCTGGCGGTCGGGGCGGTGCCGCCGCTCGGGCGGCGGCCGGTGCGGCAGACGGTGGTGCACGGGCGCGACGTCGCGACGGGGATGCCGCGCGAGGTCGTCCTCACGACCGTGGACATCGGCCGGGCGATCGCCGGTCCCGTCGCGGAGATCGTCGAGGCGATCGGCACCGGGCTCGCGGGCTGCTCCCCGGAGATCTCCGGGGACCTGCTGAGCGTCGGCATCACCCTCACCGGCGGGTCTGCGCGGCTGCCCGGGCTCGAGCGGCTGATCCGCGACCGGACGGGCCTCGCCGCGCGGATCGGGGACGACACCGGCGACGCGGCCGTGCTCGGCGCCGGGGAGGTGCTGCGCTCGGCCCACTCGCAGGAGCCGTCCGCCAGGGAGAGCTCCCCGCGGCCGCATCTCGTGACGACCGTGCCCGAGTTCGAGTACTGACCGGCGGCTACACTCCGGGTCTCATGAGCGACGCACCCGGCCGCGAGGGCCCCGGAAGCCCGCGGCTGCAGGAGGTCTCGGACGGGGTGTTCGCCTACGTCCAGCCGGACGGCACCTGGTGGATCAACAACACCGGCTTCCTCGTCGGGTCGCGCGGCGTGACCAGCGTGGACTCCTGCTCGACCGAGCGCAGGACCCGCGCGTACCTGGAGGCGATCGGGTCCGTGACCGACCGTCCCGTGCGGACGCTGGTCAACACCCACCACCACGGCGACCACACGTTCGGCAACTACCTGTTCTCCGGCGCGACCGTCGTCGGGCACGAGCAGGCGCGGGCCGCCGCGATCGCGTGGGGCAAGCCGTTCGACGAGCCGTTCTGGACGAAGGTCGACTGGGGCGACGTCGAGCTGGAGCCGCCGTTCCTCACCTACACCGACGGCGTGACCCTGTGGGTGGACGACCTGCGGTGCGAGGTCCGGCACGTCGGGACGCCCGCGCACACGACCAACGACTCGATCGTGTGGATCCCGGACCGGCGGGTCCTGTTCTGCGGCGACCTGCTGTTCAACGGCGGCACCCCGTTCCTGATGCAGGGGTCGGTGTCCGGCGCGATCACGGTGCTGGAGGAGGTCGTCGCGCCGCTGGGCGCGGAGGTGATCGTCCCGGGGCACGGCCCGGTGGCGGGGCCGGAGCTGATCGACCACGTGGTCGGGTATGCCCGGTTCGTCCAGACGACGGCCAGGGCGGGGAAGGCGGCCGGGCTGACGCCGCTGGAGGCCGCGCGGGAGGCCGATCTCGGGCCGTTCGCGGAGCTGACCGACGCCGAGCGGCTCGTCGGCAACCTGTACCGCGCCTACGCCGAGCTGGACGGGCTCGAACCAGGCGGGCAGATCGACCTGGTCTCCGCCCTCAGCGACATGATCGAATTCAACGGGGGCCGTCCGCTGACCTGCCGCGCCTGAACGCCTTCAGCGGGGTCCGGCCGTCGCGACGGGGAGGACGCCGGCACATCGGTGAGGAGGGGTGCGGGTGAGGGACGGGACGCTGGCGGTGGGGGCCGGACGGCCCGCGCCGGAGAACTTCGCGCCGGGGCTGCCCGGGCCGGTGTTCGCGGCGCACTACCACCTGGCCGGGGAGCCGGCCGGGCCCTACACGTACGGACGGACGGCAACCCGACGTGGACGCTGCTGGAGCGTGCCATCGGCGAGCTTGAGGGCGGCGCCGAGGCGGTGTCGTTCTCGTCCGGGATGGCGGCCGTGGCGAGCGTGCTGCTGTCGCAGGTGCGGGCCGGTGACGTCGTCGTCCTGCCCGATGACTGCTACATGACGACCCGGATGCTGAAGGAGCGGCTGGAGTCGTACGGGGCGGCCGTCCGGATGGGGCCCACGGCGGGGGACGCGCAGATCCGGCTGCTGGACGGGGCGCGGCTGGTCTGGCTGGAGACGCCGTCCAACCCGGGGCTGGACGTGTGCGACATCGCGCGGGTCGTCGAGGCGGCGCACGCGGCGGGCGCGCTGGTGGCGGTGGACAACACGCTGGCCACGCCGCTCGGGCAGCGGCCCCTGGACTGGGGCGCCGACTTCTCCGTCGCCAGCGACACCAAGGCGATGACGGGCCACGGGGACCTGCTCCTCGGGCACGCTGCGGGACGAGGCGTCGGCGGAACGGTTCCTCGGCTCGCTGCGGCTCGTCATGCAGGCGACCAGCTTCGGCGGCGTGCACAGTTCGGCGGAGCGGCGCGGACGGTGGGGCGGCGACGCGGTGGAGCCCGGGTTCGTCCGCTTCTCCGCAGGGATCGAGGACACGGAGGATCTTGTGGCGGACGTCCTCCAGGCCCTGGGGAAAATGTCGTGAATCTCGGTGGCCGCCGGTTGTAGCGTGGCCGCCCATGAGCGAAGCGCGGGCACTTCTGGACAGCGGCGACATCGCCGGGCTCATCCGGCATCTGCGGTTCAACGCGGAGGACATGGGGCTGGCCGAGGTGGCGGGGCTCATGGAGGGCGCGGCGGCCCGGTCCGGGTTCGACGACATGCGGGAGGCGGCCGCGGCGATGGTCCGCGCGCGCGGACCGCAGGAGCTGTACGACTTCGGGTACGCGTGCATCGAGCGCGGCGTGCCGTTCCTGGCGATCCCGGCGCTGCGGCAGGCGCTGGAGCTGATGCCCGACGAGCCCGCGCTGCTGATGGAGCTGGTCTCGGCGCTGGAGCGGGAGAACCGGCACGCCGAGGCCGTCGCCGCGCTGGAGCCGCGCGTGGTGGCGCTGGACCCGTGGCCCGCCCGGTACCTGCTCGCCTACAACGCGCTGCTGGCCGGGGACGTCGTCCGGGCGGACCGGGAGGCGACGGCGCTGCCCGTCCCGGACGACGCCGACTGGGCGCCCGCCCATGACCGGCTGGCGCGGATGCTCGCCAGGGCGCGGACGGTCCGGGCCGTCAGCCCGCTGGACGCCAAGGACCTGCGGGGCTGGCACTTCACGCTCGGCGGCGGCGTCCTGGCCACGATCTCGCCGTACGGGTTCGACCGGGGCATGACCGGACGGTTCGCGTACACCTCCGACGGTTTCGCGATGTGCCGCCAGGTCCTGGACCGGCTGCGGCTGATCCTGGACGCGGCCGGACGGCGCCCGGCGTCGGTCGGCGTCCTGCCCGACCGGTCGAGCCAGATCCTGGGGCTGGCGGCGGCGGAGGTGTTCGGGCTCCCGGCAGAGCCGTACGCCCCCGGACGCCCCGATGTCCTCGTGGTCGCGTACGACCTGAACGAGACCGAGGCGGACGGGCTGTGGGAGCGCGCCGAGGGACAGGTGCTGTTCGAGCGCGCCACCTGCTGGACGGCCCCTCCGGCGGTCAGCGCCGACGTGACCGGGCTCCTGCACCAGGTCGTCGTCGCGCCCTGGGGCGAGCAGCTGCGGGTGACGCCGGACGGCGAGACCGAGACCGTCCCGCCGGACGTGCGGCCGGTGGAGGAGCTGGCGGCCGAGATCGTCCAGGCCGTCCCGGAGAAGGACGAGGGCGACGGCGCCACGCCGCCCGACCCCGACGAGGCCCTCGCCGGGTTCGCGCGGGCGGTCGCCGGGCAGTGGCTCACCGGCCCGCGGGACGCGGTCCGCTCCCCCGGCCCGGTCCCGAGCAGCCGTTTCGCCTAGGCCGCCCGGCCGGACAGGCCGCCTACACCGCCTGGACCGCCTAGCCGGACATGTCGCGCTCGACGGCCTCGGCGGCCTTGCGGGCGGCGATCAGGACGGGGTCCCAGGCGGGCGAGAACGGCGGCGCGTAGCCGAGGTCGAGGCCCGTCATCTGTTCGACGGTCATGCGGTTCCACAGCGCGATGGCGAGGCCGTCCACGCGTTTGGCGGCGTTCTCCTCACCGACGATCTGCGCGCCGAGCAGCCGTCCCGAGCGGCGCTCGGCGATCAGCTTGGTCTTCATCATGGTGGCGCCCGGGTAGTAGCCGGCGCGGGTGGTGGACTCGACGGCCGCGCTCAGCGTCTCGAACCCGGCGGCGGCCGCCTCGCGCTCGTTCAGCCCGGTCCGCGCGACCTCGATCCGGCAGATCTTGGACACGGCGGTGCCGACGACGCCGGGGAACGTCGCGTAGCCGCCGCCCAGGTTGATCCCGGCGACGCGGCCCTGCTTGTTGGCGTGCGTGCCGAGCGCGATCGCGACGGGGCCGCCCGAGACGAGGTGGCGGGTCTCGACGCAGTCGCCCGCGGCCCAGACCCGGTCGGTGCGGGTGCGCATCCGCCGGTCGGTGACGATGCCGCCGGTCGGGCCGGTCTCGATTTCGGCGGCGCGGGCGAGGTCGGCGCCCGGCCGCACGCCGAGCCCGAGGACGACGAGGTCCGCGGGCAGGGTCCGGCCCGCGGTGCGGACGGCGGTGACGTGCCCGTCCGGGGACGTCTCGAAGCCCTCGACCCGCTCCCCGAGGTGCAGGTCCACGCCGATGCCGCGGATCGCGTCGGCGATGACGGCGCCCATGTCGGGGTCGAGAGTCCGCATCGGCTGGTCGGCGGCGTCCACGATGGACACCTCCAGGCCGCGCATCACCATCGCCTCGGCCATCTCCAGGCCGATGTAGCCGCCGCCCACCACGACCGCACGCCGCGGTTTCTCCTTTTCGAGGACGCCGCGGATCCCGATCCCGTCGTCGAGGATCTGCACGCCGTGGACGCCGCGCGCGTCCGCCCCGGGAAGCCGCGGCCGCATGGGGACGGCGCCGGTCGCGACCATCAGCTGGTCGTAGGACTCCCAGCGCTCCCCGCCGCCCTCGTGGTCGCGGACCCGCACCCGGCCGCCGTCCACGTCGATCTCGACGGCCTCGGTGCGCAGCCGCAGGTCGATGTCGCGCTCGCGGAACTCGGCGGGCGTGCGGGCGATGAGCTTGTCGAGCTCCTCGACCACGCCGCCCACGTAGTAGGGGATGCCGCACGCCGAATAGGACGCGTGGTGCCCGCGTTCGACGACGAGGATGCCGAGGTCGTCCGCGTTCCGGCGCCTGCGGGCCTGCGACGCGGCGCTCATCCCCGCGGCGTCGCCTCCGATGACGAGCAGCCGTTCCCGTGCGGCCATGGCGCATCCCCCTCGAATCGCTCGGACCCTCGTCGCCCGGACCGTCAGATCCCGTACACGCGGCGGGCGTTGCCGGACGCGATCAGACCGGCGACGCGTTCGGCGTCCGCGGCCGTCCAGGCGCCGTCGTCCACGCCCCCGGCGAGAAATCCCGCGAGGCCGCGCCGGAACAGCAGCGCCCCCAGGTGGTACAGCTCGGCCAGCCCGAACGCGTCCGACGAGTAAAGCACCTTCCCGAACGGCGCGAGCTCCAGCAGCTCGGCGATCAGGACCGGCGCGCGGTGCCCGAGGTTGTGGGTCGCGAGGCCCGCGTCGACGTACACGTTCGGGAGCACCTGGGCGAGGTAGCCCGCGTGCCGGTGGAACGGGTAGTTGTGCAGCAGCATCGCGGGGACGGGATCCATGGCGCGCAGCAGCTCGATGAGCAGCAGCGGGTCGCCGCGGCGCAGGTCGGCGTCCGCGTCGCCGTACCCGACGTGGAACTGCACCGGCAGCCCGGCGTCGACCGCGCACCAGACGAGGAACCGGTGCAGGACCTCGTCGCACACGCGCGGCGCGCCCGCCCGCATCGGTTCGCCCGCCCGCTCCGGTTCGGCGGCCCGCATGAGCCGTCCGGCCGCCGCCGTGACCTCCGCCGGGGACGGGCGCTCGCCCGGCAGCTCCAGCCCGGCCCGGTACGCGGCGATCGACTTCGCCCCGACCGCGTCGTGCTCCTGGACGCGGGTGCGGACCTCGTCCGCGAAGCGCGCCGCGTCGACGCCGTCCGCCGCGACCCGCTCGGCGACGCTCTCCAGCCGGACGATCTCGTGCGCCTCCGCGCCCGCGAGCCGTCCGAGGTCAGGCGGGCCGAGGATCGACTGCGGCGTGTACCCGGTGTCCACGCACAGGGCCCGCAGCCCGGCGGCGTCCAGGAAGCGGCGGTTGACCTCGGCCGCGCCCAGCTCGGCGCGGCGGGCGAGGTAGGCGTCCGGCTCCGCGTGCGCGTCCAGGCCCAGGACGGGCGGGCACCAGCGCCGCAGCGCGAACCCGACCTGCGTGTCGAACATGCTGACGCCCGGCGGGCCCGCGGACTCCGCCTCTGTCAGTAGTTCCCCGAACTCCGCGTGGTCCAGATCCCGGCCGAGGACGCCGTGGCAGTGGTGGTCGATCAGCCGCAGCGACTCCAGGTGCTCAAGCACGGGGCCCGTCTCCTCCCTGAAAGCGGATGATCTCTCTACGATGCCCTTGCGGGACGTCAATCGTCGCCGCGTCACGCCGACGCCACTCCGATCGGGAGCCAGCACCGTGGAACAGATCCCTGAGACCGTCTTCGCCGGGCACAGCATCGACGGGCCCACCCGCGCGCGGCTCGGCAAGCGGGCCGGCGAGACCGCGCGGCGGCTGGCCGGGCAGGACGTCGTGGCCGTCGCGCTCACCTGGGTGGACGTCAGCGGGATCACGCGGACCAAGACCGTCCCGGTGGAGCGGCTCGAGCACGCGGCGGCGTGGGGCGTCGGGATGTCGCCGGTGTTCGACGTGTTCCTGCTGGACGACTCGATCACGTCCGGGAAGCACATCGGCGGCCCGGCCGGGGACCTGCGGCTCCACCCGGACCTGGACCGCCTCCGCATCCTGGCGGCGCTGCCCGGCTGGGCGCACGCGCCCGCGCTCCGGTACGCGCAGGACGGCGGCGTCCACCCGCTGGACACGCGGGCGCTGCTGCGCCGCGAGACCGAGCGGCTCGCGGAGGGCGGCTGGTCGGTGAGGGCCGCCTTCGAGATCGAGTGGGCCGTGTCGAAGGGCGAGGGGGACGACTTCGTGGCCGCGTCCCGGGGCCCGGCGTACGGGATGACGCGGGTCACCGAGCTGGCCGGATACCTGCGGGACGTCCTGTCGGCGCTGAAGGAGACCGGGGTCGCCGTCGCGCAGCTGCACCCCGAGTACGCGGCCGGGCAGTACGAGGTGTCGGTCGCGGCCGAGGACCCGGTCGGCGCGGCCGACACCGCCGTCCTGGTGCGGGAGACGATCCGGGCGGTGTCGACGGCGCACGGCCTGGCCGCCTCGTTCTCCCCGAAGGTCGAGGCGGATTCGGTCGGCAACGGCGCGCACGTCCACCTCAGCCTGTGGCAGGAGAACGCGGGTCAGAACTCGCAGGGGGGTGTGGAGGGTCGTCCTCCACAGGAAACGGGCCCGGTGAACGCGATGGCGGGCGGCGACGGTCCGTGCGGGATGACGGCCGCCGGGGAGGCGTTCGCCGCCGGGATCCTGCGCCGGCTGGCGGCGCTGCTGGCGGTCGGGGCGCCGTCGGTGGCCAGTTACCTGCGGCTCGTCCCGTCGCACTGGGCGGGCGCGTTCGCGTGCTGGGGGCCGGAGAACCGGGAGGCGGCGCTGCGGTTCGTCACCGGCGCGGAGGGCGAGCAGTATCGCGCGGCGAACCTGGAGGTCAAGTGCCTGGACGGCGCCGCCAACCCGTACCTGCTGCTGGCCGCGCTGCTCGCCGCCGGGCGGGACGGGCTCGGCGCCGAGCTCCGGCTCCCGGAGCCGGTCGAGGTCGACCCGGCGGCGCTCACGGAGCAGGAGCGCGCCGCCCGCGGCATCGAGCCGCTTCCCGCGTCGCTGGCGGAGTCGGTCGCGGCGTTCGAGGCCGACGCCGTCCTGCGGGACGCGCTCGGCGAGGCCGTCACCGACACCGTGTCGGCCGTCCGGCGCGGCGAGATCGCGCTGCTGGACGGCGCGTCGCCGGAGGAGATCGCCGCCGCCACCCGCTGGCGCCACTAGGACGCGTCCGATGCAGACACGTCGGCGGCTCCCCCCGCCACGGCCGTGCCCCCCGCCGCCGGGCCGGGCTCGAACCGCCGCACGCGGACCTGGACCTCGCCGCAGGCGCAGCGGGTGTAGGTCACCACGCCCTCCGACGTCAGATGGCGCGAGAGCACCTCGTACGCCTCGGACTCGGGCCAGCCACAGCGTGGGCATTCCTCCACCGCGCACACATCCCCATGGAAGCGGGTAAGGGTTGTAATTAGTATGTCGTTTACAGCATGGCATGCCACCGGAGGCGACGGCAATGCGGATCACTGGATACAAGAGCCACGGGGTGGCCGCCTCGGCCGCGCTGGTCAACGCCGTCACCAGCACCGGCGGTGACGACTCCGCGGACGCGCTGCGCCGGATCCTGCGCGACAACGAGTTCTTCTGGCAGCAGTTCAGGGACGACGACGCCGGCGACTTCCGCGCCTGGGGCCGGACGCTGCGGCCGTTCTTCGAGGCCGCCCGCGTCGAGGACGCGATGGCCCTGCTGAACGGGCTGATGCTGCAGGTCCCGATGCATCCGCACCTCGCCGACCACGAGCCGCACGGCCTGCACATGCACTACGCGCCGCCGTCGTCCCGGCTCCCGGACCGGTTCCGCGCGACGACGCTGATGAACCTCGCCGAGCTGATCGTCGAGCATGGGCTCACCCGGACGGGCGTCTGCGCGGCGGACGGCTGCGACCGGGTGTACGCCGACACGTCCCGGGCGGGACGGCGCCGCTTCTGCTCCGAGTCCTGCGCCAACCGGACGAACGTCGCCGCCTTCCGCGCCCGCCGCCGCAGCTGATCGTCCCCGGGTGACCTTTCTCGCTTTCAGCGGCTTTACCGCAACATTGCCGACATGCGGGAAGGACACCCGGCATGTCCGAGTTCATCCGCCGGGAGGTCCGGTCGGACGGCTACCGCATCGCCCGGCTGACGATCACCGCCGTGGCGGCGTACGTGCTGGCCCTGACGGTGCTGCCGGAGGGCGGGCCGAAGCCGCTGCTGTCGCCGCTGACCGCGCTGCTCGTCGTCCAGTTCTCCGTCTACCAGACGATCAGGGCGGGCATCCTGCGGGTCGCGGCCGTCACCTCCGGGGTGCTGGTGGCGGTGATGGCCGCGAGCACCATCGGGTTCTCCTGGTGGACGCTCGGCCTGACGATCCTCGCCGCGCTCGTGATCGGGCACGTCCTGCGGCTCCGCGAGCACGTGCTGGAGGCGCCGATCTCCGCGATGCTGATCTTCGCGCTGGGCGCGGCCAGCGGGAGCGGCGCCGCCGAACGGGTCCTGGAGACGCTGATCGGCGCCGCCACCGGGCTGGCCGCCACGCTGCTCGCGCCGTCGGTGCGGATCCGTCCGGCGGAGGAGGCCGTCGAGGACATCACCGAGAAGCTGCGCGCGCTGATCGAGGAGATCGCCGACGGTCTGCGGGGCGAGCGCACCGGGCATGAGGCGGCCCGCTGGCAGGACGGCGCCGAGCGGCTCGCCCGCGAGATCGGCCGCGCCGACCAGGAGCTCGGCGCGGCCGAGGAGAGCGTCCGGCTCAACCCCCGCACCCGGGCGCGGCGCCTCATCGACGCGGGCGTCGCGCTGCGCAACGCCATGGAGACGATGGAGCACTTCACGCTGTCGCTGCGCGGCCTGACCCGGGCGCTCGCCGACGACGAGCGGCTCGGGGACCGGGGCCGGCTGATGACCGACGGGTCGCTGCGCCGCGAGCTCGGCGACGCCCTCGCCGGGATCGCCGCCGGCGTCGCCGCCTACGGCCGGCTGGCCCGCTCCGACCTGGCCCGCGACGCGCGTCCGTTCCTCGCCGAGCACGACCTCGAGGTCCGCGTGGACGTCGCCCGCGAGCGCCGCGCCCGGCTCGCCCGCAGGCTGCACGAGCGGGCCGTGGCCGGGGACCCGTGGCCGCTGTACGGGGAGGTGTCCATGGACGTCGACCGGCTCATCGAGAACCTGCGCGTCGAGCACCGGACCCGTGCCCGCGAGCACTGGCGGCGGCACCGCGGCGCGTCCCGGCATCTGCCCGCGCGTCCCGTCCGGGCCGTCCAGCGGGCGGGGCACCAGCTCCGCCGGGCCGCCGGGTCCGCCGCGGACGCGGCCGAGCGGAGCGCCCGCGAATCGGGCGAGCAGTACTGGCGGCGCGGCGGCCGGTGACGCCTCGGCCGTGCGGGGCGGAGGCCCGTCCTTGGGGGTGGGGCGGGCTCCGCAGAAGCGGGTCTCCGCAGGACGGGCCTCCGCAGAAACGGGGGCGGCGCGGTTCTTGGGACGGTCAGCGGAAGGTCGGCTCCAGCACGTCTACGCCGCGCGTGTTGTCGGCGACGTACACGTACTTGCCGTGCCAGTAGGGCTGCCAGGACGAGGCGTCCGCCGGCCGGTAGTAGGCGACCTGTTTCGGGTTCGTCGGGTCGCGGACGTCCAGGAAGCGGGTGCCCTGCGCGTAGAACGACTGGACGACGATGCCGTCGCGGACGTCGAGGTAGTGAGCCGAGCAGTCCAGGCTCTTCGGGTCGCTGCCCTCCTTGCCCGCAACGCCCCACGTGCCGACGGTGCGCAGGCGGAACGGGTCCTGCGGCGTGGAGCGCCAGCCCTCGCCCCGGTAGGAGCCCTCCAGCGACGCGATGACGAGCAGCCCGTCGTTGGCGCAGCCGTCGTTGAACGTCTCCTCGGTGACGTAGAGCAGCTTGCCGTTGCCCCACCTGCGCGGGTCGGCGGCCTGGTTCCGGGTCCGGCCGGTCGCGCGGTAGCTGTTGTGCATGAACGCGGAGTTGGTGGTGGCCTCGTCCAGCCCGCCGCCCGCGAAGGGGACGGGGTCGTACGCGGTCGCCCTGCGCCACCTCTTCTCCAGCGGGTCGTAGTGCCGGCCGGACGTGTGGTATCCGCGGACGCCGCCGCGCCCGGACGCCCACGCGACCCCGTCGGAGTCGACCTGGATGTCGTGCGTGTAGTCCGTCTTGCCGTCGTTGCGGCCGGTGTCGATCGGCTTCTCGTACACCTTCGGCTTGGCCGGGTCGCGGACGTCGGTGACCCAGACGGGGCGTCCGCCCCAGTCCGCGGGCATCCAGTCGGCTTTCGCGGGCCCGCCCGTCCACAGGTATCTGCAGTCGTTGACGCAGGTGGTGGTGTGCCCGGCCGGGACCTTCACGTACGTGATGTGCCGCAGGCTCTCCGGCTTGGACGCGTCCACGACGTAGATGCCGGACTCGCCGGTCTTGGTGTCCCCGCCGAACGCGCGCGGATCCCGGGACAAGTAGATGATCTTGCGCTCGGGGTCGAAGTCGGTGTCCTCGGTCTCCCACATGCCGGGCATGTTCAGCTGCCCGACCAGCTTCGGGGCGCGGGGGTCGGCGGACACGTCGTACGCCTTCAGCCCGAACTCGCCGGTCGCGTACATGATCGTCCGCTTGTGCCGGCCGTGGCCGTAGTCGATGAACATCAGCGAGATCGCGCCCTTGGCGTCGCTCACCCCCCCGACACGCCGCACGCCCTTGATCGCCTCGGACTCCGTGGCCGCGGCGGGCGCCCGGTGGTAGTGCCCGGAGTGCCGGCCGCCGCCGGTGCCCTCGCCCTCGGACGCGGCCCGCGTGCCCTGGGCGCCGGGCGGCTCGGGCGGGCACGCCCAGGCGGTCCCGGCCAGCAGCGCCGCGGCCGTCGCGACCGCGCCGCCGGCCTGGATCAGGCGCCTGACGGAAACGGATGTGCGGGGAGCCATCGCACCTCCAAGGGAGAGATCATCGCAGCCGCCAGTGTGAACGAGGCTGGAACGTTGATCAACAGGCACGCGCATCACGAAATGGACTCAGCAGCGTAAGGACTGGTCGGACCTGTCGTCCTGCCGTACCCTCGCGCTCGTCCCCGCCTGGCTCCCGGGAGAAGTCGTTGAGAAGCTCCACCCGTACCGCGGCCCTGGTCACCGGCGCCGTGGTGGTCCTGCTGGCCCCGATCGCGGCGCTCCGGGCGGCGAGCGGGCCGGACGACCCGCGGATCTCCGTCGGCGCCGCAGCCCCGGCGACGCTGCTGCCCGGCGACGTCCGCGACGGCACCGGCCGCATGATCGCGAACGCGGTGTGGACGGGCCTCGTCGCCTACGACCCGGGAACGGGCGCGCCCGCGAACGCCGCCGCCGAGTCGATCACCAGCCCGGACCGGAGGGTCTGGACGGTCCGGCTGCGCCCCGGCGCGACGTTCCAGGACGGGACGCCCGTCACGTCCCGCTCCTTCACCGGCGCCTGGACGGCCGTCCTGCGCGAAGGCTGGGCCGGGTCGCGGCTGTTCACCGACGTCGCCCGCGTCAAGGGCGCCAAGCAGGGCGCGACCGAGGTCCCCGGCATCGAGGTCAAGGACGACCGGACGTTCGAGGTGACGCTCGACCGTCCGCTGACCGGGTTCCCGGCGCTGCTCGGCGACCCCGCGTTCTTCCCGATACCCGAGAGCGTCCTGACGTCGCGGGACTGGACGTCCTACGGCCGTGCCCCCGTGGGCAACGGCCCGTTGCGCCTGAAGTCGCGGAGCGCGCGGGAGATCGTCCTGGCCCCCGTGAAGGGCGGGCGTTCCATCGTCGTCAAGCGGATGCCGGACGCGCGCACGCAGTACGCCGCCGCCGAGTCCGGCGACCTCGACGTCGCCACGCTGGTCCCGGCCGACCGGCACGAGTCGATGGACGCCGACTTCGGCGACCGCCACCGCGCCGTGCCCGGACGCGACGTGACCTACCTGGCGTTCCCCGGATGGGAGGAGCGGCTCGCGTCCCCGACCGTCCGGCAGGCGCTGTCCATGGCGGTCGACCGTTCCGCCGTGACCGAGGGGCCGCTCGGCCACCAGTACTCGCCCGCCGACGCGCTCGTCGCGCCCGGCATCCTCCCGGGCCACCGCGAGGGGCAGTGCCGCCTGTGCCTCCACGACGCGAGGGCCGCCGTCTCCGCGCTGGCCGACGCGGGCGGCCTCACCGGGCCGGTGAACCTCTGGTACGAGGCGGGCCGGGGCGACGACGCCTGGGTACGGACGGTCGCCGACCAGCTCCGCAAGGAGCTCAAGGTCGACGCGCGCCCGCACCCCGTCACGGGCCTGGCCAAGGCCCTGGACGACCGCACGGTGGACGGTCCGTTCGTCGTCCGCACCACCGCCGCCTACCCCGCGCCCGTCGCCGCGCTCGCGCCGCTGCTGGACGCCGGAACCGGCTTCGACGACGGCTACACCGCCCGCCTCGTCGCCGAGGCGGAGCGCGCGGCCACCGCGGACGCGGGCGTGATCCCGGCACGTCTCGCCGAGAGCGCCCTGCTGCGGGACATGCCGGCGATGCCGCTGTGGTCCCGCCACGACCACCTGGTGTGGTCGGAACGCGTCCGCGGCGTCACCGCCGGCGCCTTCACCGGCCTCCGCCTCACGGCCCTGTCCGTCAGGGACTGACCGTCACGAGTCCGCCGGATCATCGTCGTCCGGCTCCACGGCCTTGCCGGTGGCCGGCGAGATCATTCCGGCGCACAGCTCGCGGCTCCGCAGGTTCTCCACGATCGCCGGGATGGCCTCGATGGTCGCGGCGTAGCCGTCGTGCATGAGGATGACCTCGCCGCTCTGCACGGTGACGGCCTCCTCCACGATCTCCTCGGCGGACTTGCCGCTCCAGTCCCGGGTGTCGACGTCCCAGATGATCTCGGTCATGCCGAGCCCCTCCGCGACCGCCTTGACCGTGGCGTCCGTGTTCCCGTACGGGGGCCGGAACAGCGTGGGCGCCGTCCCGGTGAGCTCCTCCAGCAGGTCCTTCGTCCGTTCGAGCTCCGAGTGGATCTCCTCCTCTGGCAGCTTCGTCAGCTGCGGATGGGACCAGCTGTGGTTGGCGATCCACATGCCGGCCTCCTTCTCTGCGACGACCAGCTCCCGGTTCTTCTCCGCCTTCTCGCCGATGTTGAACAAAGTGGCCCGGACGCCGTTCTCCCGCAGCGCGGAAAGGAGCCGGGAGGTGTACTCAGGAGTGGGGCCGTCGTCGAAGGTCAGGCCCACGTAACCCGCTCCGCATTTCGGGTCGCCGGCGGCGGCGCGGGCGGGGGCGGCCGTCGCGGCGACCGCGAATCCGGCGGCGAGGACGACCGTCAGGGCGAGGGCGAGGATGTGCGGGAGCGGCGCGGTGCCGTGGGGGGCGGGAGCGTGTGTGATCATGTCTGCCATTTTGAAAACGCTTCCGAAACACCTGTCAATACTTCTCAGGGCCGTCCCGGAACTGAAATTTCACTATCCCGCTGAAAAGGCGCTACCGCGGGGACAGGCGGTGGGCGAGGGCGGTGTGGCGGCGCCCCGCGCCGGCGGTGCGGACGGCGGCGGCGAGCGCCCGGCGCGACCCGACGAGGACGACGAGCTTCTTCGCCCGGGTGATCCCCGTGTAGAGGAGGTTGCGGCGCAGCATCATCCACGCGCCGGTGGTGAGCGGGATGACGACGGCCGGGTACTCGCTGCCCTGCGAGCGGTGGATCGTGATGGCGTAGGCGTGGGCGAGCTCGTCCAGCTCGTCGAACGCGTAGTCGACGCTCTCGTCCTCGTCGGTGACGACGGTCAGCGACTGCTCTTCGAGCGACACGGACGTGACGACGCCGACGGTGCCGTTGAAGACGCCCGCCTCGCCCTTGTCGTAGTTGTTGCGGAGCTGGGTGACCTTGTCGCCGACGCGGAAGACGCGTCCGCCGTAGCGGCGTTCGGGGCGCGCGTCGTCGTGCGGGGTGAGGGCCTCCTGCAGCCGCGCGTTCAGCTCCCCGGCCCCGGCGGCGCCCCGGTGCATCGGCGCGAGGACCTGGACGTCGCGGCGCGGGTCGAGGCCGAACTTGCGCGGGACGCGGTTGGCGACGACGTCGACGGTCAGCTCGGCCGCCTCGTCCTGCTCCTCGCACGGGAACAGGAAGAAGTCGGGGTAGCCGTGCGTCTGCGGATGGTCGCCGGAGTTGACGCGGTGCGCGTTGACGACGATGCCGGACCGCTGCGCCTGCCGGAAGATCTTCGTGAGCCGGACGCGCGGGATCACCTCGGCGCCGAGCAGGTCGGCGAGCACCTCGCCCGCCCCGACGGACGGGAGCTGGTCGACGTCCCCGACGAGCAGCAGGTGCGCGCCGCGCGGGATCGCCTTGACCAGCTTGTTGGCCAGGATCAGGTCGACCATGGACGACTCGTCGATGACGACCAGGTCGGCGTCAAGCGGGGTGTCCTGGTCGAACTTCGCGTCGCCGCCGGGCTGGAGCTGCAGGAGCCGGTGGACGGTCGCGGCCTCGTGCCCGGTCAGTTCGGCGAGGCGCTTGGCGGCCCGCCCGGTCGGCGCCACCAGGACGATCTTCGCCTTCTTCGCGGCGGCCAGCTCGACCACCGAGCGGACGGTGAAGCTCTTGCCGCAGCCGGGCCCGCCGGTCAGCACCGACACCTTGGACGTCAGCGCGAGCTTGACCGCCTCCTCCTGCTCGGGGGCGAGCTCCTGGCCGGTGCGCTGCCTGAGCCAGGGCAGCGCCTTGCCCCAGTCGACGTCGGCGAACGCTTTGAGGCGGTCGGTCGGGGCGTCCAGCAACTCCAGCAGCCCGCGCGCCAGGGAACGTTCGGCGCGGTGGAACGGCACCAGGTACACGGCGGGGATCGTCGCGGCGTCCTCGCCCTCGCCGGGGATCGGCTCCCGGACGACGCCCTCGTCGCGGGCCAGCTCGTCCAGCGCCGGGACGATCAGCTCCCGCCCGACGCCGAGGATCTTCTCCGCGGCCGTGACGAGGTTCGGCTCCGGCAGGAAGCAGTGGCCGTCGTCCGCCGCCTCCGACAGCGTGTACTGGAGGCCCGCCTTGATCCGCTCGGGGCTGTCGTGCGGGATGCCGACGGCCTGCGCGATCGTGTCGGCCGTCTTGAACCCGATGCCCCACACGTCGGACGCGAGCTGGTACGGCTGCTTCCGGACGGTCTCGATCGACGCGTCGCCGTACTGCTTGTAGATGCGGACGGCCAGGGACGTCGACACCCCGACGCCCTGCAGGAAGACCATCACCTCCTTGATGGCCTTCTGCTCCTCCCACGCCTCGCCGATGCGCTTCGTTCTTTTGGGGCCGAGGCCCTGCACCTCGACGAGCCGCTCCGGCTCCTCCTCGATGATCCGGAGGATGTCGGTGCCGAAGTGGCCGACCATCCGGTCGGCCATCACCGGCCCGATCCCCTTGATCATGCCGGAGCCGAGGTAGCGGCGGATGCCCTGGATCGTCGCCGGCAGGACGGTCGTGTACGAGTCGACCTCGAACTGCTTGCCGTACTTGGGATGCGAGCGCCACCGCCCGACGAGGCGCAGGCTCTCCCCCACCTGCGCGCCGAGCAGCGCCCCGACGACCGTCAGCAGGTCGCTGCCGCTCTTGGCGGTCGCGACGCGGGCGACGGTGTAGCCGGTGTCCTCGTTGGTGTACGTGATCCTTTCCAAGACCGCGTCAAGCTCCGCCGGACGCGGCGCGGCGTCGGGCGTCGGGGAGGTCGGCACGGTCACCATGATGACCGATCCCGCCGACACGATGGCCGGATCCGGCAGGCGATCTAGATCTTGGGCCGGGCCCGACGTACGTTCCGGGCGCACCCGTACCGAGCGCACTCGGAGGTATCCCTGGTGTTCCGCTCCCGAACCCAGGCACTGGCGGCCCTGACCGCCTCCGCCGTTTCCCTGTCCCTCACCCTCTCCGCGCTGCCCGCGACCGCCGCGCCGGCTCCGCCCGACGAGAACGGCCCGATCCCCGGGTTCACCGAGGCCAACGCCGGATGGCAGCGGCAGTACGAGAAGGCGTTCAGCTCCGTCCCGTCCCCGGAGGTGGCCCGCGCGCTGGACGCCGAGCTGTCGCGCGAGCCGGGGCTCACCACGACGAGCGGCGACTGGCGGCGCGTCCAGCGCATCGTCGAGCACTTCAGGTCGTACGGGCTCAAGCCCGAGATCAAGACCTACTACGCCTACCTGTCGATGCCGAAGCGCGTGTCGGTGGAGATGACCGCGCCGGACCGGCGGACGCTGCCGGTCAAGGAGAAGCGGCATCCCTGGCAGAAGCATTTCGACGACGTCATCCCCGGGCACAACGGGCTGTCGCCGTCCGGTGACGTCCGGGGCGAGGTCGTCTACGCCAACTACGGCCGCCCGGAGGACTTCGCGCTGCTGGAGAAGCAGGGCGTCTCCGTCGAGGGGAAGATCGTCCTCGCCCGGTACGGGGCGGTGTTCCGCGGGGTCAAGCCGCGCGAGGCGGCGAAGCGGGGCGCGAAGGGCGTCCTCATCTACTCCGACCCCGCCGACGACGGCTTCACCAGGGGCGAGGTGTACCCGAAGGGGCCGTGGCGCGCGCCGGACGGCATCCAGCGCGGCAGCATCGCGCAGATCCAGCTCGCCGCCGGGGACCCGCAGACGCCCGGCTGGCCCGCGGTGAGGGGCGCGCGGCGGATCCCGCCGTCGCAGGCGCCGATGCTGAAGGGCCTCGTCCCGACGACGCCGATCTCCTACGGCGCGGCCGAGCCGCTGCTGCGCGCGCTGAAGGGCGCGGAGGTCCCGAAGGAGTGGCAGGGCGGCCTGCCGTTCCCGTACCGGTTCGGGCCGGGCGGGACGGAGGTCCATCTGGATCTGGAGAACACCTTCGAGGTGCGTCCGCTGTGGGACGTGGTCGTCCGTATCCCCGGCAGCGAGCGCCCCGAGCAGGAAGTCATCGTGGGCGCGCACCACGACTCCTGGACGTATGGAAGCAGCGACAACCTCTCCGGTACCGAGAACGTGCTCCAGATAGGACGCGGGCTGGGCGCACTCCTCAAGAAGGGGTGGCGGCCCAAGCGCACCATCGTCCTGGCCACCTGGGACGGTGAGGAGTACGGCCTGTTCGGCTCCACCGAGTACGCCGAGCAGCGGGCCGGGCAGCTCCGCAACGCGGTCGCCTACGTGAACATGGACGGCGCGGGAGGCTCGCGGTTCGGCCCGTCCACGACCCCGGCCCTGGACCAGTCCGTCATCGACGCGACCAAGGAAGTGCAGTGGCCCGGCACGGACGGCACCCTGTACGAGGCGTGGAAGAAGCAGAACGACGGGAAGACGCCGATCGGCCGCATCGGCGGCGGCTCCGACTTCCAGGCGTTCTTCCAGCGGTACGGCGTGCCCGCCATGGACCTGGGCTCGTCCACTCCCGGCAGCGCCGGGCAGTACCACTGCGCGTGCGACGACTACTACTGGATGTCGCACTTCGGTGACCCGACCTGGGGATACCACACGGCGATGTCACGGCTGGTCGGCATCGCGGCGCTGCGGCTCGCCAACGCCGACGTGGTCGCGCTCGGGTACCGCCCCTACGCGGCGGAGACGGCGAAGTACCTGGCCGACTTCACCGAGGAGCAGCGCAAGCGGCTGGGGTCGGTGGTCGTGGACGTGTCCCGCAGCGTGAAGCAGGCCGAGGCGTGGCAGGCGGCCGCGCAGGCGTTGCAGGCGCGCGCGGACGAGGCGCTCCGCAAGGGCGACACGGACGCGTTCCGCAGGCTGAACGCCAAGATCATGCAGACCGAGCGGGACCTGCTGACGGACGCGGGCCTGCCCGGCCGTCCGTGGTACAAGCACCAGATCTACGCGCCCGGCATCGACACCGGCTACGCCACGCAGCGGCTGCCCGCGCTGTACGACGCGCTGTTCGTCGACAAGGACGTCAGGTCCGCGAAGGAGTACGAGGCCCGGCTGTACCGCAGCCTGCGCGCCGCGACCCGCACCCTAGCGCCGCGCGGAGACGGCTGACGGGGTCGCGCCCGCCGACACCGGGGTCGCGCCCGCTGAGACCTCCAGCACGCCCGTCTCGGTGACCAGCGCGGTCACGAGACGGGCGGGCGTGACGTCGAACGCGGGATTGAACGCGCCCGTCCTGCCTGGGGCGGTCCTCGCGCCGCCCCAGGTCAGGACCTCGTCGGCGGGACGCTCCTCGATCGGGATCGCGTCCCCGTCCGGGACGGCCAGGTCGACGGTGCTCCACGGCGCCGCCACGACCAGCGGTATCCCGGCCGCCGCGCACGCCAGCGCGACCCCGACCGAGCCGATCTTGTTGGCGGTGTCGCCGTTGGCGGCGACCCGGTCCGCGCCGATGACCGCCACGTCCGCGAGGCCGCGCAGGATCGTGCTCGGCGCCGCGGCGTCCACCTGGACGACGCACGGGATCCCGGCCTCGTCGAGCTCCCACGCGGTGAGCCGCGCGCCCTGCAGCAGCGGGCGCGTCTCGTCCGCGTAGACGATCTCGACGCGGCCCCGCTTGTGCAGCTCCCGGACGACGCCGAGCGCCGTGCCCCACCCGGCCGTCGCGAGCGCCCCGGCGTTGCAGTGCGTGAGGACGCGGAGCGGCCGGTCGCCCACCCGGCCGAGGATCCAGTCCGCGCCGAAGGCCCCGATGGCGCGGTTGCCGCGGACGTCCTCGTCCAGGATGGCCTGCGCCTCGGCCACGACGGCGTCCACGCCCTTGGCGACGAACGGCAGCACGCGGTCGACTCCGGCGGCCAGGTTCACCGCCGTCGGGCGGGCCTCGCGGACACGGGTGATCGCCGCGTCGCGCCGGGCGTCGTCCCAGCCCTCGCGGGCGGCCTGCCGGACGGCGATCGCGACGCCGAACGCGCCCGCCACGCCCAGCGCGGGCGCTCCGCGCACGACGAGCCGCCGGATCGCCTCCACGAGCGCGTCGACGTCCCGGACCGCCGCGTACTCGACCCGCGCGGGCAGGAGCGTCTGGTCCAGGAGCCGGAGCGCGTCGCCCGTCCATTCGATGGTCCGCACATCGCCGGTCATACCGTCCATGATGCCCGCAAAATCGAACAAACGCCGATGCCATCGGGCTTTCCGTCCTCCCGGTTCCGCTCCGTGACCTGCGACGACTTGACATGAGTCGAACCTGTGTTCGAGATTGGTCGCAGGCGCCGAGAGGAGGGACGACCGTGCCGGAGGCCGCGCTGCGGGAGCTGGAGACAGCGCTGGAGTCGGCACTGGAGTCGGCAGTGCGGGACTCGGTGCCCGTGCTGCCCGCGCTGCGTCCCGTGCTGCCCGGCGGCGGGCTGCGGCCCGGCTCGATCGTGGGCCTGGACGGGCCCGGCGCCGCGTCCCTCGGCCTCGCGCTCGTCGCGGGCGTCTCCCGGCACGGCGGCGCGGACGGCACGGGCGGCTGGTGCGCCGTCGTCGGCGTTCCCGGCTTCGGCGTCGTCGCCGCCGCGGGCATGGGCGCGGCCCTCGAGCGCCTCCTCCTCGTCGACGACCCCGGCGACCGCTGGCCCGACGTGGTCGCCGCCCTCGCCGAGGCCGTCGACCTGATCCTGCTGTGCCCGCCGGAGCGCCCAGGGGCCGCCGCCGTCCGCCGCCTGTCCGCGCTGGCCCGCAAGCACGGCTGCGTCCTCACGCTGACCGGCGCGTTCGCGAACGACTGGCCGGGCGCCCGGCTCCGCCTCCGGCTGGACGACGTCGCCTGGGAGGGGCTCGCCGACGGGCACGGGCGGCTGACCGCCCGCCGGGCCGAGATCGTCGCCGGGGGCCGTGACGCGCCCGGGCCCGGCCGCCGCGCCCGCCTCTGGCTGCCCGCCGCCGACGGCACGGTCACGCCGGACGAGACCGTCCGGCCGCCGCTGGAACTCGTCCCGCCGCCGGTGGAACACAGGGCGATCGCATGACGCGGGTCCTGGTCGTGTGGTGCCCCGACTGGCCCGCGACGGCGGTGGGCGTGGACGCCGCGACCGCCGGGGCCGTGGTCGTCCAGGGGCAGGTCGCGGCCTGCACGGCGGCGGCGCGGGCCGAGGGGGTGCGGCGCGGGCAGCGGCTCCGCGACGCGCAGCGGCGCTGCCCCGAACTGGTGGTCCGCGAACGCGACCTCGACGCGGAGGGACGGCTCTTCGAGACGGTCGTGGAGGCGGTCGCGGCGCTGACGCCCAGGGTGGAGGCGGTGCGGCCGGGGCTGTGCGCGATCCCGGCGAGCGGCCCGGCCCGGTTCTACGGGGGCGAGGAGGCGCTGCGCGTGCTCGTCCAGGACACGGTCGTCGAGGCCGGGCACGACTGCGGTTCCGGCGTCGCGGACGGCCTGTTCGCGGCGGAGCTGGCCGCGCGCGCCGGGCAGGGCGGCGTGGTGGTGCCCGAGGGCGGCGCGGCGGCGTTCCTCGCGCCGTATCCGCTGTCGGTCCTGGACCGGCCCGAGCTGGCCGACCTGCTGCGCCGGCTCGGGATCAAGACGCTCGGCGACTTCGCGGCGCTGCCGTCCGGGCACGTCGCGGGGCGGTTCGGCGCGGACGGCGCGCTCGCGCACCGGATGGCGAGGGGCGAGGAGCCGCGCCCGCTCGCCCCCGTCAAGGGCGCTGAAGACCTGACGGTCCGCGGCGACTTCGATCCCCCGGCCGAGCGGTCCGAGCGGGTGGTGTTCGCGGCGAAACGGCTGGCGGGCGAGCTGCACGAGACGCTCGCGGCGGGGGGGTTCGCGTGCGTCCGGCTGGAGGTCGCGGCCGGTTTCGCGGACGGCCACGTGCTGCGGCGCCTGTGGCGGCACGACGGCCTGTCGGCGCTGGCCGTGGCCGAGCGGGTCCGCTGGCAGCTGTCCGCGCATCAACCGGCGGGGCAGGTCGGTGATTCCGAGCAGGTGTGGGGCGGCGTGACATGGCTGGAGCTGGCGCCCGACCAGCTCGTCCCGGACGAAGGGCGGCAGGAGGGGCTGTGGGGCCGGACGTCCGTCACCGACCGGATCGCGCGGGCCGCCGACCGCGTCCAGGCGCTGCTCGGCCACCACGGGATCACGCGTCCGGTGCTCGTCGGCGGGCGCGGGCCGGGCGAGCGGGTCGTCCGCGTGCCGGTCGGCGACCTGCCGCCCGCCGGCCTCCCCGAGGGCCCCTGGCCCGGACGGGTGACGGGTCCGGCCCCGGCGGTCGTCCTCGCGGCACCGCCCGACGCCGAGCTGGTCGACGCCGACGGGGAGCCGGTGGTGGTGTCGGCGCGCTGCGAGGTGTCCGCGCCTCCCGCCGTGCTGGCGCTGCGGGGACGTCCCGCCCCGATCACCGGGTGGACGGGCCCGTGGCCCGCCGACGAACGCTGGTGGGACCCCGGCCGCTCCCGCCGCCGCGCCAGGTTCCAGGTCACCACGGACGACGGCGCCGCCTACCTCCTCGCCGTCGAGGGCGGCCAATGGCACATCGAGGCCGTCTATGACTAACTGGCACAACCCGCCGATCCCGTGGCGGGAGTTCGAGGAGCGCCTGTCGTGGCGTCCGTCCGAGCCGCGGGAGCCGAAGGAACCGCCCGAGCCGAGCCGCGTTCCCCGGCTCACCGAGACGGACGTGGCCTGGGCCGAGCTGCACTGCCACTCGTCGTTCAGCTTCCTGGACGGGGCCAGCGACCCGGCCTCGCTCGTCCAGGAGGCGGCGCGGCTCGGCGTCGAGACGATGGCGATCACCGACCACGACGGCATGTACGGGGCGGTGCAGTTCGCGCAGGCGGCCAGCGGCTCCGGGATCGGCACCGTGTTCGGCGCGGAGCTGAGCCTGGGCCTGCCCGGCCCGCAGACCGGCGAGCCCGACCCGGCCGGACGGCATCTGCTGGTGCTCGCGCGCGGCGCCCCCGGCTACGCGCGGCTCTGCTCGGCGATCACGGCCGCGCAGCTCGCGGGCGGGCAGAAGGGCCGTCCCGTCTACGACCTCGACGCCCTCTCCGGCGCGCACGGCGGGCACTGGGCGGTGCTGACCGGCTGCCGGAAGGGGCCCGTCCCGGCGGCGCTGGAGTCGGGCGGCCCGGACGCGGCCGAGCGGGAACTGCGCAACCTCGTCGCCATGTTCGGACGCGACAACGTGTTCGCCGAGCTGATCGACCACGACCAGCCCGACGACGACCACCGCAACGACGTCCTGTTCGAGCTGGCCCAGCGGGTCGGGGTCGATGTGGTGGCCTCCAACAACGTGCACTTCGCGGCGCCCGGAGCGGACGCGAGGCTGGCGCAGGCGCTGGCCGCCGTCCGCGCCCGCCGCGGCCTGGACGACATGGTGGGCTGGCTCCCGGCGAGCGGCACCGCGCACCTCAGGAGCGGCGCGGAGATGGCGAGGCGGCTGGCACGGTTCCCCGGCGTCCGGGAGCGGACGGTCGCGCTCGCCAAGGAATGCCTCTTCGACTTCGACGTCGTCGCTCCCCGCCTGCCGGACTGGCCCGTCGAGGACGGGCACACCGAGGCGAGCTGGCTGCGGCACCTCGTCGCCGAGGGCGCGCTGAAGCGGTACGGGCCGCCCGAGCGGGAGCGGGTGCCGGGCGCGTACGAGCAGATCGCCAAGGAGCTGGACGTCATCGAGCAGCTCCGCTTCCCCGGCTACTTCCTGATCGTCCACGACATCGTCGAGTTCTGCCGCCGCGAGGGCATCCTGTGCCAGGGGCGCGGGTCGGCGGCCAACTCGGCGGTCTGCTACGCGCTCGGCATCACGGGCGTCGACGCCGTCCGGCACGGGCTGCTGTTCGAGCGCTTCCTGTCCCCCGGACGCGACGGCCCGCCCGACATCGACCTCGACATCGAGCACCGCCGCCGCGAGGAGGCCATCCAGTACGTCTACGACACGTACGGGCGGGAGTGCACGGCGCAGGTCGCGAACGTCATCAGCTACCGGCCGCGCATGGCCGTCCGGGACGCGGCGCGCGCGCTCGGCTTCTCCCCCGGCCAGCAGGACGCCTGGTCGAAGGGCATCGACCCGCGCGACCCGGTCGGCACGGAGTCCGACATTCCGGGCCCGGTGCTGGAGCTGGCCGACCGGATGCAGCGGCTTCCCCGGCATCTCGGCATCCACTCCGGCGGCATGGTGATCGCGGACCGCCCGGTCGGGGAGATCTGCCCGATCGAGTGGGCGACGATGCCGAACCGCAGCGTCCTGCAGTGGGACAAGGACGACTGCGCCGCGGCCGGGCTGGTGAAGTTCGACCTGCTCGGCCTCGGCATGCTCGCGGCGCTGCACGACTGCTTCGACCTGGTCGACGCGCACCATGGCAGCCGCTACGACCTCCAGTCGATCCCGCCGGACGACCACCTGGTGTACGACATGCTGTGCGACGCCGACACGGTCGGGGTGTTCCAGGTCGAGTCGCGGGCGCAGATGGCGACGCTGCCGCGCCTGCGGCCCCGCGTGTTCTACGACCTGGTGGTGGAGGTGGCGCTGATCAGGCCGGGGCCGATCCAGGGCGGGTCCGTCCACCCGTACCTGCGGCGCCGCAAGGGCCTGGAACCGGCCGACTGCCCGCATCCGCTGATGGAGCCGGCGCTGTCGCGGACGCTCGGCGTCCCGCTGTTCCAGGAGCAGATGATGCAGCTCGCCGTCGACTGCGCCGGGTTCACGCCCGCCGAGTCGGACCAGCTCCGGCAGGCGATGGGCGCGAAACGCGCGCCCGAGCGCGTCGAGCGGCTGAAGGCGCGCCTGCTGGACGGCATGGCCGAGCGCGGCATCCCCGCCGACATCGCCGAGAGCGTGTACGAGAAGATCCTCGGGTTCACCGGATTCGGGTTCCCCGAGTCGCACGCGCAGAGCTTCGCGCATCTGGTGTACGCCAGCTCCTGGCTGAAGCGCCACTATCCTGCCGCGTTCACGGCCGCGCTGGTGCGGAACCAGCCGATGGGCTTCTACTCCCCGCAGAGCCTCCTGGCCGACGCCCGGCGGCACGGTGTCGTGGTCAGAGGCGTGGACATCAACGCCAGCGACGTCCACCCGGCGCTGGAGGAGGCCGTCGAGGTCGACTCCGAGCATCCGCACGCGCCGTCCGAGCCGCAGCCCGCGATCAGGCTCGGCTTCGCCGGTATCCGCAACCTGGGCGACGGGCCGGCGGAGGCCATCGCGGCGGGGCGCCCCTACACGAGCATGGAGGACCTCGCACGGCGCGTCCCGCTGTCGGCCGGGGCGCTGGAGGCGCTGGCGACGGCGGGCGCGTTCGACCGCTTCGGGCTGTCGCGGCGGGAGGCGCTGTGGGCGGCGGGCGCGCTGGCCGGGTCCGGCCCCGGGCAGCTGGAGGGGGTGACGCCGGGCGCGTCCGCTCCGCCGCTGCCCGCGATGACGCCGATCGAGGAGACGCTCGCCGACCTGTGGGCCACCGGCGTGTCCCACACCCATCCCGTCGCGCACGTCAGGGAGGCGCTCGACGAGCTGGGCGCGCTGTCGTCCAGCCGGCTCGCCGGGACGCCGGGCGAGACGAACGTCGTCGTCGCCGGGCTGGTCACGCACCGGCAGCGGCCCCCGACCGCGGGCGGCATCGTCTTCATGACCCTTGAGGACGAGACGGGCATCATCAACGTGGTGTGCCCGCCGCAGGTGTTCCAGCGGCACCGCGGCCTCGCCGTCGACTCGCAGGCGCTGCTGGTCAGCGGGCGGCTGGAGCGCGCCGACGGCGTCGCCAACGTCCGCGCGACCCGGCTGCGGCGGCTCCCCGTACCCGGTCGCGTCCGCGCTCGCAACTTCCACTGAGGGGTGACGGGCAGGGACGAGCTAGAACCTGGACCCGTCCTCTGTCATCGTATGGATCGTTGGGGCCGCGTGCCGCCGTGTGTGCGGTCGCCAGGACGCGGCTCATGGGGGCGGAAGGTGATCGCCATGGACGCGACCTCCCTGCGTGAGCTGCGCCCGGACGATCCCACGCGGATCGGCCGGTACCGCATCGAGGCCAAGATCGGCGAGGGTGGGATGGGCGCGGTGTACCTCGGCCGCGACCCCGAGGAACGGCCCGTCGCGGTCAAGGTCGTGCGGCCCGCGCTGGCGGGCGACCGCACGTTCCTCGCCCGCTTCCACGACGAGGCCGCCAACGCGCAGCGCGTCGCGTCGTTCTGCACGGCGCAGGTCCTGGAGCACGGCGAGGACCTCGGGCTCGCCTACATGGTCACCGAGTACATCGACGGCCCGTCCCTGCTCGACCACGTCGCCGAGAAGGGCGCGCTGTCGCCCGGGATGCTGCACGGCGTCGCGGTCGGCGTGGCCGCCGCGCTCGTCGCGATCCACAGCGCCGGGCTGGTGCACCGCGACCTCAAGCCGAGCAACGTGCTGCTGTCCATCTCCGGCCCCCGCGTGATCGACTTCGGGATCGCCCGCGCGCTGGACATGGCGTCGTCCCACACCCGCACCGGCCAGGTCGTCGGCACCCCCGGCTGGATCGCGCCCGAGCAGATCACGACGCAGATCATCACCCCGGCGGTGGACGTGTTCGCGTGGGGCTGCCTGGTCGCGTACGCGGCGAGCGGGCGGAACCCGTTCGGTCAGGGCTCGTTCCAGATCCTGGCGGCCCGCGCCGTGCACGCCGAGCCGGAGATCGGCGCCCTGCCGGGGTCGCTGGCCGGGCTCGTCCGGTCCGCGCTGCGCAAGGAGCCCGAGCAGCGGCCCACCGCCCGCGACCTGCTGCTCGCCCTGGTCGGCGGCGCGGGCGAGGCGGCCGTCACGTCCGAGCTGGGGCAGACGTGGTCGGCGCCGCCGCTCGCCGCAGACCCGAACATCACCTCCCGGGACGCCACCGCCCCGTCCCCGGTCACCGTCCCCTGTCTCTT
>NZ_VCKW01000088.1 GCF_005889715.1 Actinomadura soli
GGGTGGGGGTGGCCGCCGGGTTCCAGCCGGCGCCCGTGTAGGCGGTGTGGGCGACGCGGGCCTCGTAGCCGTGACCGCTGTAGGTGACCTTGGTCCCGGCCGTGTAGCTGCCGCCCTCGCCCCAGGCGGGGAACGTGCAGACGGTCAGGGACAGCTGGGCGGACGACGGCGCTGACAGCACGACCAGCGCGACGGCCGACAGCACGACCGCCGCGACCGCCGAGGCCACGGCGGCGGTGACCGCCGACCATCGTCTGTTCATGAAGTTCAGGCGCTTGGGGGGGTGGACTTTCACGGGACTCCTCGGCAGGACGGGGGGCACTGAGGAGCCGGTGGAGGGCCAGACACAAGTCCCGGACGGAACTCTCCCAAGCGCTTGGCACAAAACCGGCATGGACGCCAGTAGCAGAGTAGCGGCGACATTCCGGGCCGGGAAGCCCTCTAAACCGAGCGCATGGGCTATGCCGGACGGCCGGACGGGGCGCAGCCGAAGGGATTGTCAATGACATAGCGCCAATGGCCGTCGGATCCGCGGCGAGCGACGTCCGTGGCGGTCCCCTCGATGTGGACGACACTCCCGTCGCGGTCCATGCCGTCGATTACCCAGTCGACGATCAGCAGCGCGAGATCTCCAGCGGTGTAGACGTGCCTGGGGCGCACCGTGATCGGCACTCCGAGCTCCATGAACTGCGCATTGGCGGCGTGGGCGTCGGCGCCGGTGAGCGGCGCCCCCGGCTCGGGGACGAACACCGCGCCGTCCTCGTACACCTCGGCCAGCGCGGCAGCATCCCCGCTGTTGAAGCGCTCCGCGAACACGTACGGGACGTCTTCGGGACGGTCGGCAAGTGGGCGCATGGTCGTCCTTCCGGTAGACAGGGCACTGCAGCGGACGCTAGGAGGCTGTCTCGTGACTAACCAAACGGTTGGCCGTCCCGGGCTGCCGGACGACCCGCGCGCGGACGTCGCCGAACCGACCGCGTCCTGCCCGGTCGAGATCACCCTGGACGCGCTGCGCGGACGCTGGACGACCCTCGTCCTCCGCGAGCTTCTCCGGCGTGACCATTCGTTCAGCGAGCTGCGGCAGGCACTGCCGACCCTGTCGGACAAGGTCCTGACGGACCGCTTGGCACACCTCGTCCGCTCGGGCGTCGTCGACCGCCACCACAAGGCGGGATGGCCACCACGCACGCGCTACGCACTGACGCCCCACGGCCGCCGCCTAGGCCCGGTGCTCCAGGCCCTCTGGGACTGGGGCAACGAGACGGCTCAGCCCCCGGACAGCGTGGCAACGAGCTGACCGGCCGGAGTCTCGGTTGCGTTCCGGAAGGACTCCCCGGCCCACAGATTGACGCCGTCCGGGTCTCCTTGGGCAGCGGACGCCTTGCGCAACGGCGAGGTGACGTAGTGGACATCGGGATAAGCGGCGGGCGCATACGCGGAATGCTCGGTCAGGAACCGGTTGACGAGACCGCGGGCCGGACGTCCGCTGAACGCCCTGGTCATAGCGGTCGAGGTGAAGCGAGGATCGGCGAGCGCCGCCTTGTGAACGGCACTCGCGCCACTCTCCGGACACCGCACGAACACAGTCCCCAACTGCGCAGCCGCAGCCCCGAGCGCGAGGACTTCGGCGACGTCCTCGGCCGTACCCAGCCCACCCGCCGCGATGAGCGGCTGCCCGGTAACGGCACGAACGTCCTGAAGCAGCGTACGCAACGGCACAGGCTCGTCCGACGTGTTAGCGAACGAGCCACGATGCCCGCCCGCCTCGGCCCCCTGGACGCAGAGCACATCGGCGTCGGAAGCCTGCCGGGCCTCCTCGACGGTGGTCACGGTGACGATCACCACGGTCCCGCGCCTCTGAAAGTCGCCGATGACGTCCGCGGACGGGCAGCCGAACGTGAAGCTCACGAACCCCGGGGGGTCGGACAGCAGAGCAGCGACCTTGGCCTCGTAGGCGTCGTCACGGGCGGACGGCATGCCCGGCGAAACCCCCAGGCGTTCGGCCTCAGGGAGGAGCCGGTCACGATAAACGGCGACGGCGGCCGGGTCGATCTCGTCCAGCGACGGCATGAAGACGTTCATCCCGAACGGCCGTGACGTCAGCTCCCGCGTCGCCGCGATGTCGGCCCGCATAGCCTCGATGTTCTTGTATCCGGCGGCGAGGAATCCGAGCCCGCCCGCGTCCGACACGGCAGCGGCCAAGGCCGGAGTGGACGCCCCACCCGCCATGGGCGCCTGCACGATCGGAACCCCAGGCCACGGCGGCAGCGTCATGATCACCACGATAACCCGCCGCTCGATTTCCCGGAACGACAGCCCAGACTGTGCCTTCAGGGCATGCAGCTGAGTCTCGAATTCCTCGGCGGTCGTAATGTTCTCCGGGCCTGGCCGGAAACGGCGTCCATAGGTCGGTGTCCTCCTTAGTGTCCACCCGCGCGCTGACCTGTGTGGACACTCGCCTTGGACATTCGTGGACATTCGTGGACGGCCTTTGGTCTTGCCACCCCGGCCGAGTCGATCAACAATTGCTTCGCCCGGCGGATGATCAATGATCACATTCTCTGCCAACGCCGGCGTCTCCGACCCCTTGGAGGTCGACCGACTGTGGACAGGCGCAGGAAGCCTGCCAGCCCCTATCCGCCGGTCCGGTGGATCTCATCGTCGTCGAAAGTGTCCAACCCCGTGAAGGAGAATCGCATGCACAAGGGGATCGCACGTTCCGCCGCGGCCGCCGCCGCGCTCGCCGCCCTGACCGCCGCGCCCGTCACACCGGCCGCCGCGTCCGCGCCAGGGGCCTTCCCACCTATCGAGATCGAGATCGTGAGCGCGAGCGGCTCCGGGTGCCCGCGCGGCACCGCCCAGGCGGTGATGGCGGACGACTTCGAATCCTTCGTCCTCTACTTCTCCGATTACACGGCCCAGGCAGGCGGCTCCTCAGCGCCCGCTGACGCTCTCAAGGACTGCAGGCTCAGTTTGAAGATGGACTTCCGAAAGGACTCTTCCTACGCCATCGCGACGACGGCCTACCGCCTGTCCTACAAGCTTCAGTCCGGGACGAGGGCCACCCTCAAGGCCAACTACAACTTCCAGGGCGACCCGCAGAACGCATTGAAGACGTACGAAGTTCGCGGCCCCGGTGACGGGAACCACCAGTTCACCGACACGCCGTCCCAGCCCGTGTGGAAACCCTGCGGTGCGGAGCCGACGCTCGACATCAACACGGAACTGCGAGCCCTCAGGGGCCCCGACCGGTCCAAGGTCAACTCCCTCTCCCTGAGCTCCGACGACGGCAGCATCACGCAGACCTACCGCCTCAAGTGGAAGCCTTGCTCCTGACCCACACGCCATGTCGAACGTCCCTCACCCCCCTCCGCAGCGGGCGAGGGACGCTCTTCGTCGTGCTCAGTGGCAGGCTCCGTCCGTGCCGACCACAGCCATGAACACGATCACGCCACCGACGAGCCACTGGCTGTAGGACGGCCAGCAACAGGTCTCGATCGCCCGCAGCGCACGCGCCGCCCGGTCCTCGCGGCCGACCCAGTCCGGGACGGGGTTCAGCGCCTTCTCGTCGGTCTTCCCGAGCCGCTCCCACTCCCGTCCGGCACCTGACCACGCGTAGCAGTGGTAATGCGTGGGCGGGACGCCCGCCCGCTTGGTCGTGTCAGGGGCGATCCGCTGCGTCATCGGAGTGGGTCACATCCCGCCCATGTTGTTGCACTCCGGCGGGCAGCATGGCGACCGCTCACCGTGCCAGAACTCCACGTCCACCCGGTACCCGGTCGCCTCCAGCGCCGGGATGGTGGCCTCAAGCACGTCGCCGTTCAGCATGGCCTCGTCCTGGTACGGGACGTGGTGGATGTACTCGCCCGCGTGCTCCTCGCAGAACGCGCCGTACTCCCGCGACCGCAGAAAGAACGCGTGCCACGCCGGGTCCACGGGCCGCCCGGCCAGTGGTGACGGTCATAGTGACCTCCAGCGGCGCGCCTCATGATTGATGCCGCCGTCCCAGGTACGCGCCTGCCAGCCTGGGGCCCAGTACGGACTTCCCACCATGAACGCCGCCTCGGCCCTAAGGCCAGGAACTTGCTTCAGCTTGCTCGCAGTGTCCGGATTGCGTTCGAGATCAGCTCACGCGCAGCCTGCCCGTACACCGCCGATCCGGCCAGCACCTCGAACTCCTGGACGTACACCGCGATCTCTCGCGGCTGCGTGATCGTCAACTCGGCCGCCGCCGTGTCGACCAGGACGAGCCGCTCGTCGAACACCCAGAACCCGTGATGGGGCGCCCGCCTATGCCGGGCCTACCGATGCCTTCCATGCGATGTCCCGCCACCGCTGGTGTTCCTCGACGGTGGCCGCGTCGTCGATCAGCTCGGCGCCGAGGAGATGGTCCTCGTCATCGAAGTGCAGGACGGCGACCCGTTCGTCATCGAGCAGCCAGGCGTCATGTGGTGGCCGGACCGGCAGGCCGAGCGCGGCGGCCTGGTCGCGGTCGAGGTACCGGATCTCCTCAGCGGCCCGGAGGTTGCCCTGCGCGGACCACAGGGCGTACCGGGAGTAGTCCCCGAGCGGCACCGACACGACCCGCACCCGCGAGAGAACGGCCGCCCCTCTGCCGCCGCCGCTCGGGTCATGTCCCCCCAGGAATGTGCGGCGAGGAGATAGTCCTCGTCCGGGTCGCCGGCCAGGAACCGCCGCACGCGCACCTGCTCGGCGGGCACGTCGTACCGGTCGCGGGTCTCCAGCCTGAACGCCGAACGGCGGACGGTGTGGAACAACGCGCCGAAACGGTCGCCCGTCAGCCGATCGGCCACGGTCACTCATTCGCGTGGTGGTCGTCGTAGTGCTCGATCAGATGCCGGACGAGCGCCGGGTCGAACTCGACGATCGTCTCGTCGTCGGCGAGGTCGCGCAGATCCCCGAGCGCCACCGTGTCCGTGACGACCTTCCCCTGAACCACGTAGGTCCCGCGGTCAGTGGCGTACATCGCCGGACAACCGCCCTGGTCGGAGTCCGTCCCGAGGAACCGTAGCCGCATGGTCTTCCCTTCATGTGATTGCTTGCCGGGACTTGCTCATCCTGGCGCGGCTTCAGCCCACCAGCACGTCAGCGTCAATCACCGCAGCAGCCACAAGAACCAGACTCCTTTAGGCCGGCCGAGGGCCAGTGCCACCACGACAGTGCTGCAGACGAAGGAGACGACTGATGAAGGCCGGTAGGCGAAGATCATCCGTCCCTCGACGCGAGCTCGCGCGTGATCGCGTCGAGCGCGCCGGTGATGTCGGACGCGGGCGCGATGGCCTGGCCGTTGGCCGCCCACCATAACCACCACCCGCCGTCGCGGAAGTCGCAGCCGATCTCGGCCGTCCGGCGCGGGCCGCCGTACCGGACGACGCTCACCCAGCTCACGCCGCGCCGCTCGATCAGCCCGCCCGCCAGCTCCGGGTGCGCCCGCACGCCCTCGTGCAACGCGGAGAGGTACTCGTGCCGCTCGTTGCGCGGCGGCGCGTCCACGGTCGCCGCGTGCCGTCCCTTGTCGAAACTCATAGAGCTCACCTCACTGTGTTCGGCTCGTTTCCTCAGCGGCGGAGGGACGTGAGCGGTGCACCCCGGGGGGACGGGGTGCGCACCGCCCGCACCGCCTCCAACCGGACCCGCCGATCTATGACCGGCGGCCCCGGGACCGGCGACCAGCGCGGAGCCTCCCGGTGCCTCCGCGCGTCACCGGAACCTGACGCGCATCTCGGCGCGCTCGGCCCTCCTTGACCAGCGCCACGCGCAAGTCCTCGGCCGTGGGGCACATGACGGTCGGGTCGACCCCAGCCGCCGGGTCATGCAGGCTCGCCACCCACTCCCCGAGCGACCCGTCCACCCGCACCGACCGCCAGATCCGATATCCAACGAATTCCGACCGAAGCCGGGCAATTGCCCGATCATCGGGATGGACGAGCGATGGATTGCGGCCGACATCGAGTGCGCTTATCTCACCGCGATCAGCGCCCATGAAGATCCCTTTCCTGGTCGGATCGAATTCTTCCTTTCGCCGACAAGGATGCGACACGGAGCGACATTCTCGCTACGTTCCGGAACGAACGGCAACGCCCGAGAAGGCCCTTGATCATGATCAGCGACCTCAATCCGGACCGCTCGCTCTGGCACCTCATAGCCGTTGAGGTGCGGAGACAACGCGAGTTGCACCAATTGTCGGGAAATCAGCTCGCGGAACGGTTGGACGTTGATCGTTCCACGGTTTCCAGGTGGGAGAACGGCATCCGCCGACTTATCGACGGGTACGCCAAGCAGCTCGACGCGCTGCGGCACACGAACGGCCTGTTCGAGCGCCTCGTTCGCTTCGCGACCGCCATCGACACCGGAGACTGGATGACGGGCCTCGCGGCGTATCAGGAACGGGCAACGCGGCACAGAATGTGGGAGACCGTCCTCGTGCCGGGGTTGTTCCAGACCCCCGACTACGCACGTGCCGCTCTTCGAGTCGGACTGGTCGACGACCCCGACCGGGCCCTGGAACGACGGATGGCCCGGCAGGCGTCCGTGTTCGACCGGCCGAAGCTCCCGTACATGTCCGTCATCCTCAACTGGGCGGTACTCGCCCAACCCGTCGACAGCCCGGAGATCATGAAGGGACAGCTCGCCCGGCTGCTCGAAATCGGAGAACTCCCCACCGTCAGCGTCCGAGTGCTGGAGCGCGAGGCCGGAGAACACTGCGGGCTCGACGGCCCGTTCCACCTCCTGACGGTGGATGATAGAGACATCGCCTTCGATGACGCGTCTACGCGAGGTCGGCTCATGCTCGACCCAGCGGAGGTTCAGAGCGTCGGGGTATATACTGACTTGGAGCTTGGATATATGGAGGCGGGTCGTGACCAAGAAGCTGATTGACATCGACGAAGAAGCTCTTGCGGCCGCAGCTGAGTTGTACGGCACCGACACCATGAAGGACACGGTCAACACGGCACTCGCCGAAGCCACCGCCGTGTTGCGCCGCCGCCGGGCCCTTTCGCGGCTCCGTCAACGGGCCCTGGAAGGGCAGTTCGACGACATGTACGACAAGAACACCTACCGTCCCAACCCGGCCGGCGCTGATGGCAGGGCTGCTGCCTCTTGACCGCGCACTGGCTCGCCGACACCTCCGCCGTCGTCCGGCTGCTTCGCGACGACCGGGCGTACGCCCAATGGGAGGACATGCTCACCCGCCGACTCGTCGCCGTCTGCCCGATCAGCGAACTAGAGGTCTATTACAGTGCCCGATCGGCGGCCGATCGGGCCAACCTGCTCGACGAGGTGGGAGAGGTCTTCGGCTGGCTCGCCATGCCCGACCGGGCGTATGAGCGCGCCCTGACGGTTCAAGCGGAACTGACGAGCCGCGGGCAACACCGCGCCCTCGGCCCCGTTGACCTGCTTGTCGCCGCTGCCGCCGACCTGCATGGCGTTACTCTCCTGCACTACGACCGCGACTTCGACCAGATCGCCAGCGTGTCAGGCCAGGCGATGCAGTGGCTGGCCGAACCCGGAACTCTCGACCTGCCCAAGGCGCGCTAGGCCAGTAACCCGGCGAGCGGGAGGTCGTCGCTGCTGTCGGCGATCTCCCTGACCTTGGCCTCTGGGATGGCGGGGATCGCGGACGAGCCGTCGTCAAGTCGCTCGCACACCACCAGTTCGCCGGGCTTCAATGTGTCCGCGAAGGCCGGTGAATGGGTCGCGATCAGGGATTGCGTCCGCTCACTCGCCTCACGCAAACGCCCGACGAGGAGCTCAAGGGCCTGCGGGTGAAGCCCGTGGTCGATCTCCTCCACGCATGTGAGGGCGGGGGGCTCTGGGTCGTAGAGCAAAGCCAGCAGACCGAGCAGGCGGATGGTGCCGTACGAGGCGTCCGCCAATTGCGTCGGTCTGCGCAGCCCTCTCTCATGGAGAACCACGACCACTTCGCTTGCGGCCCCCGACGGATACTCGAAGCTCAAGCCGTCCAGTTGCGGAAGTACTTCCTTGGCGTCTTCCACCAACTGTTCGAGGACCCTGCTTCTGCGCCTCGACAGGTAAACCAGGAAGGCCGCGAGGTTCGAGGCGTCCTCCTCCAGCATCTCGGATTTCCTCCGGAAGCGGGACGGGCGGCGAGCCTTGTCGACGCTGACGTCGAAGACGCGAAATGAAGCGAGTCGCTCGGCCACCGTGGCGACCTCGTTGCCACCCTCGTCATCGGAAAGGCGGGGCAGGGTGGACAGGCCACTGCTCAGGCGGCGGATCCCGAGGCTGTGCTCCTGAGAGCTCTTCCTGTTCCGGCTGATGCTCTCGACGCTCACCCTCTGCCCAGAGACGGTGATGCTGCGCCGTTCGTTCTCTTGAGGCCGGTTGAACTGGAAGGTCTCATGCCGCCTGAGCGAGGGACCTCTCTCGGCTTGCGTTCGCCGTTCCACTCGGAGGGTGTACTCGTCCGGGGCGCTGGGGCTGCTGTGCGCCGTCCAGGTCGCCTTCAGCTTGATCCGGAACGACGCGGGTTCCTTCGGCCCTCCCCAGAACGCGAGTTCGTCGAACCCCCCACGGAGTTCCAGTGCCGGTTCCAGGTCAGTGCGAATAACGTCGGCGAGGAAGCGGAAGACCTCCAGCACGTTGGTCTTTCCCGCGCCGTTCGGCCCCACGAGCACATTGAGCGGGCCCAGTGGAACGGTGATCTTGCGCGGGCTGCGAAAGTTCTGCACGTCCAGCTCGATCAGCCGGTCGTTCATCGTCCCGGCCCCACGATCGTCAGCCCCGGCGCCCACACCTGGAAGATCAGCCTATCTTGGGCCAGTGCTGCAGGGAGGCCGCGCAGAGGACGCGGTCACCGGCGCGGTGGGCGCGTGCCGTGGGGATGCGTCATGATCAGGGCCGTGGGAAAGGTGTCTCGATGCGGGTGTTGTTGCACTACGACATGGAGCATGAGGCTTCGGGGCTTGATGTTGTGAGTTGTTCGGAGCAGGACGATGGGCGGTTTGCCGAGTTGCTGCCGGACGCCGAGGTTCTCTGGCATGTGCTGCGGCCGTTGTCGGCGGCCGATATGGATCGGGCGCCCAAGTTGCGGCTGATCCAGAAGCTCGGGACGGGTGTGAACACCATCGATCTGGACGCGGCGGAGGAGCGCGGGATCGCCGTGGCGAACATGCCCGGGCAGAACGCGCAGGCCGTTGCGGAGACGAGTTTGTTGTTGATGCTGGCGGCGTTGCGGCGGGTTGTTCCGTTCGACGCGCGGACGCGGCGTGGTGAGGGGTGGCCCGCTGATCGGGGGCTTGTCGGCGGGGAGCTTGGTGGGCGGACGGTCGGGCTGCTCGGCGGTGGTGAGATCGCGACGCTGCTGCGCGGGATGCTGGAGGCGGTCGGGGCGCGGGTGCTGTACACGTCGCGGCGGCCGAGGAGCGGGGATCCGGCCTGGCGGGAGCTGGACGAGCTGCTCCAGGCGAGCGACATCGTGTCGGTGCACGTGCCTCTGACGGACGACACCCACCATCTGCTGGACGCCGAGCGGCTCGCGCTGCTGCCAGAGGGCGCCATCGTGGTGAACACGGCGCGTGGTGCGGTGATCGACGAAGGTGCGTTGGTGGCGGCGTTGCGTTCGGGGCGGCTGGCGGGGGCCGGGCTGGATGTCTTTGAGACCGAGCCTGTGGAGTCAGGGAATCCGCTGCTGGGGCTGGAGAATGTCGTTGTCATGCCGCATGTGGCTTGGTTGACCCGTGAGACATGGGATCGGTACTTCGCCGTTGCGGTGGAGAACTGCCGGCGGCTCGCTCGGGGTGAGGAGCTGCTGCACCGCGTCCGCTAGCTCAATGAATACCGGACGGGGAGGCGTTTGAGGCCGCCGACGAATGTCGTCGCGATGCCTACCGGTTCTCCTGCCAGTTCGATGGAGTCGAGGCGGGGCAGCAGTTCCTCGAAGAAGGCGCGGAGCTCGATGCGGGCCAGCGCGGCGCCTAGGCAGTAATGGACGCCGAACCCGAACGCCAGGTGCTTGTTCGGGTCGCGGCCGGCGTCGAAGCGGAACGGGTCGTCGAAGACGTCCTCGTCGCGGTTCGCGGACGGGTACGACAGCAGGAGCGAATCGCCCGCGGGGATCCGGACACCGCGCAGCTCGGTGTCGTGGACGGCGGTGCGCATGAACTCCTTGACGGGCGTGACCCAGCGGATCATCTCGTCCACGGCGAGCGGCATCAGCTCGGGGTGCCCGCGGAGCCGGTCGAGCTGGCCCGGGTGCTCGATCAGCGCGTGCAGGCCGCCGGTGATCGTGGCGCTGGTGGTGTCGTGCCCGGCCGTCGCGACGATGACGTAGTAGGACGCGGTGTCGAAGTCGTTGAGCGGCTCCCCGAAGACGCGGGCGTTGGCGATCGCGGACGCTAGGTCGCCGGTCGGGTTCTTGCGGCGCTCCTTCGTCAATTCTTGGAAGTAGGCGAAAAATTCGAGGAGGACCTCGAGTTTCTCCTCCTCGGACGCACCGCGCTGGTACTCGTCGTCGTCGCCGCCGAACAGTTCCTGCGTCAGTTTCAGCATCCGGTCGAAGTCACTCTCGGGCAGGCCGAGGAGCGACAGGATCACGTACAGCGGGAAATGCGCGGCGATCTCCTGCGCGAAGTCGCATTCGCCGCCCGCCTCGGCCATCCGGTCGACGTACCGCCGGGCGAGGTCGCGGACGCGCGGCTCCAGCCCCCGCATCGCCCGGGGCCGGAACCAGTCGGCGCCGACCGCGCGGAAGACGCGGTGGTCGGGGTCGTCCATGTGGATGAGGGTGCGGAGCGCGATGCCGTCCTCCGCGCGGCTGCGGTTCAGCTCGTCGAAGCGCGCGGTGGCGAGGAGGGGGCGCGGCGCGTTCAGGAACAGCTCATGGTTCCGTTCGACGTGCATGATGTCGTCGTGCTTGGTGACGGCCCAGAACGGGTTGTAGCCGGGCGCGTCCACGTGGTGCACCGGGGATTCGCGGCGCAGCAGCGCGAGCGCCTCGTGCAGCCTGCGGTCGTCGGCGTAGGTTTTCGGGTCGGCGATCGCGAGTCCGGCCTCGTCCACGGTGAGGGTCATGCGTCGGCTCCTGGGTCGGTTCGAGCATGTCTCCGGTAATGATCAACTTACTGGGCTGGGCCGTGGCGGTGGGCCCGGCGCTCCGCGAATCTGGCGGCGCCCTCGACCGCGTCGTCCAGCGATCCGGTGCCGTGCCGGTGCTCGACGGCGATGGCGTCGTCGTCCGGGAGGCCCTCGGT
Organism: Actinomadura soli; assembly: GCF_005889715.1. Lineage (GTDB taxonomy): Bacteria > Actinomycetota > Actinomycetes > Streptosporangiales > Streptosporangiaceae > Spirillospora > Spirillospora soli. Next base: position 11,235 of record NZ_VCKW01000088.1, read on the forward strand.
GTCCAGGACGGACAGGCGGTCGTTGCGCAGGCACGTCTGCGGGAACGCGGCCAGTTCGGCCGCCAGCTTCTCGGCGGCGGGCCGCGACTCCCCCGGCGGGACGAGCCGGTTCGCGAGGCCGATGCCGAACGCCTCCGCCGCGCTCACCGGGCGGCCCGTCAGGATCAGGTCCATGGCGCGGCTCGTGCCGATCAGCCTCGGGAGGCGGAACGTCCCGCCGTCCACCAGGGGGACGCCCCAGCGGCGGCAGTAGACGCCGAACGTCGCGTCCTCCTCCACGACGCGGAGATCGCACCAGAGCGCCAGCTCAAGCCCGCCCGCGACCGCGTGCCCGGCGACGGCCGCGATCACCGGCTTGGACAGCCGCATCCGGGTGCAGCCGAGCGGCCCGTCCGCGGGCGGCGGGTCGACGCGGGGGCTGGTCTCCGTGCCGATCGAGGTGAGGTCGGCGCCGGAGCAGAACGTCCCGCCCTCGCCCCACAGGACGGCGACGCTCGCATCCTGGTCGGCGTCGAACGCGCGGAACGCGGCGGCGAGTTCGCGTGCCGCCGTCCCGTCCACGGCGTTCCGGGTCTCGGGACGGGACATGACGACCGTGGTGACCGGGCCGTCCCGTTCGATCCGCACCGCCAACGGGGCCTCCTGTCGGATCGATCGCCATGCACTGGGCCGGCGCGTGGACATTACGTCTTGGCATTACTTGATGGAAGACTGTAATCCAGGGAGCCTCTTCATCGTGCCCGATAAAGTCTTGACCAGCATGGAAAGACTGGAGATCCGCCCGCTCACCGCGCGTTCCGTCGTCCTGAGCACGCTTCTGGGCGTCCACCCGCCGCGGCTCCCCGCCCGCTATCTGGTCCGCGTCGGCGACCTCTTCGGAATCGCGGAGGGAACGATCCGGGTCGCGCTCTCCCGCATGGTGAATTCCGGCGATCTCGTCCAGTCCGGCGGCTCGTACGCGCTCACCGAACGCCTCCTCGAACGCCAGGCCCGCCAGGACGAGAGCCGCCTGCCCCCGGCCCTCCCCTGGGACGGGACGTGGGAGATCGCCGTCATCACCGCCGAGCGCCGTCCCGCCGCCGACCGGGCCGCGCTCCGGCAGGCCATGTCCGCGCTGCGGCTCGCCGAGCTGCGCGAGGGCACCTGGCTGCGCCCGTTCAACCTGACCCGTCCGCGCCCGGAGATCGTCGTGCGGCAATGCACGTTCCTGCGCGGGCGTCCGGAGGAGGAGCCCGCCGCGCTGGCCGCCGCCCTCTGGGGCCTGGACGCCTGGGCGAGCAAGGCCCGCGATCTGAGCACGGCCCTGACGGAGGCCACCGCCATCGCCGAGCGCTTCACCCTCGCCGCCGCCCTCCTCCGCCACCTGGTGAACGACCCGCTCCTCCCGGAGGAGCTGCTCCCTCCCGGCTGGCCGGGCCCGGCGCTCCGCACCCAGTACGAGCACTTCGAGAGGGAGTTCGAGCAGCTCCTCACCGAGCATGTCCTGTCCTGAGCCCGGCGCGGCTATTCGTCGTCGGCGCGGGGGTTCAGCGTCCCGGCCCATTCCAGGTCGGACAGTTTCCAGATGGCGTCCATGACCTCTTCGGTGATGACGCGGCGGGCCTGCCCCGGCGGCAGGTCGCGGTAGCGGGTGAAGTCCATCGGCTCGCCGAAGCGGACGGTGGGACGGACGTTCAGCCGGGGGCGCCACGTCCCGAGCGGGATGATGCGGTCGGTCCCGCCGAGCGCGACGGGGACGACCTTGGCGCCCGACTTGAGGGCGAGCCAGGCGACGCCCCGGCGGCCCACGTAGAGGCGGCCGTCCGGGGAGCGGCTCCCCTCCGGGTAGATCGCGACGCCGCCGCCCGCGTCCAGGTAGCCGACCATCTGCTCCAGGGCCTGGACGGCCGCGCGGGTGGGGCCGCGCCTGATCGGGACGTTCCCCAGCGCCAGCATCGCCCACCGGATGATCCGTCCGGCCCGGCCCGGCAGCTCGAAGTACTCGGACCGCGCCAGCCACCACAGCCGGCGGGGGATGACGGGCGACAGGACGAAGCTGTCGGCCATCGACAGGTGGTTGCTCGCCAGGATGAACGGCCCCTCCGCCGGGATGTTCTCCCTGCCCTCGACCCTCGGGCGCAGGAGCAGGCGGAGCAGGGGCCCGACCGTGTGCGACAAGACACCGTAGTACACGCAGCCTCCCGTGACTCGGCGCACCGGGGACGGGGTGCGCGATGCCGAATCTAGGAAGCCTCGCGGCGGTTCGCATCCGCCATGTGACCAGCCTCATGCGACACTCCCTAGTAATTAATCGAACGAGCGATTATTTTTTGAGGCGTAGAGCACGGCATCGAGCAAGGAGGCAGCGATGCATGAGAAGGGCAAGCCCATCGCCGTGATGGTGGCGGTGTCGCTGATCGGACTGGTCTTCGCGGGGTCGTTCCTCGGGGCCCTGCACCACCTGGAGCCGCACGACGTGCCCGTCGCCGTCGTCGCGCCGGAGCCCGCGGTCGGCCGGCTCGGCGCGATGATGGACCAGAAGGCCGAGGGCGCGTTCGACCTCGCGGCCTACGGCGACGAGCGGGAGGCGCGGAACGCGCTCCTGGAACGTGAGGTGGACGCGGTGTTCGTCCCCGGTCAGGGCGGCGGCCAGGGTTCGACGCTGATCCTCGCGGGCGCGAACGGGAAGATCGAGCAGGCCGCGCTGTCCACGGCGTTCCACGGGGTCGGGCAGGCCACCGGGCAGCCGGTCACGGTCGAGGACGTCCGGCCGCTGCCCGCCGACGACAACAACGGCGTCTCCGCGATCTTCTTCGTGATCACGACGGTCATCCCGGCGGTGATCCTGGCGGTCATGCTCGCGGTCGCGGTGCCGAAGGCCGGGGCCGTGCGGCGGCTCGCGCTGCTCGCGGCCGGTTCCGTCGCGCTCGGCGGCGTCAACTCCTGGGTCGCCGCCGGCCTGACCGGCGCGCTCGCGGGCGCCCCGCTGGAGCTGTGGGGGCTCGGCAGCCTGCTGGTGTTCGCGGTCTCCTCGTTCGCGGCGGGCGCGCTGCGCGTCGCCGGACCGCCCGCCCTGGCCCTGACCGCGCTGGTGCTCATCCCGATCGGCGTCCCGGCGAGCGGCGGCCCGATCGGCCCGCAGTTCATCCCCCAGTGGTTCGCGGCGATCGGCGACTGGCTGCCGGTCGCGGCCGCCATCGACGCGGTGCGCAACACCGTCTACTTCGACGGCAACGCCATCGGCTCGCCGCTCCTCGTGCTGGCAGTGTGGGCCGTGGCCGGGATCGCGCTGGTCCTGGTCCCGGCGAAGGCGCGGCAGCGCGACCGCGGCGCCGCGATGGAACCCGCCGCGAGCTCATGACGGACGTCCGGGCCGAAGGCAGGTCCACCGGGCAGACCGGTGGACCTGTCGGGCACGCCGCACTTGTAGTACGAACGGGTCAGGTGGATCGGGGAGGGAGCGGAAGGTGTCGATAAGGCCGGAGAGGCAGGCGCGGCGGCGTCCAGGACGACCGCCGAAGACGCAGGCCGGGGACACCAAGTCCGAGCTCGTCGAGGCGGCACTGCGGCTCTTCGCGCAGAAGGGGTACACGGGCACCTCGATCCGCGCGATCGCCCGCGAGGTCGGGCTGAGCGAGAGCGTCCTCTACGCGCACTTCGCGAGCAAGCAGGACATCTTCGACGCGGCCGTGGCGAAGCTCGGGCCGCAGGGCCTCGTCACCGGACGGGAGAGCCTGGGCCGGGAGCTGGCCGGCCGCGACCCGGCGGGCTACGTCCGCGCGCTGGTCGCGCACGTCCTCGACGCCTGGGACTCGCCCAGCGGGCGGCTGTTCATCAGCCTGATGGTCCGGGACGGGCTCGTCCACAGCGCCGAGATGGGCGACGGCATCGCGCAGTCCATGGACGAGCTGGGCACGCAGTTCCAGCAGTGGATCGACGCGGGCCGGATCCCGGACGATCTCGGCCGTCCCGCCGACCTGGCCTGGGCGCTGTTCGGGCCCATCGGCCAGGCGCGGCTCCTGTGGCTGCACGCCGACGCCGCTCCCGAGAAGCGGCAGGAGGCCCGGGCGCGGGCGCTGCGGCACACCGAACTGTTCATCAGGGCGGTCTTCCGCGAGCCGGACGGCCCCGGACAGATGACCGTGGAGGACGTGATCGTCGATGACGAGCCTGAACGGTGATGTCACGCGGCCGTCGGCGGACACGCCGCCGCTGAGCGCGGGGCCAGTAGATACGGTTCCTACCGTGCCCCAAACGATCCGGATCCTGCTCGCCGAGGACGTCGCGCTGCTGCGCGGCGCCCTGGCCGGGCTGCTCGGTCTGGAACCCGACCTGGAGGTCGTGGCGGAGATCGGCAGCGGCGACGCGATCGTCAAGGCGGCGCTGCGGCACCGGCCCGACGTCGCCGTCCTGGACGTCGACCTGCCCGGCGTGGACGGCGTCACCGCCGCCGCCGAGCTGCACGAGCGGCTGCCCGAATGCCGGGTGCTCATGCTGACGGGCCTCGGCCGTCCGGGCGACCTGCGGCGGGCGCTGGACGCGCACGCGAACGGGTTCGTCCTCAAGGACGTGCCGCCCGCCGAGCTGGCGGCCGCGATCCGGCGGGTCGCGGCGGGCGAGCAGGTGGTCGACCCGCAGCTCGCGCTGGTGGCGCTGCGGCAGCCGGAGAGCCCGCTGACGCCGCGGGAGGCGCAGGTGCTGCGGCTGGCGGCCGAGGGCGCGGACGTGGACGACATCGCGCTCGCCCTCAGCCTCACGGTCGGGACCGTCCGCAACTACCTGGCGAGCTGCATCACCAAGCTGAACGCGCGCAACCGGATCGACGCCGTCCGCATCGCCGGCGAGTTCGGCTGGGTGTGAGCAAAGTCCGGGTTTGACGCCCGTATGAGAAACGCATGGTCCGACCCCCGGACGATTCACATGCGGATCGGTGTGCACCGCACTGGCCGGGGCGAACGCGCGGTGACACGCTCCGGAGCATGGTGGGGGAACCTTTGCGCGGACGCGCGGCCGAGACCGCCGGGATCGACCGGCTCCTCGACCGTGCCCGGTCGGGCGCGGGCGGGGGCGTCCTGATCCTGCGCGGCGAGGCGGGGATCGGCAAGACCGCGCTGCTCGACCACGCCGCGGCGCGGGCGGGGGGAATGGACGTCCTGCGCGGGAGCGGGATCGAGGCGGAGTCGGAGATCCCGTTCGCGGCCCTGCACCTCCTCCTCAGCGACCGCCTCGACCGGATCGACGCCCTGCCCGCTCCGCAGGCCGCGGCGATGCGCGCCGCGCTCGGCCTGGCCCGCCCCGACTCCGGCGACAGGCTCCTCATCGGCTTGGCCCTGCTGACCCTTCTCGGCGAACCGGCCGATGCCCCCCTCCTGTGCCTCATCGACGACGCGCAATGGCTCGACCGGGAATCGGCGGACGCGCTGCTGTTCGCCGCCCGCCGCGTCGCCTCGCGCGGCATCGTCTTCCTCATCGCCCTGCGGGACGGCTGGTCACGCACCGGCCTCCCGGAACGCCACCTGACCGGCCTGGACGCCGCCGACGCCGCCCGCCTGCTGGACGAGCACGCCCCCGGGACGCCCGCCGAACGGCGCGACGACCTGGTGGAGCAGGCGCGCGGCAACCCCCTCGCCCTCATCGAGTTCGCCGCCGCCGGGTCGGGACGTCTCGCCGGGGTCCCGGCGGAGTTCGAGCGCACCGTCCGCGAGCTGCCCGAACCGGCGCGGCTGCTGCTCGCCGCCGCCGCCGCGGACGACTCCGGCGAGCCGGGCGTGGTCGTCCAGGCGGCCCGGGACCTCGGCGTCCCGTTCGGCGCGCTGGAGGCGGCGGAGGACGCGGGCGTGGTGGCCGTCACCCGCACCGCGATCGGCTTCCGGCATCCCCTGCTCCGCGCCGCCGCGTACCAGGGCGTTCCGGTCACGCGGCGCATCGCCGTCCACCGGGCGCTCGCGGAGGTGCACGCGCGGGCGGGGGACGCCGACCTGCGGGTCCGGCACCTCGCCGCGGCGGCCCTCGGCACGGACGAGACCGTCGCCGCCGAGCTGGAGTCCGCCGCCGACGACATCCGGGAGAGGACGGGCCCGTCCGGCGCGGCGGCCGCCTACGAGCGCGCCGCCCGCCTCGCCGGGGACCCGGAGGTCCGCGCCCGCCGCCTCGCCGCCGCGGCGGAGGCGGAGCTCGCCGCCGGACGGCTCGTCCGGGCCCGCTCGCTGGCCGACGACGCGGCCCTCGCGGGCGACGCGGAGGACACCAGGGCGCGGGTCGACATCGTCCGGGCGGGCGTCGAGCTGGAGCACGGCGTCCCGCAGGCGGCGGGCCGCATGCTGCTGGAGCGGGCCGACGCCTACGGCGATCCGGAGATCCGCGCGCGGATGCTGGAAGAGGCCGTGTTCCACGCGTGGTCGTGCGGTGATCGAGCGACGGCCGTCCAGGCAAGGGACGCGCTCGCGGACGGATCGGTCATGGTCCGGGCACTCTCGGCGTTGCTCGACGACGACGTCCCCACGGCCCTGCGGCTGCTGACCCGCACGTCCACCGACGACGAGCGGCTCCGGCTGCTCGCCGCCGAGGTCACCCTGCTGGCCGGGGACGACGCGGCGGCCGCCGAGCTGTCCGCGCACCTCGTGGCCCGATGCCGCCGCCGGGGGCTGCTCGGCCTCGTGCCGCGCGGGCTGGCCGTCCAGGCGTGGTCGCGGCTCTTCCTCGGTGAGCACGACGAGGCCCGCGCCCTGACCCGCGAGGCGCTGGAGATCGCCGAGCGGACGGGGCAGCGGCGGCAGGCGGCCGTGGTCACCTCGGTCCAGGCGCGGCAGGCGGCGATCGAGGGCGACGAGGTCCGCTGCCGCGCCCTGTCCGGCGACGGACGGGCCGGTGCCGCGCTCGGCCTGCTCGCCCTCGGCCTGGGCCGCCCCGAGGACGCGCTGGAACACCTCCAGGACGCCAACCGGGACGCCACGGGCCGCACCCCACCGGAGATCGTCGCGCTCATCGACACCGTCGGGGCCGCCATCGCGGCGGACCGTCCCGGCGCGGGCGCCGAGCCGATGGCCCGGCTGGAGGCGTTCGCCCGCGACGCCGGGCAGCCGTGGATCGACGGCGTCGCGGCCCGCTTCCGGGCGCTGCTCACGGCCGATCCCGACGAGGCGGAACGGCACTTCACGCTCGCGCTCGCGTCCCACCGGGAAGGCGGGCGGCCGTTCGAGCGCGCCCGCACCGAGCTGCTGTACGGGGAGTGGCTGCGCAGGTCGCGGCGCCGCGCGCAGGCCAGGGCCCGGCTCCGCGCGGCGCTGGACGTCTTCGAGCGGCTCGGCGCGGTCCCGTGGGCGGAGCGGGCGCGCAGCGAGCTGCGGGCCGCGGGCCAGGGCGGCGTCCGGACGGGCGGCGACGACCTGCCCGGGCAACTCACCGCGCAGGAGATGCAGGTCGTCCGGCTGGCGATGACCGGCGCGACGAACCGGCAGATCGCGGCGCGGCTGCGGCTGAGCCACCGGACGGTCGCCTACCACCTCTACAAGGCGTTCCCGAAGCTCGGCGTCGCGTCCCGGGCCGAGCTGCACCGGCATGTCCCCGCCTGACCGGTACGTTCCCCGCCTGACGCGCGCGCCACAAAAATAGCTCCGAAAAAATATTCAAGCGCTTATTTCCCTTGATCCGGCGGCCCCGGCGTTTCATCATCCGATGGGACGGCGTTGGGGGGCCGGTGAGCAGAGCGTGACCAGGGCGCGACAGGGCGAGTCCGCGCGGCGGCGAGGCGCGCCGGCGGGGCCGGCGAAATCAGCCGGCCGCGCCGGTCGGACGCCCCTTTTCGCGCGCACGATCACCGGCATGTACCTCGTCCTGATGCTGCAGACGAGGCTGGTGAAGCAGGCGGAGACGGGCCCGTCCCACATGCTGCTGTCGGCCACCATCGTGATCACCGGCATCTTCGCCGTGCAGTGGCTGCTCGTCCTGTACGGGCCGAGGTCGCAGCGCCCCCGCCGGTGGGTGATCTGGACGCACCTGACGACGCAGACCGCGCTGGCGCTGCTGCCGCTGGCGGTGTTCGGAACCGACTGGTATCCGGTCGTGGGCGGGTTCCTCGCCGGGTCGATGCTGCTCCTGCTGCGCCCGCCGCTGTCGTGGTTCATGGTGGCGGGCGTCGCGGCCGGCGAGGGCCTGCTGCGCTACTACCAGGGCTGGTCTGCGGTCGACGTGTCGTTCTGCGTGATGGCGACAGTGAACGTCGGCATCTCGATGTACGCGATCACCCGGCTGTCGGGTTTCGTCCGGGAGCTGCACGCGACGCGGGCGCAGTTCGCGGCGGCCGCGGCGGCGCGGGAGCGGCTGGAGGCGGCGGGCAGCCTCCGCGCGGTGCTCGGCGCGGCGCTCACCCGGATCGAGGAGGTGAGCCGGCGCGCCCGCGACCGGCTCCCGGTCGACGCGCCCGCGGCCCGCGACGACATGGACGAGGTCGCGCGGACGGCCCGGCGCGCGGCGACGGACGTCCGGTCGATCGTCGGCGCGCTGCAGGGCCCGTCGCGGCGGCGGGAGCGGCCCGGCCGCGTCACGCAGTCCCGACTCGCCTGGACGATCATGGTCATCCTGACCGCCGGCTTCGCCTGGCAGCAGGTCATCTACGTCTACGCGGGGACAGACGGCTCCTGGCGCGCCACCGCCGGCGCCGTGGCGGTGACGGCCGCGATCTCCGCGCTCGTGCTGCGGCACTCCTCGACCGTCCTGCGCAGGCGGCGCCCTCGCGGCAGCGCGTGGACGCTCTCCGCGCAGATCCTGCTGGTCTTCGTCCCGTACGCGGTGTTCGGCCCCGACTGGGCGACGATGGCGTGCCTGGCGACCGGCTCGGTGCTCCTGGTCTCGCGCGGACGCTGGGCGTGGATCCTGTTCTCCCTCACCATCGTGGCGTGGTGCGTGCCCGCGCTGTGGACGTCGCACGGCACGCTGTTCTACCTCTACACGTCCGCGATCTCGGTCCAGATCGGCGTGGTCGTCTACGCGCTGTACCGGCTGCCGATGCTGGCCCGCGAGGTCGACGTCGCCCGGGAGCGGCTGGCGCGGATGGCGGCGCTGCACGAGCGGCTGCGCATCTCCCGCGACGTCCACGACCTGCTGGGCCTCGGGCTGTCGACGATCACGGTGAAGGCGGAGCTGGCGCGGCGGCTCGTCACCGCCGACCCGTCCCGCGCCGCCGCCGAGATCGGCGAGCTGGCCGACCTGGCGGAGCGGTCGCGGGCGGAGGCCCGCGCCGTCGCCGAGGACGACCGCGCCCTGTCCCTCCGCGACGAGGCCGTGTCGGCGCGGGCCGCGCTCGCCGCCGCGGGCGCCGACGTCCACGTGGACCTGCCGGACGGGGCCGATCTGCCGCCGTCCTCCCCGGTGGACGGCGTGCTGGCCGCCGTCCTCCGCGAATCCGTCACCAACGTGCTGCGGCACGCGCATCCGGAGCACTGCGCCGTCACGGTCGCCGTGGACGACGGCGCGGTACGGCTCACGGTGCACAACGACGGGGTCATCCCACCGTCGTTCACGGGCTCCGACCCCGGCACTGGGAAGGGCCTGTCGAACCTCACGGCCCGCACAGGCGCTCTCGGCGGCTCCCTGTCCGCCGGAACGGACGGGAAAGGCGGCTTCACACTCGTCGCGGAGGTGCCTCTGGCGGCGGGTCCGGGCACCAGGGAAGTGCCCCGTCACATGACGGATTCGCCCCTCCCCTTCCGTGCCTAGCGTTCCGGACATGAAGCTGGACTTCGACCTTGACCGCTACGTGCGCAACTCCAGGGCGGTCGATCTGTCGGGGGTGGAGTGGGACACGATTCCCTCCTTCCCCGTCTCGGGTGCGGAGGCGCGCACGCTGACCTTCATGATGGACATCGAGACGCACACCGTGATGTACGCCCGCGACCTGCTCGCGACGCGGGCCGCGTTCGACCCGGAGATCACGGCGTTCATGAGCTGCTGGATCTACGAGGAGTTCTGGCACGGTGAGGCGTTCTCCCGGTTCCTCGGCGAGGCCGGCTTCACGCTGGCGCCCGACCGCGAACGGGTGACCGCCCGCTCGCCCTATCCCACCAAGGTCGCGCGGAACGAGCGGATCCGCCGCGCGCTCGGCCGCGGCGTCTACACCGGGCATCTCGCGTCGATGCTCGGCTCCGCGCTGACGAAGGACTTCGTCGCGATCCAGATGACGTGGGGCGCGATGAACGAGCTCAGCGCCATCAACAGCTACCAGTCGATGATCGAGAAGAGCGACAACCCGGTGCTGCGCGACGTCCTGCGGCGCATCATCAAGGACGAGCGCCGCCATTTCGCGTTCTACCGGGCGCAGGCGCGGCTCCGGCTGGAGCGCAGCGCGCGGGCGCGGCGGCTGGCGCGGTGGGCGATGCAGCGCCTCTGGGCCCCCGTGGGGACGGGCCTGCGCCCGCAGGAGGAGAGCGACTTCGCACTCGTCTGGCTGTTCGGCGACGACGGCGGCCTCGACCGCCTGCGCCGCCTCGACGCCACCATCGCGCAGCTCCCCGGTTTCGCCGGCGCGACCCTCGCGGAGGACGCGCGGCGCCGGTCGCTGGAGCGGCTCCCGCGCCACCGCATACCCCAGATGGCCTCCGACTGGGCGCTCGCCCACGCCGGCGTACACAGGGAGACACAAGCAGCTTGACTTCCTCTCCACAGCCGAAGCCGGGGGATTCCGACCCTCGCGGGCCGGGTTTCCTGCTTCGCCGCCAGTCGCCCGCCGGGCTTGCACCCTTGAGGTCTTACACCGGCTCCACAGGCGTTTCACCTCTCGGCCAGCCCGGCCGCGAGGATGTTACGGGCCGCGTTCACATCCCGGTCGTGCACCGCGCCGCACGCGCACTGCCACGACCGGACGCCCAGCGGCATCGCGTCTTGCCGGGTGCCGCACCCGCTGCACAGCTTCGAGCTGGGGAACCACCGGTCGACCACGACGAGCTCACGGCCGTACCACTCGGCCTTGTATTCCAGCATGCCGCGCATCTGGCGCCAGGAGGTGTCGGAGATCGCGCGGGCCAGCGAACGGTTCTTGAGCATGTTGCGGACGGTCAGATCCTCGATCACGACCGTTTGGTTCTCACGGACGAGCCGAGTGGTGAGCTTGTGCAGAAAGTCCCGCCGCCGGTCGGCGATCCGGGCATGCACCCTGGCGACCCTGAGCCGGGCCTTGTCCCGGTTCTTCGAACCCTTCACCTTGCGCGACAGCGCCTGCTGGGCCTTGGCCAGCCTGCGCCGGTCGCGCCGCTCGTACCGGGGTCTGACGACCTTCTCCCCGGTCGACAGGGTGGCCAGGGTAGTGATCCCCGCGTCCACGCCCACGGTCCGCTTGGCAGGAGGCAGAGGAGCGATCTTCTCCTCCACCAGGATGGACACGAACCAGCGGCCTGCGGCGTCCCGGCTGACCGTGACGGTGGACGGGTCGGCGCCCTCGGGCAACGGACGCGACCAGCGAACGTTCAGCGGGCCGTCCATCTTCGCCAGCGTCAGTGCCCCGTCCCGCCAGCGGAACGCCGACCGGGTGTACTCGGCCGAGGCCCGCGACCTCTTGCGGGACTTGAACGTTGGGTACCCGGTGCGCTTGGCGAAGAAGTTGGCGAAACCTGCTTGCAGGTGCCGCAGGGCCTGCTGCAACGGGACCGAGGACACCTCGCCAAGGAACGCCAGCTCCGGCGTCCTCTTCCAGGCCGTCAGCATCGCGGAGGTCTGCGCGTAGGAGATCTTCCGGCCGTCTGCGGCGTAGGCGCGAGAGCGTTCCTGCAGCGCCATGTTGTAGACGAGGCGGACGCACCCGAACGTCCGGGCGAGCTCTTCAGCCTGCCCGGGGGTGGGGGTGAAGCGGTACTTGTAGGCCCGCTTCACCAACTGCGTCATGTAATTCATCATATTCGGAGAGCGACCGGGAGTCGTACACATGTTCGCATTCCCGCGGCCCCGCGCCACGTTTCCTCCCCACGCCTGATGGCGGGGGTCTCCACGCTTCAAGGAGAACAATGAGCGAAGACGGCCTGGCAGGACGTACCGTCCTGCTCACCGGCGTCACCGGTTTCATCGGGCAGGCGCTGCTGGAGCGCGTCCTGTCCCGGCACCCCGAGACCCGTGTCGTCGCGGTGCTCCGGGAGAAACCGGGCGTCACCGCCGACCAGCGGCTGGACGAGGTGGTCGAGAAGCCGGTGTTCTGGCCGTGGCGGGAGCGCGTCGGCGACGACGCGGCCCGCGCCATCGTGCGGGAACGGGTGCGGGTGGTGCCGGCCGACCTCACCGAGTCCGTGCCGGAGCTGCCGGACGACATCGACGCCGTCATCCACGGCGCGTCGATCGTGTCGTTCGACCCGCCGATCGACGAGGCGTTCCAGACGAACGTCGTCGGCACCGTCGAGCTGTACGAGGCCGTCCGGCGGGCCGGGCGGCGGACGGGGAAGACGCCGCACATCGTGCACGTGTCGACGGCGTACGTGGCGGGGTCCCGGAAGGGCATCGTCCCGGAGACGACCCTCGACCACGCCATCGACTGGGAGACCGAGCTGGAGTGCGCGGTGGCCGCGCGCCGGTCGGTGGAGCGCGACTCGCGGCGTCCCGAGGTCCTCGGACGGCTCCGCGCCGCCGCGCTGAAGGAGCAGGGCAAGGCGGGCCCGACCGCCGTGGCCGCCGACACCGAGCGCCGCCGCCGCGAGGAGGTCGACGACCGGCTCGTCGCGTACGGGCGCGAACGGGCCCGCAGCCTCGGCTGGCCGGACGTCTACACCCTCACCAAGGCCCTTGGCGAACGCGCCGCCGAGCAGACGGCGAGCGACGTGCCGCTGTCGATCGTCCGTCCCGCGATCGTGGAGAGCGCCCTGAAGCTCCCGTACCCGGGCTGGATCGACGGGTTCAAGATGGCGGACCCGCTGATCCTCGCCTACGGGCAGGGCATGCTGCGGGCGCTGGCCGGGATCGCGGACGGCGTCGTCGACATCATCCCGGTCGACCTGGTCGTGAGCGCGCTGCTCGCCGCCGCCGCCGTGCCGCCCGAGCCGGGGTCGCCCGCGTACTACCACGTCGGGTCCGGGGCGCGGAACCCGCTGACGCTGCAACGGCTTGTGGAGCTCGTCAAGGAGTACTTCGACGAGCATCCGCTGCCCGGGACCGACGGGCGCGGCGCGATCCGCCCGCGCGAGCTGACGCTGCTCAGCGAGGGACGCGCCGAACGCATGCTCGGCACCGCCGAGCGCGCCATGGACGTCGCCGAGAAAGCGCTGATGATGCTGCCGAGCGGCGACCGTACCCGCGGCTGGCAGCGCAACCTGTACAAGCAGGGCCGCGAGGTCCGGATGCTGCGCCGCTACCGCGACCTGTACGGCGCGTACGGCGCCGCCGAGGTCGTCTACGCCGACACCGCCACGCTCGCGCTCAACCGCTCGCTCGCGGACGACGCGGGCTGCGACTCGGCCGTCATCGACTGGGCGCACTACCTCCGCGACGTGCACTGCCCCGCCGTGACGTCCGCGTTCCGCCACGTGCAGGCGCCGTCCCCGCTGCCGCGCCCGATCGGGACGTCGGCGCGCCCGAAGCCGCAGGCCGTCCAGTTGGAGGAGAGGAGCGACGTCGTCGCCGTGTTCGACCTCGACGGCACGATCGTCGCGTCCGACGTCGTCGAGGCGCACCTGTGGGCCAGGCTGCTGGACGCCCCGCTGAAGGCGTGGCCGAACACACTGCTGCCCGTCCTGCGGAAGGTGCCGCACTACCTGCGCACCGAGCACCGCGACCGGGGCGAGTTCCTGCGCGAGTTCGTCCAGCGCTACGAGGGCGCGGACGAGGAGCAGCTACGGGCGCTGGCCCGCGACAGGCTGGGCGACGTGCTGCTGCGCCGCGCCTGGCCACAGGCGATCCGCCGCATCCGCAACCACCGCGCCGCCGGGCACCGCACCGTCCTGCTCACCGGCACCCTGGACGTCTTCGTCGAGCCGCTCCGCACGCTCTTCGACGACATGCTGGCCGCGCACCTCCGGGTGGTCGACGGACGCTGCACCGGCAGCTTCGAGCAGCCGCCGCTCATCGGGGAGTCCCGTGCCGCGTGGCTGCGCGCCTGGGCCCGCGACGAGGGCGTCGACCTCGCCGGAAGCTGGGCCTACGGTGACCACTACTCTGACCTCCCGGTCCTCCAGCAGGTGGGGAACCCCGTCGCGGTGAACCCCGACGCCCGCCTGTACCGGCACGCCAAGCGGCAGCGCTGGACGATCGCGGACTGGGACGGCGACTCCGGCGCCGTCTCCACGCTCCTGGACGCCGCCCTGCAAGGGACGGCTCAGAAAGGTGGGGTCCGATGATCCTGGCACTGGAGTACCACCGCTCCCCCGCCCGCTACCTGGCCGCGGCGCGGCTGCCGGGACGGCTCCGTCCGGCCGCCGTCCCGTCGCTGGCGCCGCTGCGGCTGACGTCCAAGCCCCCGCCCGGCACGCCCGGCCCCGGCTGGGTGCGGCTGCGTCCCGTCCTGTCCGGGATCTGCGGCTCCGACCTGGCGATGGCGGCCGGGAAGGTCTCCCCGTACCTGGCGCCGCTGACCTCGATGCCGTTCGTGCCCGGCCACGAGATCGTCGCCGAGCTGATGGACGACGCCGGCGACGGCATGCCCGCCGGGACCCGCGTCGTCCTCGACCCGGTGCTGCCGTGCCGGGCGCGCGGCACCGGCCCGTGCCCGCCCTGCGCGGAGGGCAACGAGAACCGCTGCGACCACGTGAACGCCGGGCGGATCTCGGCCGGGCTCCAGACCGGGTTCTGCGCGGACACGGGCGGCGGCTGGTCGGAGCGCCTCGTCGCGCACCGCAGCCAGCTGCACCGGGTGCCGGAGTCGCTGCCGTCCGAGCGGGCCGTGCTGGCCGAGCCGCTCGCGTGCGCGGTCCGGTCGGTCCGCCGCATCGAGGTGCCGCGCGGGACGTCGATCGTCGTGGTCGGCGCCGGGACGGTCGGGCTGCTGACCGTCCTCGCGCTGCGCGAGCTGACCCCCGCCGGGCCGATCACGGTCATCGCCCGCCACGCGGGCCAGCGGCGCCGCGCCCGCGCCCTCGGCGCCACCGAGACCATCGACCCGTCGGCGGCGCTGCGCGGGCTGCGGCGCATCACCGGCGGCTCGCTCGTCCGTCCCGAGCTCGGCCCCGGCTACCTGCTCGGCGGCGCGGACATCGTCGTCGAGTGCACCGGCGGCGAAGGGCTCGACACCGCGCTGCGGCTCGTCCGCGCGGGCGGGACGGTGCTGCTGTCCGGCATGCCGGCCAAGCCCGTCGACCTGACGCCCGCCTGGTACCGGGAGCTGAACATCGTCGGCTCCTACGCCAGCCGCGGCGCGGACGACTTCCAGGCAGCGATCGACCTGGCCTCGCACGACGCGCTCGGCGGCTTCGTCGACAGCGTCTACCCCCTCACCCGCTGGCGGGACGCGCTGTCGCACGCCCTGTCCGCCGGACGCTCCGGCAGCGTCAAAATCGCCTTCGACCCCCAGAACGGGGACAGACCCTCGCTTGGCGAAACCTCCGACCACCTCGATCGCGAAGGAGCCGTTAGATGAGCAGACCGGGACTCGTTCTGGAGGTGGACGAGCGGACGCCCCCGCTTCTCGTGCACGAAGGAGAAGGGTTCCGGCTGGAGCGGTTCCCGCTCGGTACCCGCGTCATCTACCCGCCGGACTCGCTGCCCGGTGTCCGCGACGTGACCGGCCGCATCCGCGACGCGCTGCTGAACCCGCTCGGCAGCGAGCCGCTCCCCGAGCTGCTGCACTCCGGCATGCGGCTGACGATCGTGTTCGACGACCTGTCGCTGCCGCTGCCGCCGATGCGGGCGCCGGACGTCCGGGGCCGGGTGATCGAGCAGGTGCTGGAGATGGCCGCGGCCGCCGGCGTGGACGACGTCGAGCTGATCGCCGGCAACGCCCTGCACCGCCGGATGACGCCCGCCGAGATCAAGCACATCGTCGGCGAGCGCGTCTTCAACTCGTTCTGGCCGGACAAGCTCGGCAACCACGACGCCGAGGACCGCGACAACCTCACCCTGCTCGGGCAGACCCGGCACGGCGAGGACGTGGAGATCAACAAGCGGGCCGCCGAGAGCGACCTCATCGTGTACGTGAACATCACGCTGGTCGCGATGAGCGGCGGCGCGAAGTCCGTGGCGGTGGGGCTGGCGTCGTACAAGAGCCTGCGGCACCACCACAACGTCCACACGCTGCGGGAATCCCGGTCGTTCAACGACCCGCCCAATTCGGCGATGCACCACTCGTACGACCGGATGCACAAGCTGCTGTCGGAGTCGGTGCGGGTGTTCCACATCGAGTGCACGGTCAACAACGACCAGTTCCCGTCGCCGTTCGAGTTCCTCAACAAGCGCGAATGGGAGTGGACGCTCAAGGACCAGGCGAAGTTCCTCGCCGGCAAGCGCGCCAACGACCTCGCCCCGGCGGGCGCCCGGCACAAGGTGTGGCAGGGGATGCGCGCCCCCTACGGGATCACCGGGGTGCACGCGGGCGCGACGGACCTCGTCCACGAGAAGACCCTCGCCAACGTGCACCGCCAGCAGCTCACCGAGGTCCAGGGCCAGTCGGACGTCCTCATGCTGGGCCTGCCGTACCTGTGCCCGTACAACGTGAACTCGGTGATGAACCCGATCCTCGTTTACAGCCTGGGGCTCGGCTACTACTTCAACATGTACAAGAACAAGCCGCTCGTCCGGGAGGGCGGCGCGCTGATCATGTACCACCCGATGAAGTCGGAGTTCCATCCGCTGCACCACCCGAGCTACATCGACTTCTACGAGGAGGTGCTGACGCAGACGACCGACCCGGCGACCATCGAGACGAAGTACGAGGAGCAATACGCGACCGACCCCTGGTACGTCCACCTGTACCGGAATTCGTACGCCTACCACGGCGTACACCCGTTCTACATGTGGTACTGGGGCGCGCACGCGCTGTCGCACCTCGGCGACGTCATCTGCGTCGGCGCGGACCGCCGTGTCGCGTCCCGGCTCGGGTTCCGCGCGGCCAGCACCCTCGCGGACGCGCTGGAGATGGCGGGCGAGACCGTCGGCCGCAGCCCGTCCCTGACCTACCTGCACACCCCGCCGATGACGCTGGCGGACGTCCGATGAGCGGCGGGCGTAAGGGCGGCCGGATGAAGCTCGCCGAAGAGGTCCGGCTGCTGCGGCGCGGGCGCGACTGGCGCGGCCGGGCCCCCGCGCCCCGGTCGGCGCAGCCGTGGCAGGAGGTCCCGCAGAGCCGGCCGTTCCCGACCGAGTGGGCGCGGACGCCGCTCGCCATCGCCGCCCGGAAGGTCGCGTTCGACGGCATCCTCAGGACGGTCACGTGGAGCCAGACCCGTCCCGAGATCCACGGCGCGGACGTCCTCGACGAGCTCAGGGGCCCGGTCGTGTTCGTGGCGAACCACGCGAGCCACCTGGACACGCCGCTGATCCTCGGCTCGCTGCCGGTCCGGATCCGCAATCGGGTCGCGGTCGCCGCGGCGGCCGACTACTTCTTCGACGCCCGCTGGCGCGCGGTCGCGACCGCGCTGACGTTCAACGCGTTCCCGATCGAGCGGCGCGGCTCGGGCGGGGCGCTCGACCTGGCGTCCGAGCTGCTGCAGGACGGGTGGAGCCTGCTCATCTACCCGGAGGGCACCCGCTCGACGGACGGCTGGGCCCGCCGGTTCCGGATGGGCGCGTCGCTGCTGTGCCGCGACCAGGGCGTCCCGGCCGTGCCGCTGGTGCTGCGCGGCACGTACCAGGCGATGCCGCGCGGCGGGTTCTGGCCGAAGAAGGGCCGCCCGGTCGTGTCCGTGCGCTACGGCAAGCCGCTCGACCCCGACCCGGACGAGTCGACGAGCGCCTTCAACGCCCGCCTGGAGGACGAGATGGGCCGCCTCTGGGTCGAGCACGACGAGGACTGGTGGACGTCCCTGCACGCCCCCGACCGCCGCCGCGCGCCCCGCGGGCCGGACGCGTCCGAGTGGCGCCGCAAGTGGGAGTCGACCCGTCCGGAGGCGCCGTCGTCCAGCCACCACCGCATCTGGCGGCGCCGCTGAGCGCGGCGTGATCCAAGCGAGGGCGCCCGCCGGCCAACGACGTCCGGCGGGCGCCCTTCCGCTTTCAGGCGGTCTCGCCGAGGACCACCTGAGTCACGTTGGGGAAGTCCCCGAAGATCTTCGTCCCGGCGCCGAACCCGTTCCCGGTGACGGTCATCGACGGCATTGGCCCGAACGCCGTCGCCAGCGTGACCAGCAGCGCGGTGCCCGTCGGGGTGGCCATCTCGGAGTCGATGTCGTGCCCCTGGATCGGCGCGCGGGCGCGGGCCACAAGCTCGACAACAGCAGGCCCCGGGTTAGGGATCAGCCCGTGACGACACCGGATGAACCCCCGTCCGACCGGAATGGGCGCGGCCCGCACCTCATCCACACCCAGCGTCTCCAGCGCGGCGCACGTCCCGACGATGTCGACGATGGCGTCATGCCCGCCGACCTCGTGGAAGTGCACGTTCTCCGGCGGCGTCCCGTGCACCGCGCCCTCGGCCTCGGCCAGCGTCCGGAACACGTCGAGCGCCCGCGCCCGCACCCGCCCCGGCAGCGGCGCCGCGGTGACGATCTCCTCGATGACGGCATGCGTGCGCGACACGGCATCGTCCTCGACGTCCACGATCGCGCGCGTGGCGGCGATCCCGCGCCGCGAGACCCGCTCGACGTCCAGGGACCAGCCGGGGACGTCCAGCCCCTTCAGCATGGCCCGCACCTCGCCGAGATCGGCGCCCGCGTCGAGCAGCGACCCGAGCGCCATGTCCCCGGCCACCCCGGCGAAGCAGTTGAAATACGCGATCTTCATCTGAGCATCCTTCGCGCTAGTACGGCGGCTCCGAGCCCGTCGTCGATGCCGGTGACGGCCAGACCGGGCGCCCCGGAGTTCAGCAGCGCGGCCAGCGCCGCGAGGCCGCCGCTCGAACTGCCGTAGCCGACGCTGGTCGGCACCGCGATCACCGGACGGGACGTCAGCCGCGCCGTGACCGACGGCAGCGCCCCGTCCATGCCCGCCGCGACGATCAGCAGCCGCGCCTCGTCCAGCCGCTCCCGGACGGCCAGCAGCCGATGCAGCCCCGCCACGCCGACGTCGGCGATCAGCGCGACGTCCAGCCCGAACGCCGCCGCCCCCGCCATCGCCTCCTCCGCCACCA
>NZ_VCKW01000089.1 GCF_005889715.1 Actinomadura soli
GGGCATGGGCGGCTCCTTTCGCGCACCCCACAGTAATGCCGCCCGGATGGTCCCCTGGCGCGGTGCCGGCGTCGGGAGCGGAGCGCGTCAGCGCCGTGACGACTGGAGGGCGTGCTCGACCAGCGCGACGAGGACGCCCTTCGCGGTGTCCCGGTGCCGGACGTCGCACAGCAGGACCGGGACGTCCGGGTCGACGTCCAGCGCGTCGCGGATCTCCTCGACCCGGTAGCGGCGGGCGTCGTCGAAGACGTTGGCGGCGATGACGAACGGGATCCGCCGCTGCTCGAAGAAGTCGATCGACGCGAAGCTCGTGGTGAGCCGCCGCGTGTCGACCAGCACGATCGCGCCGACCGCGCCGTAGGAGATCTGGTCCCACATGAACCAGAACCGCTCCTGCCCCGGCGTCCCGAACAGGTAGAGCCGGACGCCGCCGGAGAACGTCAGCCGCCCGAAGTCCATGGCGACGGTCGTGGTCGTCTTCTGCTCGACGCCGCCGAGGTCGTCCACGCCGACGGAGACGTCGGTGAGGGTCTCCTCCGTGCGCAGCGGGCGGATCTCGCTGACCGCCCCGACCAGCGTGGTCTTGCCGACCCCGAAGCCGCCGGCCACCAGGATCTTCAGCGTGTGCAGCGGGACGTCGACCTCCTGCCCGTACGGCGCCCCCGACGGCGCCACGGCGGGCGGCATGGCCGGTGACATGGGCGGTGCCGACAAGGGCTGCGGTGACATCGGCGGTGCGGGCTCGTTTCTGGGAGCGGGCTCCCAGACCCCCCGGGAATCGCCCGAAGCGCGGTTAGAGGCGGCGAAGTTCATCGAGCACTCTCATCAGGATTCGAGGGTCGGGGCGGTCGGGCTGCTCGGTGCGGGTCGTCTCCTCGATCAGTCCGTACTGGAACAGGTCCTCCAGGAGGATCTGCACGACGCGGAAGGGCAGGTCGATCTCCGAGGCGAGGTCGGCCGGCGTGGACGGCAGCCGGCAGAGCTCCAGCAGCCGCCGCTGCTCGCGGGACAGCCACACCCTGTCGCCGGGCGTCCGGCCGGTGGCGACGAGGATCGTCACCAGGTCGATGACGCTCCCGCCCCGGGGGCGGGTGCGCCCCCGGGTCACCGCGTACGGCCGGACGATCGGGCCCGCGTCCTGCCCGACCCAGCGTTCTCTGGGAGTCTCCACGGTGGCCTCAGCCCGAGGCGCCCGTACGCAGCGTCGGATCCTGTGCCTCGGCCGCGGCGCGCGGCGATGTCGCCAGGTGCCGCCGGACCCGCTTGATCAGCATGGTCGTCTCGTAGGCGACCAGCCCGGCGTTGCCGCCCGCGTCGCTCAGCACCGCCAGGCAGCTCCCGTTGCCGGCCGGCATGACGAAGAACAGCAGCCCGTCGAGCTCGACGACCGTCTGCCGCACCTGTTTGGCCTTGAAGTGCTCGCGGGCGCCGTTGGCGAGGCTGTGGAACCCCGACGACAGCGCCGCGAGGAACTCGGCGTCCTTGCGGGTGACGCCGCTCGACGCGCCCATCACCAGGCCGTCCCTGGACAGCAGGACGGCCTGGTGGACCTCACCGACCCGCTGCACCAGGTCTTCGAGCAGCCAGTCGAGCTCGCCGGAAGCGTGGCCCTGCTGCGTCATCGATCCCCCCATTCATCGCGTGGACCGGGTTCGTCCGGTTCATCATCCATGACCCTGCCGCGCAACCATCCCGACTGTAGTGAGGACATCAGGGCGCGGCTGAGTTCCGGGCTGGGCTCGTCGAAGTCGTCGTCCGGCGCGGCGACCTCGGCGGGCTCGGCGCGCTGGGGGGCGGACCCCCGGCGCAACTGCGGGGCGAGGCTGCTCTGGCGCACGCGCCGCGGCAGCCTGCCGGTGACCTCGCTGGACTCCGCCTCGACCGGCTCGTCGTCCCCGGCGGGCGGCCGGAGGCGGTCACCGCGCGGCCCGGACGGCTCGGCCGGGTCGGACGGCGCGGCCTGGCCGAATGCCAGGGCGGGCCGCTCGAACGCGACGGCGGGCGGGTCGAGCGAGGGGGTCCGTTCGTAGTGAGGCGTGGTCTCCTCGTACGCGGAAGGCGTCTGGTCGTACGGGGCGGCATGGTCGTCGAACCATGGCGCGGGCTGGTCGAGCGTGGGCGACGGCGACGTGACGATCGGCGGCGGTCCCGCGGGCGGCTCGTCCTCGGGGTCGTCCTGCGTGTCGTCCGGTTGTGGACGGACGACCGCCGCCGGGATCGCCGGGCGCGCCGGGCGGCCGAGCCGCTGCCGTCCGTCGGTGGTGGCCATGGCGGCGACCATCGTGCGTGC
This sequence comes from Actinomadura soli, assembly GCF_005889715.1. Classification (GTDB taxonomy): domain Bacteria; phylum Actinomycetota; class Actinomycetes; order Streptosporangiales; family Streptosporangiaceae; genus Spirillospora; species Spirillospora soli. The sequence goes on from NZ_VCKW01000089.1 coordinate 2,291, forward strand.
CGTGCCCGGGATCGGGCCGCCGCGCGCCAGGTCGTCGTCCAGTGTCACCAGGGCGTGCGGGATGAGGACGACCGCGGTCGTGCCGCCGTACGCCGACGGCTGCAGCGACACCTTGACGCCGTGCCTGGCGGCCAGCCGCGCGACGACGAACAGGCCGAGCCGCTCGGTGTCGATCAGGTCGAACTCGCCGCCGCCCTCCAGCCGCAGGTTGAGCTCGTCCAGCTCGTCGGGGTGCAGGCCGATGCCGCGGTCGATGACCTCGACCGCGAGGCCGTTGGCGACGGTCTCGATCTTGACCGTGACCTCGGTGGTGGGCGGGGAGAACACGGCCGCGTTCTCGATCAGCTCGGCGAGCAGGTGGATGACGTCGGCGACGACGTCGCCGGTCACGGCGACCGACGCGGCGCCGGTGAGCTCCACCCGCGTGTAGTCCTCGATCTCGGCGACCGCGGCGCGGACCACGTCCTCGGCGGCGACCGGATGGTCCCAGGCCCGGACGGTCGGCGACCCGGCGAGGATGACCAGGCCCTCGGCGTGCCGCCGCATCCGGGTGGTGAGGTGGTCGAGCCGGAACAGGTCGTCGAGCTCCTCGGGTCCCGCGGCGCGCCGCTCCATCTGGTCGAGCAGCCTGAGCTGCCGGTGCAGCAGCGACTGGCTCCGCCACGACAGGTTGATGAAGACCCGGTTGATGCTCGCCCGCAGGTCCGACTCGGCGACCGCGGTGGCGACCGCGGTCCGCTGGACGGTGCCGAACGCCTCGCCGACCAGGGCGACCTCTTTCGTCCTTCCGGTCGTCGGGGGCGGCGACTCGGCGTCCACGTCCACCTGCTCGCCGCGGCGCAGCCGTGCCACGACCCTCGGCAGCCGCTCGTTCGCCAGCCGCTGCGCCGACTCCTGCAGCTCGCGCAGCTCGGCGCTGAGCCGGCGCGCGAACAGCAGCGACAGGATCACCGACGCCACCACGCCCAGCAGCCCGACCACCCCGATCACGAAGAACTGGAGCATGATCCGGCGCCCGGCCGGCCTGACGTCGGTGTTGTTCACCACTGACTCCGCCTTCGCGGCGTCCCTGGACCACGCCGGCCTCAGCACGTCGATCGCGGCGCGCCACTCGGCCGGGTCCGGGACGATGCCGTTGTTCACGACATTGTTCTCCAGAGTCGTATATTCAGTGAACTCCCCCGAGTTCGCCAGATCGTACATGATCTGCTCGATCTCGCCCGACGCCTGCGCGCGGCCGAGCTCGAAGTACTGGATGCGGGCCTCCGACCAGGCGGCGAACGCCGCGCGGTTGCTCGCGCTCATCTGCCCGGCGCTCAGCGTCGACAGCAGCGCGTGCTCGCGCAGCATGAACTCGCGGGCCCAGAAGTTGTGCAGCAGAGCGGTCGTGTGCAGGTAGACGGTCCTGTCGTCGACGCTCACCAGCGTGGTCAGCAGCCGGATCGTGATGTCGGCGACCTGGCTGTACCCCTCGATGGCGCCGAGCGGCGTGGTGCCGCCGATGCCGACCCGCTCCCGCAGCGTGATGAGGTGGTTGTAGGCGTCGCTGAGCTCGCGCACCCGGGTGGTCATGGTGTCGTCCATCGCGTCCTGGGTGTCGGACGACAGGGCCTGCTTGCGGAACGCGGCCACCGCCGCGTCGGTCTTGGCCACCAGGTCGCCGAAGCGCTGCCGGTCGGAGATCTTGAACTGGTGCAGGAACTGGACGGCGGCCGCCCGCTCCTCCTGCAGCGTCTCGGTCACCTGCGTGGCCGGCACCGCGACATTGTTGTACACGGTCGAGAAGTCGAACCGCTGCAGCGCGTTGGACACCGTGACGGCGGCCGGGATGCCCCACTGCACGAACAGCGCGGTCAGCGGCACCGCCAGGAGCAGCGCGATCCTGCGCCAGATCGGATACGTGCGCGACCGCCCGCGCGGCGCGCCTGCTGCCTCCGACTTCGCCACTGGTCACTCCCATGCGTATATCGGTCCTCACCGAAGTGCACGGAGCCTATAGACGCTGACGTGGCGAAAGCCAGAGGCGATACCGATTTAGGACAAGTCGGGGCGTTTCAGTGTGCGGACGGCTACCCCGCGCTCACTTTCCGAATGCGGATGAGGCCGATGTTGGCCGCGTTATGTGAGAGTTGTGGCTTGTTGCACGAAATGTCGCCGTGCAAGGCTGCGGCATGCTTCGTCCCCCCACCAACGGAGACCGAGTCATGCGCAGAGCCGCGCTAGCAACGCTTCTCGGGCTGTCCCTCGCCGCGACCACCCTGGCGGCCGCCCAGGCCCAGGCGGCGCCGAGTAACCCGGCGTTGGCCGACCTCGTCCAGCTCAAGAACGTCCGACATCACCAGAACAACCTGCAGAAGATCTCCGATGCCAACGGCGGCAACAGGGCCGCCGGACTACCCGGCAACGTGATCACTGTGAAGTACCTTGCGGACCAGCTCAAACGGGCCGGATACAAACCCACGGTCCAGGAGTTCGAGTTCGATTTCTGGCAGGAGGTCTCCGAACCGGCCTTCGCCCAGACCGCGCCCGAGCAGAAGACGTTCGCGCCGGGAACCGACTTCCAGACCCTGCAGTACTCCGGGGCCGGCGACGTCACCGCCGCCGCGAGCCCCGTCGACCCGGGCGCGACCGGCCTCGGCAGCGGCTGCGAGGCCGACGACTTCGCCGGCTTCCCCAAGGGCCGGATCGCGCTGATCCAGCGCGGCGGGTGCTTCTTCTCGGTCAAGGCCGACAACGCAATCGCCGCGGGCGCGAGCGCCGTCGTCATCTACCAGCTCCCCAGCCAGCCCGGCCCGGTCGCGGGCACGCTCACCAAGCCGTACGGCATCCCGGTGGTCGGCCCGACCAACGCCGTCGGCAAGGCGCTCGTCGAGCAGGCGCAGAACGGCGGCGTGACGCTGCGCGTCAAGACCGACACCTTCACCCAGAAGCGCCGGGCCGCCAACGTCATCGCCGACACCGAGCGCGGCCGGGCCGACAACGTCGTGGTCGTCGGCGCGCACAACGACAGCGTCCTCGAAGGCCCCGGCATCAACGACAACGGGTCGGGCACCGCGGCGCTGCTGGAGATGGCCAAGCAGATCAACAGGCTCAAGCCCAAGCAGCTCCGCAACAAGGTGCGGTTCGCGTTCTGGGGCGCCGAGGAGGAGGGCCTGCTGGGCTCCCAGTACTACGTCGACAACCTCCCCGAGGCCGAGCGGAACAAGATCGCGCTGAACCTCAACTTCGACATGATCGGCTCGCCGAACTTCGTGCGGTTCGTCTACGACGGCGACAACAGCACGGGCGGCAGCACCGTCCCGCCGCCCGCGGGGTCCGGCGCGATCGAGAAGGCGTTCCACGACCACTTCGCGAGCGAGAAGCTGGCCTCCGACCAGTCGCCGTTCAACGGCCGGTCCGACTACAACGCCTTCATCACCGTGGGCATCCCCGCCGGCGGCCTGTTCACCGGCGCGGAGGGCATCAAGACGGCCGAGCAGGCCAAGGTGTACGGCGGTACGGCCGGCAAGGCGTACGACCCGTGCTACCACTCGGTCTGCGACACCTACGGCAACGTCGACCTCAAGGGCTTCGACCAGATGATCGACGCCGCGGCGGCGGTCACCCAGGGCTTCGCCCTGAGCACCCTGACGGTCAACGGCAACGAGTTCGCCCGGCGGCAGGCGCCCGCCAAGCGCGCCACGCCTGACCATCTCGGCCACCACGCGACCCGGTAGGCGACACGCCGGATCCGCTTGAGGGACGCGCCCGCCCCCGCAGGGCGCGTCCCTCATCCTTTTCCGCGCGGCTTTCCGCGCGGCTTTCCGCGCGGCTTTCCGCGCGGCGGCAGGGTCTCGGCGATCGAGCGCAGCGCGGGACGCGGATCGCCGCCGGGCGCGGTCAGCACCTGGACCGCGACCTGGTCGGCGCCCGCGTCCAGATGGCCGGTCAGCCGCGCCGCCACCGCGGCGGCGTCGCCGTGGGCGATGACCGCGTCCACGAGCGCGTCGCTGCCGCCGTCGGCCACGTCGGCGCCGGTGAAGCCGAGCCGCTTCCAGCTGGAGACGTAGTTCCCTAGCTGGAGATAGTGATCGAGCGTCCGCCGCCCCAGCGCGCGGGCGCGGACGGGATCGGGGTCGACGACCACCTTCTGCTCGGGGACGAGGAGAGGCCCGTCGCCCAGCACCTCCCGCGCGTGGCGCGTGTGCTCGGGCGTCGTCAGGTAGGGGTGCGCGCCCGCCGCGCGCTCCGCCGCCAGCCGCAGCACCCTCGGCCCCAGCGCGGCGAGCACCCGCCCCTCGGCCGGGACGTTCCCGGCGTCCAGGTCGTCGAGGTAGCGGACGATCGTCTCGTACGGGCTGCGGTACTCCCGCGTCCGCTCCGGATGGCCGATGCCGACGCCGAGCAGGAACCGCCCGCCGTGCGCGTCGTTGAGCCGGTGGTAGGACGCCGCGACCTCCTCGGCCGGCGTCTTCCACATGTTCACGATCCCGGTCGCGACCACGATGCGGTCGGTCGCCGCCAGCAGCCGCTCGATGTCGTCCAGGTCCCCGGCCGGCGAGCCGCCGACCCAGATGGCGCCGTAGCCGAGGTCCTCGACGTCCTTGGCCAGCGCGGGGTCGAGCCGGCTCCACGGGCGCCAGATCCCGAGGCGCCCCAGTTCGGTCTTGGTCATGTTCCGCCCCAACACGTCGTCCGGCCGTTTCATGCCCTCGTACCCAGGTGCCAGGATGAGCCCATGACCGACCGTCCTCCAGCCCCCACCTGCCATCATTCAGAGGACGAGCTCCGCTCGACAGACCGGCCCCGCCTGCTGCTCCTGGACGGCCACTCACTGGCCTACCGGGCGTTCTACGCGCTGCCCGTCGAGAACTTCAGCACCACCACGGGCCAGCCCACGAACGCCGTGTACGGGTTCGCCAACATGCTGGCCAACGCGCTGCGCGACGAGCGCCCGACGCACGCCGCCGTCGCGTTCGACGTGTCGCGCCGCACGTTCAGGACGGAGGCGTTCCCCGAGTACAAGGCAGGGCGGGCGCGGTCGCCGGACGAGTTCGGCAGCCAGCTGGAGATCCTGGACCGGTTCCTCGCCGCGATGAGCGTGCCGGTGCTGCGGGCGCCCGGCTACGAGGCCGACGACGTCATCGCGTCCCTGACCGTCCGGGCCGAGGCGGACGGCCTCCAGGTACTGATCATCACCGGCGACCGGGACGTGCTGCAGCTCGTCAGCGAGAACGTCACCGTCCTGTACTTCTACCGGACGGCCTCGGAGATGATCCGCTACACGCCCGCGGCGGTGGCGGAGAAGTACGGGCTGACCCCGGCGCAGTACCCGGACTTCGCGGCGCTGCGCGGCGACCCGTCCGACAACCTGCCGGGCATCCCCGGCATCGGCGAGAAGACGGCCGCGAAGTGGGTGCGCGAGTTCGGCTCCCTCGCCGCGCTGCTGGAGCGGGCGGACGAGGTGAAGGGCAAGGCCGGCGAAAAGCTGCGCGCGGCGGCCGGCACCGTGCGGCTGAACCGGCGGCTGACCGAGCTCGTCCGCGACCTGGACCTGCCGGTCGAGCTGGGCGACCTGCGGCGGCGGCCCTACGACCTGTCCGCGTTCACGTCCCTGCTGGACGAGCTGGAGTTCCGCAACGCCAGCCTCCGGCAGCGCCTCTTCGCCGCCGACCCGGGCGGCGGCCGCCCCGCCGAGACCGCCGAGCCGGAGACGATCAGGGGCCGCGAGCTGGAGCCCGGCGAGCTGGCGCCCTGGCTCCGGGCCCGCGCGACCGGGCTGACCGGGCTCGCCGCCGACTACACGTGGGAGCGCGGCGCGGGCGACATCGGGCGGATCGCCCTCGCGACCGGCGACGATCACGCCGCGTCGTTCGAGCCGTCCCGGCTCACCGAGGACGACGAGCGCGCGTTCGCGGCCTGGCTGGCCGATCCCGGCCGCCCCAAGGCGCTGCACGACGTGAAGTCGCTGCTGCGCGTCCTCGGCGAGCGCGGCTGGCGCCTCGACGGCGTCGCCACCGACACCGCGATGGCCGCGTACCTGCTGCTGCCGGGCCTCGCCGCCTACGGCATCGCCGACCTCGCCGGGCGCCACCTCGGCCGCCGCCCGTCCGCCGAAGGCGCGGCCGGGCTGATGCTGAACGCCCGCGCCGTCCTCGACCTGGCGGGGAAGTTCGCCGCCGACCTCGCGTCCACCGGCATGGACGAGGTGCTCCGCGACGTCGAGCTGCCGCTGTCCGGCCTGCTGGCCCGCGCGGAGCGCGCGGGCGTCCACGTCGACGCGGGCCTGCTGGACGAGCTGGAGAAGCACTTCGCCGCCGCGATGGAGCGCGCCGCCGCCGACGCGGCCGAGATCGCCGGGCACCCCTTCAACCCGGGCTCGACGAAGCAGCTCCAGGAGGTGCTGTTCGGCGAGCTTGGGCTGCCGAAGACGAAGAAGATCAAGTCGGGGCACTCCACCGACGTGGACGCGCTGACCTGGCTCGCCACCCAGACCGACAACGGCCTCCCGGAGATTTTGCTGCGGCACCGCGACCAGGCGCGGCTGCGCACGACGGTGGCCGGGCTGATCAGGGAGATCGGTGCGGACGGCCGTGTCCACACCACGTTCCAGCAGACGGTCGCGGCCACCGGGCGGCTCACGTCCACCGAGCCGAACCTGCAGGTCATCCCCATCCGGACGGAGGAGGGCAGGCGCATCCGCCGCGCGTTCCTGCCCGGCGCCGGATACGAGTCGCTCATGACGGCCGACTACGGCCAGCTCGAACTGCGCGTCATGGCGCACCTGTCGCAGGACCCGACGCTGCTGGCCGCGTTCGAGTCCGGCGAGGACCTGCACACCACGATGGCGGCGCAGGTGTTCCGGGTCGCCCCGGACGCCGTCGCCCCGGACATGCGCCGCAAGATCAAGGCGATGTCGTACGGCCTCGCGTACGGGCTGTCGGCGTTCGGGCTGGCCAAGCAGCTCGGCGTCCCGATGGCGGAGGCGCGCCCGCTGATGGACGCCTACTTCGAGCGGCTCGGCGGCGTCCGCGACTACCTCGACCACGTCGTCGCCGAGGCCCGCGTCACCGGCTACACCCGGACGCTCCTCGGCCGCCGCCGCTACCTGCCGCACCTGACCAGCGACAACCGGCAGCGCCGCGAGACCGCCGAGCGGATGGCGCTGAACGCGCCCGTGCAGGGCTCCGCCGCCGACATCGTCAAGATCGCTATGCTGCGGGTGGACGGGGCGCTGTCCGCCGCCGGGCTCCGCAGCCGCCTGCTCCTCCAGGTCCACGACGAGGTCGTCCTGGAGGTCGCGCCGGGGGAGCGGGACGCGGTGGAGGAGATCGTCCGCGACCGGATGACCAGCGCGTACCCGCTGTCGGTCGGGCTGGACGTCGCCGTCGGCACCGGCGCGGACTGGGACGCCGCCGCCCACTGACGATCGAGCCCGCCCCCGCCGGGCAGGGCCATCCCGGGAGGGAACCGATGGACATCGAGATGGTCGTGGAGATCCCGCGAGGTTCGCGGAACAAGTACGAGATGGACCACCGGCTCGGCCGGATCCGGCTGGACCGGATGCTGTTCACCTCGACCCAGTACCCGGTCGACTACGGCTACATCCCGGACACGCTCGCCGAGGACGGCGACCCGCTGGACGTGATGGTGCTGCTGGAGGAGCCCACCTTCCCCGGCTGCGAGATCACCGTCCGCAGCCTCGGGGTGTTCTGGATGCACGACGAGGGCGGCCCCGACGCCAAGATCCTCAGCGTGCCGGCGCGGGACGTCCGCTACGCCGGGATGCGCGACCTGCGGGACGTGCACGAGCACGTCCTCGACGAGATCGGCCACTTCTTCGACATCTACAAGAGCCTGGAGCCGGGCAAGGGCTCCGACGTGCGGGGCTGGCAGGACCGGCAGGTCGCCGACCGGACGATCACCGAGGCCGCCGAGCGCGCCCGGAGCACGCCAGCCGGAACGCCCCGATGAGCGCCGCGAACCCGGCCACCACGACCAGGACGCTGGTCGCGGCCGGCAGCACGAGCACGGCCGCGACCAGGGCGGTGCAGGAGCCCTCGGTGATCAGCGGCGGCAGGTAGCGCCCCGCGCCGCCGTACGCGTTGAACGCGTCCGCGACCAGCAGGAGCGCCGTCACCAGCAACCCCGCGGCGCCCGCCGCGGGGACGCCCGGATCCCAGAGCGCGCAGGCCGCCACGGCCGCCGCCGCGGCGCCGGGCCGCAAGCGGGTCATGAGTGCCGCCCCGAGACCCGGTGCCCGAACGATCCGACGACGACGTCCAGCGGGTCCTCGGGCGCCCAGGGGACCACGGGCACGCCGAGCTCGCCGAGCCCGTGGCGGAGCGCCCGGCGGTCGAGGCGCCACAGCCGCAGGGACGGCTCCAGGTACTCCTCGCGCCCGCCACCGGGCGGCTCCCGGTCGAGCGTGTCGATGACGACGACGGGCGTGCCGCGGCGGCGGAGGTCCTGGACGGTGCGCACCGCCCGGTCGTCCAGCAGCGGCGAGAACACGATCACCAGCGCGCCGTCCTCGAAGCAGCGCCGGGGGAGTTCCGAGAACCGCACGGCGACGGTGTCCGGACGCCGCGCGGCGAGGCCCGCGGCGAGCACCCCGACCGGCGGGGCGGCCAGGAGCAGCAGGTTCGGGCGGGCCGACAGCAGCGCCGCGAGGCCCGCCAGCACGGCGAGCGTGGCGAGGCCGTGCGCGACCGGCGCGGGCCGCCACGCCAGCGCGAGCGCGTCCGGCGGGGACGGGTCCTGGCTCATGCGGGCTGGTCCGCGGCGCGCGGCACGGGGACCCGGCCGAGGATCTCGGTGACGAGGTCCTCGCCGCTGACCTGCCGGACCCACATCTCCGGCCGCAGCACGAGCCGGTGCGCGAGCGCCGGGACCGCGACGGCCTTCACGTCCTCCGGCAGCACGTGGTCGCGGTCCGCGAGCAGCGCGTGCGCCCGCGCGACCTGGACGAGCCCGAGCGTCGCCCGCGAGCTCGCCCCGACCGTCACCTTGGTGTGCTCGCGCGTCGCCGCGGAGAGCGTGACCGCGTACCGGACGATCGCGTCGTCGACGTGCACCCGCTCGACGCACTCGCGCATGGCGAGCACCTCCTGCGGCCCGGCCAGCACGCGCAGGACGGGCGGCGCCGAGCCGCGCGCGAGCCGCCGGAGATCATCTCGCTCTCCTGGGCGGGGGAGAGGTAGCCGAGCCGGATACGCAGCGCGAACCGGTCGAGCTGCGCCTCCGGCAGCGGATAGGTGCCCTCGTACTCGATCGGGTTGTCGGTGGCCAGCACGATTCCAGCGCGGCGAGCGCCTCCGCGCGGTGCCGCTCGGTCACCGGGTGGGCGCTGTAGCGGGCCTCCCGGAACAGGGCGGTCAGAGCAGGTCGCGGCGTCGAGCCCGTCCAGCCCGGAGCCGGAGGCGCGGGCCAGCACCTCGGCCGGGGTGTCGCTGTCGCGCGGGGCGGCGCCCGCCTCCGCCAGGACGCCCTCCATCGCGGTGTAGCAGGCGATCACGGCGGCCCGCGCGTCATCGGCGGACCGCAGCGCCCGGCTCCCCGCCGCGACCGCGTCCTCGAACCCGTCCGGCGGAGGCGGCACGGCGGGGACCGGAAGCACGCTCCGGGAACGCCGCCGCCGGACGGCTACCCAGGCCGCCACCGCGATCACGGCGAGGGCGAGGACGGCCGCGACCACCGCCCAGAGGAGCGTCCACGGGTCGGGCCGGTCGTGCCACCGCCTCCGCTTCCGCTTCGGGAGCTCCTCCCACCTCGGGAATTCGAACACGGGCCCCGATCCGGACCTGGCGAACGCGACGGCCAGCAGCACGATCGGCAGCCCCACGACGAGGAGCACGAAAGCGGCCGTCAGGAGCCTCGTCCAGCGGCCGAACACCGGCTCGCGCGGCCCGTCGCGGGGCCTGCGTAAGGCGGCGGCCACCAGCACGGCCGCGGCCGCCTCCAGCGCCGCGAACGCGATCAGCGACGGTGCCGAGGGCCGGTGCACGTACACGTCCGGCCGCAGGCCGGCGAGGCCGCGCGCCCCGTACGCGCCCGCCGCGAGGAGGAGCGACGCCGCGCCCGCCCTGCCGAGCTCCCGGCGGGACGGCCGGTGGAGGGGAGCCATACGCCATTGTGCGCACGCGACCGCGCCGGCGTGATCAAGCATGGCCGCCCCCGGCCAGAAGCCGCCGCGCCTCGGGGACGGAGTGCGGCCGGGACGGAGTGCGGCCCGACCGGCGTGGGGAGCTTTACGGCGGGCGGGCGGGCGGCGCACCATCTCAGACGTGAGCTCCTGGAGTGACAGCGAACCGGTCGTGATCGTCGGCGCCGGGCCGGTCGGCCTGGTCACCGCGCTGCTGCTGGCCCGCCACGGCGTGCCGAGCGTGGTGCTGGAGGCGGCGGCGCGGCGCGACCCGTCCGGGTCCAAGGCCATCTGCTTCCAGCGGGACGTCCTCGACGTCCTCGACCGCGTCGGCTGCGCCGAGCGGATGATCGCCCGCGGTGTGACCTGGACGACCGGCCGCACCTACTACCAGGGCGAGGAGCTGTTCTCCGTCACCTTCCCCGAGGCCGGGCGCAGCGCCGTGCCGCCGTGGCTCAACATCTCGCAGGCGGAGGTCGAGGCGCACCTGCGGGACCTCGCCGACGCCGAGCCGCTCGCCGACGTCCGGTACGGGCATCCCGTGTGCGGGCTCCACCAGGACGAGCGCGGCGTCGAGGTGGACGCGGGAGAGACCGTCCGCGGCAGCCACGCGGTCGGCGCGGACGGCGGGCACAGCACCGTCCGGCGGCTGCTCGGCATCCCGTTCCCCGGGCGCACGTTCGCCGACAAGTTCCTCATCTGCGACATCCGGGCCGACCTGCCGTTCCCGAGCGAGCGGCGGTTCTTCTTCGACCCGGAGTGGAACCCCGGGCGGCAGGTCCTCGTCCACCAGTGCCCGGACGGGGCGTGGCGCATCGACTGGCAGGTGCCCGGCGACCACGACCTCGACGCCGAGCGCGCGTCCGGCGCGCTGGACGCCCGCATCCGCAAGATCGTCGGGGACGTCCCGTACGAGATCGTGTGGTCGAGCGTGTACCGGTTCCACGAGCGGCGCGCCGCGACGTTCGCGTCCGGCCGCGCGTTCCTCGCCGGGGACGCCGCCCACCTGTACGCGCCGTTCGGCGCCCGCGGGCTGAACTCGGGCGTGCAGGACGCGGAGAACCTCGCGTGGAAGCTCGCGTTCGTGCGGCGGGGGTGGGCGCCCGAGGGCCTGCTGCGCAGCTACGACCCCGAGCGGAGGGCGGCTGCGGGCGAGAACCTCCGCGTCACGACCCGGACGATGGAGTTCCTCGTCCCGCACACGTCCGCGCAGCGCGCCCGCCGCCTGGAGGCGCTGGAGAAGGCCAGGTCGGACCCCGCGGCCCACCGGACCATCGACTCGGGCCGCCTCGCCGAGCCGTTCTGGTATCTGGACTCGCCGCTGACGACGCCGTCCGGCCCGCTGGACGACTTCCCGCGCGAGCCGGGGGCCGTCCGCCCGCCGGTGCCGGGCGTGATCTGCCCGGACGCCCCGTGCGTCGTCTCCGGCGAGCCCACCCGGCTGCGCCGCCTGCTCGGTACCGCGTTCGTCGTCCTGACCGCGGCGCGCCACGCGGCGGAGCCGCCGACCGACGTCCCGCACCGCGTGCACGCGCTGGACGACATCGACGCCGAGGGCGTCCTGCGGGCGGCCCTGCACGCGGGGCCGGACACCGTCCACGTCGTCCGCCCGGACGGCCACCTCGCCGGAGTGCTCTCGTCCTACGACCCCGAGGCCGTGGCCGGGGTCCTTGACCAGGCTTGTGGCCGCTCGGTGTAGCGTCGGTCATCCCCGCCCCGCCGCGCGTCCGCCGCGGGCGAAGGAGGAGCCGCATGAGCATGGACATGGACGACACCGGGCACCCCGCCCACGTGAGCGCGGACAGGCCGCTCTCGGCGCGGGTGTGGGACTACTGGCTCGGCGGCAAGGACCACTACGAGGTCGACCGGCAGGCAGGAGAGCGGGTCGCGCGGCAGGTGCCGGGGATCGTCGCGGCGGCGCGGACCGACCGGCTGTTCCTCGGACGGTGCGTCCGGCACCTCGCGGGCGAGGAGGGCGTCCGCCAGTTCCTCGACGTCGGCACCGGGCTGCCGACCGTCGACAACACGCACGAGATCGCGCAGCGGGTCGCGCCGGAGTCCCGCGTCGTCTACGTCGACAACGATCCGCTGGTGCTCGTCCACGCGCGGGCGCTGCTCACCAGCGCGCCGGGCGGAGCCACCGACTACATCGACGCGGACGTCCGCGATCCGGAGCGCGTCCTCGCCGAGGCCGCCGCGACCCTGGACTTCGGCAGGCCGGTCGGGCTGATGATGCTCGCCCTGCTCCACCTCGTCACCGACGACGACGAGCTGCGGAGCATCCTGGACCGGCTGGTCGGCGCGCTGGCCCCGGGGAGCTTCGTGGCGCTGTCGCACGCCTGCCTCGAGGTGGACGTCACCCGCCTCGCCGTCAGCGCGTGGAACGAGAGCGGCACCCCGCACCCCATCAAGGCCAGGACCGGCAAGGAGATCGAGGCTCTCTTCGACGGGCTGGAACTGCTGGAGCCCGGGGTCGTGTCGTGCTCCCGGTGGCGTCCCGAGCCCAACCCCTGGGGCGAGCCGCAGGAGACCATGACCTTTTGTGGAGTGGCGAGAAAACTTCCAGCGTGACGGCGTTCGGTGCAAGATCGGGGGGATCAGCCGAACGTTCCGTGGAGGCCGTCGCGTGGCGCACATCGACCTGGACGACGCCGTCCCCGGGCTGCCGTCCCTGCTCCGGTTCCGGCCCGAGACGGCGGGGCCGCTGAGCGCGCTCGCGGAGGCCCTGCTGCGCGGCCCGAGCCCGCTGGAGCGCGGTGAGCGGGAGCTGATCGCGTCGTACGTGTCGGAGCTGAACGGGTGCCGCTTCTGCGCCGGGTCCCACGGGGCGTGCGCCGCCGCGCAGCTGGACGGCGGTGCGACGCTCGTCCGGCAGGTCCACGCCGACCCGGCCACCGCGCCGGTCGGCGGAAAGCTCAGGGCGCTCCTCGGGATCGCTGCCGCCGTCCAGCGCGGCGGCCGGGAGGTCGGCGCCGAGCACATCGGCGCGGCCCGGGAGGCGGGCGCCACCGACGTCGAGATCCACGACACCGTGCTCGTCGCCGCCGCGTTCTGCATGTACAACCGGTACGTGGACGGCCTCGGCACCAGCCTCCCGGACGACCCGGCCGCCTACGCCCAGGCGGCCGAGCGGCTCGTCGCGCACGGATACACGAGCCCGCACCCGCCGGGCTGAGCGGGGCCGAGACCGCCGAAACCCCGTTGGCCGGTCCGTCCGGGACGGGGATGATGGGGCGGGTGAAGATCAGGCTTGCGGGCGGTGTCGTCGCCTCGGGGCTGTGCGCGTGGGCCGCGCGTCCCGCGGGCCCCGTCCGGCTGCCCGGCGACACGGACGCCTCGGCCGCGCGTCCGGGCGAGGCCGTCGCGCTCGGCCCGGACGGCGCCGATGGTGAGGACGTCGAGCGCGCCGTCACGGAACTGGCGCGGCTCGTCAGGGCCGGCGGAGTGGTCGCGGCGGGCGCGGGCGTCGACCTCGGCGGCGGCTTCCGCTCCGCCCGGCTGGACGGTGCGCGCGGCGACCACCGCGACGCCGTCCTCGCGGCGCTGCGCGTCGTCGGCCTCGACAACGCCCACAAGCTGGGAGACCGGGCCGGATACCTGGTCGCGTTGTTCGGACCGGCGGTCACGAAGCGGGTGGGCGCGGCGGCCGCGCGGGCCGTAGGCGAGCGACGGTGGGCGGCGCTGCATCTGGCGGTCGCGGCCAGCGACGTCCTTGGGCCTGAACAACTGGAACGCGTCCTCGCGCTGGAGGCGCCCGACGACGCCGACGTCATTCCCGGCGGCCCGCCGTCGGTCCTCGCGCAGCACCTGCGGCAGGTGTTCCGGGACGTGCCGCGGCCCCGGCGGCTCGACCTGATCCTGGACCTGTGGGCGCGGGTGCTGGAGCACCACGGAGGCGTCGCCCGGCGCAAGCGGCGGCTGGCGACGCAGAGCAGCCGCGACCGGGTTCCCGACCTGCGCAAACGCCGCACCCACTACGAGGACCAGAAGATCCTTTGGCGGGTCCGGCACGCGCTGGGCGTCGCCGAACCGTCGCTCGCCGACGCCGCGCGGTGGGTGCCGGACGAGCCGTACTGGCGGAACCGGCTCGACCGGGTCCTCAACGACGCGCTCGGCGCCACGGCCCTGCTCCGCACCGCCGTGGCGGTCGCCGACCACTGCCTGGAGGACGGCCTGGAGCGCTCGTCGGGCGTCATCGCCACGGCGGCCGGGGAGGTGGACGACCTGCACGCCACGGACTCGGCGCGGCGCGTCCCCGGCCTGACCGGACTCCCCGCGCGTCCCGCCGCCTACGTGCGCGACATCCACCGCAGGCTCACCGGCGGCAAGCCGCACGACGCGAAGTTCGCCGCCTACGTCCGGCCGCGCCTGTCGTGCGCCCGCGCGTTCGCCCTCCTGATCATCGAGGACGTCGAGCAGGTGATGCGGGAGCTGCGCGGCCCCCACGCCGAACACCTGCGCCGATGGGCCGCGACCGGCCTGCGCGGCTGGCGCGAGGGTGCCGGATACGTCCGCTCGCCCGCCGATTGGGCCGGGATCCCGCCGTGGACGGGCCCGCTGCTGGAGAACGCGGCCCCGCTGCACGAACGGCTCGCGTCCGGGCAGGACCCGGCGGACGTGGAGACGGTCGGTGACCTGCTGTGGTACGCCGACGTGATCGACGCCCTCGCCCGCCTGCACGGGCACGAGAAGGCGCAGGCCACGCCCGGCACCGGGGAGCCGTGGTTCGAGCACGACCCGGAGCCCGTCACCGAGCGGCTCGCGCCGCGGCTCGACTCGGTCACCCTCGCCGTGTCCGGGGCCGCGCAGCTCGTCGCGCTCGGCGGCGTCCCGCCGCGCGGCGCCCGCACCTGGACGGACCTCACCGCCGGCCTGCTGGCGGGCACCGCGATCGCCGAGGCCCTGACCGGCGACTTCGCCGTCCCGGCCGCGCTGCTGGAGCGGGACGGGACGGCCGTCCCCGGCGCCTCCGTCCGGTTCAAGGTCGCGCGCAGCGCCCGCGACCTGTCCGAATGGTCGGAGTACATGGGCAACTGCATCGCCGGGCCGTTCTACATCGACGACGCCAAGAAGGGCCGCTGCGGACTCGCGGGCCTCTACGGCAGGCACGGGCTGCTGGTCGCCAACGCCGAGTTGCTGCCGCTGCGGCCCGCGTCGCGGGGATGGCGGGTCAGCGAGATCGCGGCGAGGTTCAACGACGAGCCGGACGAGGAGCTGGAGCGGCGGTTCCGCGACTGGGTCGCCACGATCCCGGGCCCGGTGAAGGCCGAGCCCGCCCGGGTGCCGGAGGAGCCGCCGCCCGTCCGGCCCGCCCCACGGCGGCGCGGCGCGCCGCGTCTCGTCGAGGACGTGGCCCCGAAGCTCGGGCCGCTCGCGGAGCGCGCCTGGCGGGAGACCGGCCCCGAGGTCCTCGGCGTCTACGCCGCCGTCGCCGCGACCCCGCCGGACGCCGCGCTCGTCCGGCTGCGCCGGCTCGGCGGCGAGCGCCTCACCGGTGCCGTCCGGCGCGCGCTGGAGGACGGCGCCGTCGACCTCGCCGGGCTGTGGACGGCGACCGGGCGCCGTCCTCTCGGCACGGCCCTCGACGCCCTCGACCCGGCGCTGCGCGACCGCTTCGACCAGCTCCCGCTGCTGCTCGGCGAGCCGCCGCTCCCGAAGGCGCTGCGCAGGCTCGTCAAGCTCCCCGCCATCGCCGACGCCTACGCCCTCGACCTGGCCGGACGGCGGACCCGCCAGGCCATCGGCCTCCTGGCCGTCCAGGACGCCCCCGCCCTCGCCGCCGCCGTCGCGCAGCGCACGACCGAGCCGCTCCTCTGCGCGCTGACCGTGGCGGTCACGTGCGCCGCGCCCGACACGGAACTGGAGACCGTGACCGCACCGCGCTCCGTCCGCGTGCCGGGTTTCCCGGCCACCGCTCTCGATGACGACGACGGCCCGTGGCGGCGCGCCCTTCCCGTCGCCCGCGAACTCGGCGCCGACACCGCGCGGTTCTGGGACGAGATCGCCGCGCACGGTCTGCGCGTCCCCGCGTCCTGGCTGCCGCCCGGCGGCTGGACGGCGCTCTGGGCCCGCGCCCACAGCCGCCGCCGCTGACCCGCCCGGCCGCTGATCAGGGGCGGCGGAAGATCGTGATGGAGTGCCCGACCTCGTCGATCGGCTCGCTCGTCGCGATCAGCGGGGTCAGCCTCGGATCCGACTTGGCGATCCAGCTGCCGGACACCACGAGCAGCCCGCGCACCTGCCCGGGCGGCACGACGAGCGGGTCGGACGCGCGGATGCCGTAGTGGGACGGCACGCCGCTGCCCTTGTACGCGAGCCACACCCGCTCGTCCGGGTACCGATCCCGGAGGCGGTCGGCGAGGCGCCCGAGGTCCTGGCCCCAGTCGGCGTTGGAATCGTGCAGGCGCAGCCGGGTCTTGGACGGGCCGCCGAACGCCTCGTTGGAGTAGGGCAGGTAGAACGGGTACGTCCGCAGTGAGCTGACGGCGACGAACAGCAGGAGCGCGCACGCCACGGCGGGCGTCCACCGCCATCGGAGCGCGGTCGCCGCGCCCGCCGCCACCGCCAGGAACATCGGGACGGCGATGGCGTACCGGACGCCGAGATCCCGGGCCCCCGTCATCGCGGCGCCCAGCAGCACGGCGGCGGGCACGAGGACGTAGAGCGCGGCAGGACGAAGCCGCGCCACCGCGAAGAGAGCGGCGATCCCGGCCGTCCACATCGCGAGCATTCCCAGCGGCGTCTTCACCAGGAGCGCGGCCGGAAGGTAGTACCAGCGGGAGCCGATGTAGACCTCTCCGAACAGGAACCCGGTCCACCGCAGGTCCTCGAAGCCGAACTGGACGCGCATGCCGTCGCGGAACGGCTCCGGGAAGGGCATCCAGGCGGCGGCGAGGCCGCGCGGCCCGTCGATGTCCGGGACGCCGGGCGGTGCCGTCCAGCGGAGTCGCGGGTCCACGACCAGGTAGGACGCCCACACCACCGCCATGGCAACCAGCCCGGCCCCGGCCGCCCACGCGACGCCGTCCACGATGCGGCGGCCGGAGCTGCCGCGCGCGGACCAGACCGAGGCCACCACCAGCCCCAGCAGCACCGGGACGGCCGGGAGCGCGCTCATCTTGGTGGCGACCGCCGCGCCGAGAGCCGCCCCGGCGAGCGGGAGAAAGAGCCTTGGGCGCCGCCGCGCCCGCCACAGCAGCCACGCCGACGTGAGCAGGAACCCGGCCATCGGCACGTCGAGCGTGGCCAGCGAACCGTGCGCGATGACGTCGGGGGAGAAGGCGTACAGAGCGAGCGCGGCGAGACCGCCCGCGGGGCCGGTGAGGTCGCGGGCGAAGGCGAAGACGACCAGCCCGAACAGCAGCGTCAGGGCGATGACCGGCAGCCGCGCCGCCAGGAGCAGCCCCTGCGCGTCGTTGCCCGACTCGTACAGCAGCCGCCGTCCGGCCGCCTGCTGGTCTCCGGTGAACGCCGGGCCGGGACGAGGTCCGGTGAGCACCGCCCCGGCGCCGATGAGCAGCTTGCCGAGCGGCGGATGCTCGGCGTTGGGCCGCAGGTCGTGCTCCGTCAGGTAGATCACGCCTGCCGCCACGTACACCGGCTCGTCGATCGTCGGGCTCTGCCGTACGGCCGTGGACACCATCGCGAAGGCCATCTCCGCCAGCAGCGCCGCCACGACGAGGGCGATCACCCAGCGCCGGCGACGGCGCTGCGGTGCCTCGCGGGGAGGCGCCGGCGCGTCGTCGGCCTCAGCGGACAGCGAGGTCACCGCCCCTCACCTCACCCGCCGAACGCGGTCAGGAACCGGTCGCGGAAGGCGCTCATCGGCCAGACCGGGCCGTTCTTCGCCGGACGGAGACCGTCCTGCCAGCCCCATCCGGAGACCTTGTCCAGGACGGCCTTGTCCTTGGCGACGATCGTGACCGGCACGTCCCGTCCCGCGTCCGGGCCCGTGATCAGAGGCGCGGGCTCGTGGTCGCCGAGGAAGACGAGCACGAGGTCGTCGTCACCGTAGGTCTCGACGTACGAGACGAGCGTGTTCAGCGTGTACTCGATGGACTTGCGGTACTCGGTGCGGACGCGTCCGCCGCTCGGCCACGCCGCGTCGTAGCCCTTGCCCATGCCGGTGAACACCGAGCCGTCGCCGACCTGGTCCCACCCCACGAGCCGGGGGATGGACGCCCACGGCGCGTGGCTCGACACCAGGGCCGTCTCCGCCATGACCGGCGCGCGGTCCTTCCGGTCGAGCTCGGTGCGCTGCAGGACCGACAGCGTGTACTGGTCGGGCATGGTGGCGAAGCTGAAGCGCGGCCCCCGGTAGCCGAGGTTGCGGTTGTCGTAGACCTTGTCGTAGCCGAAGAACGACCCTTCCGGCCAGGCGCGCGTGATGGCCGGCATGAGCGCGACCGTCCGGGAGTCGGCGCGGCGGAACGCCTGGTTGAGGGTGAACCGGTCGCTGTTGACGAGCGTCCGGTACCGCTGCGGGTTGTCGACCCACAGCCCGGACAGCAGGGTCGCGTGCGCCAGCCAGCTCCCGCCGCCCGCCGTCGGAGAGGTGAGCCAGCCGCTGCGCGCGGAGAACCCGGCGCCGCGGAGCCGCCGCGTCCCGTCGTCGAGGATCGCGCCGACCTGGGGCGCGTACTGCGGGTTCTCCACGGCGGTGCGCCCGTAGCTCTCCACGAACGCCAGCAGGACGTCCTTGCCGCGCAGGCCCGCCAGCATCCTGCTGCCCGGAGTGTCGCGGAAGGCATCGACGGCGGCGGCCTTGGCGAACTCCTCCCGGTCGTTCAGGCTGTCCCGGACCTGCCGCGCGTGGTCGTAAGCGAGGACGGCGTCGCTCCGCGCCGCGACCGGCACCCCGTCGACGAACCGCACCCCGAGCGCCGCGCACACGACCCAGACCACGCCGAGGACGGCCGCCGTCTTCGCCGCCTTCCTGTCGTGCCGGACGGCCACGCGGCTGAGCCGCAGCGCCGCCAGCGCCATGAGCACGACCACGCCGACGAGCAGCGCGCCCACGGCGACCACGGCGCCGATCGCCCCGGCCCGTCCGGCCGACTCCTCGACGAACTCCACGGCCGGGCGCAGCAGCGGCCAGTCCAGCACCAGGTCGAACGGCCGGACGAGCACCGCGTCGAAGCCGATGTCCATCACCTTCAGGACGGTCAGCACGCCCAGCAGCGCGCCCGCCGCCAACGCCACGTACCGCCTCGCCCGCTGCGGCGCCGCGAGGATCAGCACGACCCCCGCGATCCCCTCCACCGGGACGCGCACGAACGCGGCCGGGGTGAGGCGGGCGTACTCGTCCGGCAGGACGAGCGCGACCAGCACGAACAGGAACGCCGCGACGGTGACGGCCCGTGCCGCGACCCGCCGCCGCCCGCTCCGCCCATCCGCCCGTACGGCCGCCGCCTCGGCGGTCTCGTCCCGCTTCGCTTCTTCCCGCTCCACGCGGCTCTCGGTGGTCAGCGCGTCCTCCCCGGCTCGATCCGGCCGCCGTCTCGCGACACCCACAGCACGTGCGTCCCGCGGCCGCCGGTTCAACGCTTCCACCGATCACCGGGTCGGGGCCATCACCCCGGCCCGGAGCGTCGCGGCAGGATCAGCGGACGGCCCGTGCGCGGATGCGGGACGACCTCGATGTCGTGCCGGTAGACGCCGCTGAGCAGCTCCGCCGTGAGGACGTCGCCGGGCGGGCCGCAGGCGGCGAGGCGTCCCCCGGCGAGCACCGCGACGCGGTCGGCGTGCGCGGCGGCGAGTCCGAGGTCGTGCACGACGGCCACGGCGGCGGCCCCGGCGGCGGCGCGCTCCCGGACGACGTCGAACACCATCTCCTGGTGGTGCAGGTCGAGCGCGGCGGTGGGCTCGTCCAGCAGGAGGGTGCCGGTCCGCTGCGCCAGGACGCGGGCGAGCGCGACCCTGGCCTGCTCGCCGCCCGACAGCTGCGGGTAGGGACGGTCCGCGAACTCGGTGACGTCCGTCTGGCGCATCGCCCCGGCGACGGCGGCCTCGTCGTCTTCCTCCAGCGGTGTCCCGGCCCAGGGCGCGCGGCCCATGCCGACGACCTGGGCGACGGTGAACGGGAACGACACGGTCGGCCGTTGCAGCAGGATCGCGCGCCGCATCGCCAGCTCCGCGTGGCTCCACGTGGCGAGCGGCTTCCCGTCCACCGTGATGTCGCCGGTGGACGCGACGTCCCCGCCGATCGCCGCCAGCAGCGTCGACTTCCCGGCACCGTTCGGCCCGACCAGCGCCAGCGCCTCGCCCGTCCGCACGGTGAGGCCGACGTCATCGAGGACCGTCCGCGCGCCGCGCTCGACGCGCAGCCCCCGCACCTCGACCGCCACCGACCCGGCCGGGACGGGGGCGGGCGTGTTCGGCCTCCGGACGCGCAGGCCGATCACGCCCAGCCTCCCGACCCGTGCCGGGCGCGGCGCAGCAGCCAGAAGAAGAACGGGCCGCCGAGCAGCGCGGTCAGCACGCCGAGCGGGAGCTCCTGGTAGGCGATCGCGGTCCGGGCGACCATGTCCGCCGCGACCAGCACGACCGCGCCGCCGAGCGCGCTCGCCGGGATCAGGATCCGGTGCCCGGGCCCCGCGACCATCCGGACCAGGTGCGGGACGACCAGCCCGACGAACGAGATCACGCCCGCGAACGCGACCGCCGACGAGGTCAGCAGCGCGATCAGGACGATCGCGGTGAAGCGCAGCCGCTCCACGTCCACGCCCAGGTGCCGGGCGGTGCGCTCGCCGAGCGACAGCAGGTCGAGCCGCCGCGCGCAGCCGAGCGCGACCGCGCCGCCCACGGCGGCCAGCGGCGCGACGGTCGCGACGGCGTCCCAGTTCGCGCCCGCCAGGCTCCCGAGGTTCCAGGACGTGATGGCGCGCAGCGCGTCGTTGCCGGCCGCGAACATCAGCAGCCCGAGCAGCGCGCTCGCCACCGCGTTCACCGCGATGCCGGTGAGCAGCAGCGTGACCACCTCGGTCCGTCCCGCCGACCGCGACACCGCGTACACCAGCAGCGTGGTGACCAGGCCGCAGCCGAAGGCGGCGGCCACGATCGTCCAGTTGCCGAGGACGGTCAGGCCGAACACGATGACGGTGGCGGCGCCGACCGCCGCGCCCCACGACACGCCGATGACGGCGGGCTCGGCGAGGGGGTTGCCGAACACGCCCTGCATGACGGCGCCGGAGCAGCCGAGCGCCGCGCCCGTGACGACGGCCAGCGCGACGCGCGGGAACCGCACGATCCACAGCGCGTTGTCGCCCTGCGCGGCGGCGGGGCGCGGGCCGGCGTCGAGCCCGGCGCGGTGCAGGATCGACCCGATGACCTGGTCGGGCGGGATGTTGACCTGCCCGATCCCGGCCGCGAGCACGCACAGCACGAGCAGGGCGCCGCCGAGCGCGACGAGCAGTACGGGACCGCGCCGCATCAGCACGTCCGGTGGACGGCGGCGGCGCCGGAGCGGCGAGGGAGAGCGCGAGCGTCAGCGCCGCCGCCAGGATCGCCCCGCCACGCCGCCCGCGTCTACGCGCGCGTCAGCGGGGCGCTCTCCTCGTCGCTGCAGGTGGAGTCGCTGAAGGTCGCGCCGGAGGGCGCGTGGCTCGGCACGGGGAGCGTCCTGGTCACCTACCGGGTCCGCAACGCGGGCAACGTGCGGCTCGCCGCGACGACGCGGATCGGGCGTGAGCGGCCCGTTCGGCGTCGGGCTCGGGCGCGCCGCCACCAGGCGGGTGCCCGAACTGCTGCCGGG
Organism: Actinomadura soli; assembly: GCF_005889715.1. Lineage (GTDB taxonomy): Bacteria > Actinomycetota > Actinomycetes > Streptosporangiales > Streptosporangiaceae > Spirillospora > Spirillospora soli. The sequence goes on from NZ_VCKW01000089.1 coordinate 24,166, forward strand.
CAACGCCTACACGTTCACCGACCGCGTCCGGGGCGTGTTCCCCGCCGGGCCGCTCACCGCCACGCTCAAGCTGTCGCCGCAGGACGGGATGGACGCCTCGCCGGGCGCGGCGCGTCCGACCGTCCGCACGGCCGGTTGGTGGGCCACACCCTGGACGGCCGTGGGTCTGGTCGTGATCGCCGTCGCCGCCCTGCTCGTGCTGCGCCGCCGCAGGACGCGCCCATGAAGGCCCTCCTGGCCGGGACGTTCGCGCTCCCCTCCCTCCTCTTCGGCGCGCCCGGGCCGTCCGTCGAGATCGACCGCGCCGAGGCGAGGGCGGGGGACACCGTCACCGTCGACCTCGCCGCCTGGCCCGCCGGGAACGTGCTGATCGAGCTGTGCGGCAACGGCGGCGAGCGCGGCTCCGACGACTGCGCCGTGGCCGCCGCGGCGACGACGTTCGTGACCCGGGAAGGCCGCGGCACCGCGATGATCACCGTGGTGCGGCCGCCGATCGGCTGCCCCTGCGTCGTGTCGGCCCGTCCGGTCACGGGAGGGCGGGCGCGGACCGTCCCGCTGAAGATCGAGGGCGTGCCGACGCTCACGGCGGCTCAGCGCCGCACGGTGTCCGCGGGTCCGGCGCGGGACCTCACCGTGTCGGGGGTGCGGGTCAGCGGGGGCGGGCCGTCCGCCGCGTGGTTCGCCGGGCCCGCCCACCGGACGGTGACGTTCACCGTCCGTAACACCGGCGCGGCGCCCGCCACCGACCCGCCGCTCACGTTGTCGGCCGGACGCGGCGCCGAGCCGACCGGCATCCTGGACGCCCCCAGGATCGGGACGCTCGCGCCCGGCCAGCAACGCACCTACGAGGTCGATGTGACGCTGCCCGGCCCCGCATTTGGCCGGTACACGGTCGTGGGCGAGCTGACCGGCGTCGACCGTCCCGCCCGGTTCAGGGCGCATACCTCGTCCTACCCGTGGGCGCTGCCCGCGCTGCTCGCGCTCGCCGTCCCGGCGACCGTGGTCAGGGAGCTCACGAGCAGGCACAGGCCCGCCGGCCGTCCACCGGCGGCGGCTCACGCCGTGCCCGCCTCGCGGACGGCGGCCACCATGAACGAGATCGTCGCCGCGAACATCCGCCGGTGGCGGCTCGTCCGCGACCTGCCGAGGACGGCGCTCGCCGAGAAGCTGACCTCGCTCACCGGCACCGCCTGGACGGCCGGGCAGGTCGAGCACGCGGAGACCTTCACGCCGCCCCGCCGGTTCGACGCCGACGAACTGCTCGCGTTCAGCCAGGCCCTGGACGTTCCGCTCCCCGCACTCTTCCTCCCACCGGACGGGTACAGAATCTCTCGTGCGGATGTCGAGGACGCGGGCACGGCTCCGACCATCTGATGAGCGGCGCCACGAGGGCGTCCGGAGGGAAGGCACCGACATGAGCAAGGTCACCTGCGACATCACGATCTCCGTGGACGGTTTCGCCGCGGGCCCGAACCAGCGCGTGGACGAGCCGCTCGGCGACGGCGGCGAGCTGCTGCACCGCTGGATGTTCGAGGAGGCCGAGGCCAACGCCGACGCCGTCGCGGCCATCACGGACGCGGGCGCGTTCGTCATGGGCCGCAACATGTTCACCGCCGGGCGCGGCGACTGGGACCTGGAGTGGAACGGCTACTGGGGCGAGGAGCCGCCGTACCACGCGCCGGTGTTCGTCCTGTCCCACCACCCGCGCGAGCCGGTCCCGATGAAGGGCGGCACCACCTTCACCTTCGTCACCGACGGGATCGGGGCGGCCCTCGCCCGCGCCCGGGAGGCGGCGGGGGACCGGGACGTCGCGATCTGCGGCGGCGCCCAGACGGTGAACCAGTACCTGGCGGCGGGCCTGATCGACGAGCTCCGCCTGCACGTCGCGCCGATGGTCCTCGGCGGCGGCGCCCGCCTGTTCGACGGTGTCGGCGACATCGGTCTCGAACAGACCGCCGTGTCGGGCACCGGCCTCGTCACGCACATCACCTACCGTGCGGCCCCGCCGCGCGGATGACGTCCAGGAGGCGCGCGACCTCCGCGGCGACGGCGTCCCTGCCCGGGGCGACGTACCGGCGCGGGTCCACCAGGCGCGGGTCCGCGGCCAGCCGGCCGCGGACCGCCGCCGTGTAGACCTCGTTGAGCCGCGTCGCGATATTGATCTTCGTCATGCCGTGCGCGACGGCGGCGGTGAGGACGCCGTCGGGCACGCCGGACGAGCCGTGCAGCACCAGCGGGACGGGCACCGCCGCCCGCAGCCGCGCGATCAGCGGCAGGTCAAGGACGGCGTCGCGGGTCGGCATCGCGTGGGACGTCCCGACCGCGACGGCCAGCGCGTCCACACCGGTCGCCGCGACGTAACCGGCCGCCTCGCCGGGATCGGTGCGGGCGTGCGGGGCGTGCACGCCGTCCTTGCCGCCGATCTCCCCGAGCTCAGCCTCCACCCAGATGCCGCCGGCGTGGCAGCGGGCGGTCACCTCCGCCGTGCTCGCCACGTTCGCGTCATGGCCGAGCGCGGACGCGTCGAACATCACCGACCCGAACCCCAGCGCGACGGCCTCCCTGACGAGGTCCGCGGACGTCGCGTGGTCCAGATGGACGACGACCGGGACGGCGGCGGCGCGCCCGACCTCCAGCACCGCCCGCCCGATCGGCGCGAGCGCACCGTGGTAGGCCGCGCAGTTCTCGCTCACCTGCAGCACCACGGGCGCCCCGGCGCGCTCGGCCCCGGCGACGATCGCCTCGGCGTGCTCCAGGTGGATCACGTTGAACGCGCCGAGCCCGCGCCCCCGCGCGGCGGGCCCGGCGACGACGTCACTCATGGCCGCGAGCGGCATGGTCCTCCTCCCGCGTGACGGCGACGCGCGCGAGCAGCGCGGGGAGGGCCGCCGCGTCGACCTCGCCGGCGACGGGGGAGCGGACCGCGCACGCCGCCAGCGCGACCGCGTTCCGGAGCCGGTCCGGCCAGGACAGGCCGCTCGCCAGGCCCGCCGCGAGACCGGCCACCAGCGCGTCGCCCGCGCCGGTCGGATTGCCGGACTCCGGACGGTCCAGGGCCGCGCGGAGGACGCCCTCAGAAGTCGCGGCCAGGACCCCGTCCGCGCCCAGCGACCCGACGACGGCTCCCGCGCCCGCGTCGCGGAGCGACCGGATCCCCACGGCCCGGTCGCGGGTCCCGGCCGCGCGGGTCAGCTCCTCGGCGTTCGGCTTCACCACGCCGGGACGTCCGGCGAGGCCGAGCCGCAGCGCCTGCCCGTCCGCGTCCAGGATCACCGGGCCGGGGGCGCGACGGGCCAGCTCGGCGTAGGCGTCCGGCGGGACTCCTGGCGGGAGGCTCCCCGCCAGCACGACCACGGCGGCGTCCCGGGCCAGCCGCCCGTAGTCGCCGAGGAAGGCCGCCCACTCCTCGCCGGTCACCGTGGGCCCGGGCTCGTTGAAGACCGTGACCTCGGCGCCGACGACGGTGACCGTCCGGCGCGCCTCCCCGGAAGTCCGCGTGAACGACGCGGGGACGCCCAGGGACGCGAGGCCCTCCTCGATCTGCCGTCCCGTGACGCCGCCCGCCAGCCCGGCCGCCGTCACCTCGTGGCCGAGGCCGTGCAGCACGCGGGCCACGTTGACGCCCTTGCCGCCCGGCCGCCGGTGCACGGCCGCCACCCGGTTCATCTCGCCGAACCGGACGTCCGGCACCTCGTAGGTGTCGTCGAGCGCGGCGTTCAGGGTGACGGTGAGGATCATGCCCTGTCGTCCAGGATCGCCGGGTCCTCCAGGATCACCGAGCGGGTGAGATGGCGCGGCCGGTCAGGGTTCCGGCCCGCCGCGACGGCCAGCGCGACCGCCACGCGCTGGACCCGGACGAGTTCGGCCAGCGGATCGGCGTCCGAGACGCGCAGCAGCCCGCCCGTCGCCCGCACCTCGCCGCGCAGGCCGTCCGGGAGCGCCCCGAACGCCCACACCGCGCGGCCCGGGCCGGTGATGCTGATCGGGCCGTGCCGGTACTCCATCGCCGGGTACGCCTCCGTCCATGACCCGGCGGCCTCCCGCAGCTTGAGCGCCGCCTCCCGCGCGATGCCGGCCGTCCAGCCGCGGCCGAGGAAGGTGAACTGCCCGGCGTCCAGCAGCTCCGGCGGGAGCGGGTCGCGGACGGCGCCCTCCGCGTCGGCGATCGCGGCCGCCACGTCCTCGCCGAGATGGGCGCGCAGCAGGATCAGCTGCGACGTGGCGAACCGCGTCTGGACGACCGACTCCTCGTCCGCGAAGTCCAGGCCGATCACCGTGCCCGCCAGGTCGGCCACGGGCGCGCCCGGCACGGCGGTGATCGCGGTCGTCCGGACCGTCCCGGCGAGGCGGTCGAGGACGTCCAGCACCTCGGTCGTTGTCCCGGACCGGCTCAGCGCGAGCACCCGGTCATAGCGGCGGTCGAGCGGCATCTCCGAGGCGGGGAACGCGTCGGTCTCGCCGTGCCCGGCGGCCTCGCGCAGCGCCGCATACGCCTGCGCCATGAACCACGAGGTCCCGCAGCCGACCACCGCGACCCGCTCGCCGCGTCCGGGGAGCGCGTCGCCCGCGCTCTCCGCGAGCCCGGCGGCCCTGCGCCAGCACTCCGGCTGCGCGGCGATCTCGACGCTGGTACGGCTGTCGCCCATGAGTCCTCGCCTCTGCACGTTTCAGCTCAAAACTCACCTCAATCATCAATAAACGAGCAGCAAGACACAAGACAGGGAACGCCGTCCTGTCCCGTGGACGGGTAATGGGACGGTCGCTGATTGCGACATCGCCCAAAGCCCCTATCATGGCGTCTTCCGGATCTCGTCAATCCGGCAGCGCCGTACAAACCCGCCAACGAGGCGCGGGCACGACGAAGGGCGCGGTCGCGACTTCGTCTCCTTCGCTCTCGACCACGATGACGTTGGAGCTGCTAGCCGCATGATCAAGCACCAGACCGCGCCCCCCGCGTCCCTCGACGACGTCAAGGGCTGGTTCCCCAAGATCGACCAGATGCTGTTCACCTGGTTCCTGGAGCGCCAGGAACGCCTCGGGGAGACCGGCGACCTGGTGGAGCTCGGCTCCTACCTCGGCAAGAGCGCGATCCTCATGGGCCGCCACCGCCGCGCGGACGAGACCTTCACGGTCTGCGACCTCTTCGACTCCGAGGCCCCGGACGACTCCAACCAGGCCGAGATGAACGGCTCGTACTCCTCCCTGACCCGCACCGCCTTCGAGACGAACTACGGCGCCTTCCACGACCGGCTGCCCGAGATCATCCAGGCGCCGACGTCGGTGATCCTCGACCATGTCGAGCCCGAGAGCTGCCGCTTCGTGCACGTCGACGCGTCCCACCTCTACGAGCACGTGAGCGGCGACATCCAGGCCGCGCACATCATGCTGCCCGCCGGCGGCGTCATCGTGTGCGACGACTACCGGTCCGAGCACACCCCCGGCGTCTCCGCGGCCGTCTGGGAGGCGGTGGCCGTGCACGGCCTGCGCCCGATCTGCGTCACCACCCAGAAGCTCTACGGCACCTGGGGCGACGTGGAAACGGTGCAGGACGAGCTGCTGGAGTGGCTGCAGAAGCAGGACAACGTCTGGCACGAGGTCCAGCAGGTCGCCGGACGCCGCCTCGTCCGCATCAAGGGCAAGTGGGCGCCGTCGAGCGAGGTCCAGCGGCTGAAGGACCGGCTCGCCAAGGCGCAGGACAAGATCGCCCGCATGGAGGACCGCCTGGCCCGCACGCGCGACGAGCTGGCCGCCGTCCGCGGCTCGGTCAGCTTCAAGGTCGGCCGGTCGGTCACCGCCCTGCCCCGAGCCCTCCGTCGCCGGAACCCCGGCTCGTAACCCTGCGCCCCTCTCGGAGGGCGCGCGGTACTAGGCCGTCGAGGAGATCACGCTCTCGATCCAGGCCCGGTGCACGGTCACGTCGGTGTAGATGCCCATTCCCGTCTGTCTCTTATACACCTCT
>NZ_VCKW01000008.1 GCF_005889715.1 Actinomadura soli
AGCACATCATGACCCGCCCGCCGCGCGACCCGTCCCTGCCGCTGATCCCCCGCGCGCTGACCATCCGGATCCTGCTGGTCTCGGCGATCCTGCTCGCCGGAGCCTTCGGGCTCCAGCACTGGGAACGCGCGCACGACGCCTCCCCCGAAGTCGCGCAAACCATCGTCGTCAACGTCTTCGCACTCACCCTGACGACCTACCTGTTCAACTGCCTCTCCCTCGACCGCCCCCTGCTGTGGCGCGGCATCCACCGCAACCCCTGGATCGCGGCCAGCGTCCTCGGCCTCATCGCCCTCCAACTCCTCTACACCTACACACCCGCCATGAACGACCTGTTCCACTCCGCACCACTCGACGCCGCCGCCTGGGCGCGCATCACCGCGATCGCCGTTATCTCCTACCTGGCGTTGGAGCTGATCAAGCTTGTCCAGCGCTCCCGCTGACGGCCCTTCGGCCAGCCGGGGACGGGACGGACGTTCGACTCTGACCCCTCGTAGGACCTGGTGGAGAACCTGAACGTGGAAGAGACCCATGGGAGGATCCACAGCTCTTCCAGGTGCAGCGCAGCCGGGGCGCCGTGCACGCCGACCACTACCTCGCCCCGCGTCGAGGCCCTGGTCGCGCGGACGACCACGGCGGGGCAGCCGGCATGGGAGGCGACCTGCATCGCCACCGACCCCAGCACCAGGCCGGTGAGCCCGCCGGTCCCGCGGGAGCCGGTCACCACCATGAGCGCGTTCTCGGCCCGTTCGATGAGCACCTTGGCGGGCTGCCCGCCGGTATGCTCCCCCGTCACCTCAAGGCCCGGAACACGATCCCGGGCGCGCGCCACGGCGAGGTCGACGACATCGCGTCCGCCGTCCAGCAACTGCCGGCGGACCCGGGTCGCTCCCGGATCCCCCGGCACGTCGAACAACCACGGCGCGACGACATGGACCACGTTCAGTGCCACGCGACGTCGAGCCGCCTCATCGGCTGCCCAGTCGATCGCGAGCAGGCTTGATTCCGACCCGTCGTCCCCGACGACGATCGTGTTCATACCGTGCCTGCTCATACAGTGGCTCCTCGCAGTTCCCGGGCGATGCCGGCGGCCCACCCGGCGACCTGGTCGTGGTCACGGAAGTCGCCGCTCGACCGCTTGGCGATCTTGGAGGCCAGGAAACCCCGGGCGTCCGGGGACAGGCGTCCGCCGAAGGTCGCGTGACCGCATGCGTTCAGCCGCCGGGCGAACTTGGCGACGCCGGGCGCGGGCGCGATCTGCTTCTCCTGCGCGGTGTGGTCCAGCGGCCCGCTGCTGAACAGCCACACCGGCCGGTGCGCCAGCGCATCGGCGTGATGGCGGACGAAATGCCGCGCCTCCCGGTGCCAGCGCCCCGCATACAGGGCACCGCCGACCACGGCGGCGGCGTACCCGTCCAGCCCCGCGACCTCGCCGGCCGGGCGGACGTCGGCGTCCAGCCCCGCCTCGCGCAGCGCGGCGCCGATCCAGTCGGCGATCTCGGCGGTCCCTCCGCGTTCGGAGGCGTAGGCCACCAGCACTCGCATCATGACGACTCCTGCGGTTTCGGGTCGCGTTCATGGACGACCGCGACCGGGCTCGGCATCTCATGCAGTACGGCCCTCGTGACCGCGCCGAGCAGGGTGGTCGGGGCCGACCCGATCCCGCGATCGCCGACCACCAGCAACATCGCGTCGCGGGCGTTGTCGGCCAGAACGCGTCCGGCGCGCTCCCGCACGAAACGCTCCTCGACCGCGACATCGGGATAATCGACCAGGCACGGCCCGAGAGCGCTGGTGAACCGTGCCTTGGCTTGTTCTTTAACGGCCTGCGGGTCGGTGAACGGGAGCCGGTCGGGGCCGGGCAGCACGCCGGGGTCCCACCATGCGCACACCAACGTCACCATGGCGCCGTGCAGGCGCGCTTCGGCGAGCGCGAACCGCAGCGCGGCCTCGCTGGCCGGGGAACCGTCGATTCCGACGACGATCCGCTTCGCGCGCTCCGGCCCGCCCTGGGCGGGCACCACGAGCACCGGTCGGTCGGCATGCACCGCGAGGTGCACGGCCGCAGACCCGAGCGGGAGCTTGTCGAAACCGCCCGTCCCCCGGGCGCCGAGCACGATCAGCGCCGCGTCCACGGAGGCGGCCAGCAGCGCTCCCGAGGGCGTGCCCTTCAGCAGCACCGGCCGCACGTCCAGGCCGGGGACGGTCTCGCACGCGAGCCGGACACCGTCGTCCAGCGTCAGCGCCCCCATGCCGCGGACGGCCTGCATCGCCTCTCCCGCCTGGGGACGTTGGGGATACGGCCAGTGCCACGCGTGGCAGACCCGCAAGGGCACGTCCCGTAGGGACGCCTCGACCGCCGCCCAGCGCAGCGCGCGTTCGGCGGCCGGCGAAGCGTCGAAACCGACCAGGACCTCCCGTCTGTCCATCTCGTCACCTCCTGGCCTTTGAGCCTGGTCGCTCGCGGACGCGATGTTCAGGGGCGTGGGTCCACCATTCCCGGGGACCTTCGGCCCTAGAGCCCTGTAACCGAAGCCGGAAGCCTGTAACTGTCGTCAGCACCGAGGAGTACGACGAGCGGCTGGCCAAGCCGCGGTGACTACGGCACCAGAGGGGCCGAAGGGGGAGCCATGACCGCGCCACTGGAGCAGCGCGCCGTTGCTGAGCTGATGACCCGTGACCTGCTCACCATCGCCGAGGACGAGTCCGTGCTCATGGCGTGGGAGCTGATGTGCAAGGCCGACGTCCACCACCTGCCGGTGACCGACGTCGAGGGCGGCTTCCTGGGCGTCGTCGACGCCCAGACGCTTACTTCTGCCTGGAACGTCACCGCTCCGCGCGAAGCCAGGCGGCCTGTGACGACCCTTCTGCCCTCCCGGCGTCCGGCGGCGGTGCGTCCGCAGGCCGCCGTCGCAGAGGCGGCCAGGGCCATGCTGGAGGCGGGCTGGGACTACGCGCCGGTGACGGACGAACACGGCGCTCTGGTCGGGCTGATCACCGCCCACGACCTGATCGCGGCGCTGGCCGGCGTCCACCGCGAGATCCGGCCGCGCACCGGAGGCATGCCGTCCCTTTACCGGGTCGAGCCCGTGCTTCCCCAGCCTCCGGCCCATCCGGGCCACAGCGAATAGCCCCCGACTGACCTCCAAAGACCCGCCTGCGCCGAGTTTGTGATGCCCGTGGAGGCGGCCTGCCGTCAGGCGGCGCGCTGAGCAGCATGGCGCGGCGGCGGAACGATCGCGACCGTGCAGGGAGCGTGGTGCAGCATCGCCGAACTGGTCGCGCCCAGCAGCAGCGGGTCCACGCCGCCGATGCCGCGATCTCCCACGACCAGCAGGGCGACGTCAGCGGCCGCGCGCAGCAGTGCTTCCCTGGGGCGCTCCAGCAGCAGCGCGGCCTCCACTGGGACCTTCGGATAGCGCTGGCACCATGGGTGAACGGCTTCTTCGAGCTTGGCGGCCCGTACCTGAAAGAGCCTGTTCTTGTCGGTGAAGAGGGGCAGTTCCCAATCGGGTACGGCACCGGGTTCCCAGGCTCCGTAGACCACGCGTAGATCGCACTCGCGCAACGCGGCCTCCTCGATCGCGAAGCCGAGGGCCGCGTCCGCGCCTTCGGACCCGTCGACCCCGACCACGACGCGTCCCCGCGGCCCGCCGAACCGCCGGACCGCGACGACGGGACGATGTGTGCGCGCGGGCAGCCGCACCGCCGTCGAACCCGCGGGCAGCCGGTGCCGTTCGTGCGAGCCGACCACGATGAGCTCCGCGTCATCGGACTCGCACACCAGCGTGTCGCCCACCGGCTCTCGCCGCAGCAGCGCATGCACCTTCCCCGGGGCCCCCAGGTCACGGGCCCGGCGGGCGCCTTTCCGCAGGAGGTTCTCCCCCGCCCGCTGGACGATCGCCTGGATGCGGGGGTCCACGTGCCCCTCCGGATACGGCCAGTGCCAACAGTGGCAGATCGTCAGATCGAGCCCGCGCAGCCGGGCCTCCTCGACCGCCCAACACAGCGCGGCATCGTTCTCCTCGGTCCCGTCATAGCCGAGAAGGACGTTGGACCGCTGGGCCCTCGGTAGCGCGACCATCGACAGACCTCCTTCACCAAAGACGCCTCAATCCCAATGTCAGCAGGTCAGGGCGCGGATCTGAAGGGCCGAAAGTCCTGCCCGGCGCAGGTCGTCCGGCACTGCCCGGTCCAGCGGTCCGGTGAGAACGTGACCACACCGGGCAGCCTCCAAAAAGGTGAGGCCGGGTGGATGAGGAGACATCATGAACCGGTGGATCCTGGCCTACGACGGCTACGACCCCGAGACCGAGGGATTGCGGGAAGCCCTGTGCACGCTCGGCAACGGCTGTTTCGCCACCCGGGGCGCCGGTCCCGAGTCGTCGGCCGACGGCGTCCACTACCCAGGGACCTACGTCGCGGGCTGCTACGACCGGCTCGCGGCCGAGATCGGCGGCCGGCCCGACGACAACGCCGACCTGGTGAACATGCCGAACTGGCTTGCGCTGACCTTCCGCGCCGAAGACGGTGAATGGTTCGACCCCGACGCCGCCCTCAGCGAGGACCGGCTCCTGTCCTACCGGCAGGAGCTGGATCTGCGGCGCGGCGTCCTGACCCGCCTGGTGCGGGTGCGCGACCGGGCCGGACGGACCTTCCGCCTCGCGCAGCGCCGGATCGTGTCCATGGACGACCCGCACCTGGCCGCGCTGGAGACCACGATCGTCGCCGAGGACTGGTCCGGGCGGCTGCAGATCCGGTCCGCGCTGGACGGACGCGTCGTCAACGCGGGAGTCGAGCGGTACCGCAACCTGCCCGGCACCCACCTGATCCGCGAGAAGCCGGCGCCGCAAAGCGATCCGGAACTGCTGCTCCTGCGCACCTCGACGATCTCCTCGAAGATCGGGATCGCGATGGCGGCGCGCACCCGGACCTCCGTCCCGGCCGAGTCCGCCTACCTGGTCGACGACGGCTGGGCCGCACACGACCTGGACGTCACCGTGCGGGCGAGCGCGCCGGTCACGGTCGAGAAGGTCGCGGCCGTGTTCACCTCCCGCGACCGCGTCGTCGAGGAATGCGGACAGGCCGCGCTGGAAGCCGCCGCCCGGGCCGGCGGTTTCGACTCCCTGCTGGAGCGGCACACGATCGCGTGGACGCGGTTGTGGCGCCGGTGCCAGCTCAGCGTCGACCACGTCGAGGTACAGCGCATCCTGAACTTGCACATCTTCCACCTGCTGCAGACCGTGTCGGAGCACAGCGTCGATCTGGACGTCGGCGTCCCCGCCCGCGGCCTGCACGGCGAGGCCTACCGCGGCCACGTCTTCTGGGACGAGCTGTTCATCCTGCCGTTCCTGACCATGCGGTTCCCCGAGATCGCCCGCGCGCTGCTGATGTACCGGTGGCGGCGGCTGCCCGCCGCCCGCCGCGCCGCGGCCGCCGCCGGGCGCCGCGGGGCCATGTACCCGTGGCAGAGCGCCGCCGACGGACGTGAGGAGACCCAGCGCGTCCACCTCAACCCGCGCTCGGGACGCTGGCTGCCCGACCACACGCACCTGCAGCGGCATGTTGGGCTCACGATCGCCCACAACGTCTGGCGGTTCTACGAGGCGACCGGCGACGTCGAGTTCCTCGCCGAGTACGGCGCCGAGATCATGCTGGAGGTCGCCCGGTTCTTCGCGGACCTGGCCGTGTACGAACGCTCCACCGACCGGTACCGGATCCGCGGCGTCATGGGCCCCGACGAGTACCACGACGCCTATCCGGGGCGGGACGAGCCGGGCCTGGACGACAACGCCTACACCAACGTCCTGGCCGTGTGGATGCTGCGCCGGGCGTTGGACGCGCTCGCCGCGCTGCCCGAAGAACGCTGCGCCGAACTGCAGGAACGGCTCGCGCTGACCCGCGAGGAGATCACCCGGTTCGAGGACGTGGCCCGCAAGATGTACGTCCCGTTCCACGACGGCGTGATCAGCCAGTTCGACGGCTACGCCGACCTGGAGGAGTTCGACTGGACCGGCTACCGGGGCCGCTACGGCGACATCCGCAGGCTGGACCGGATCCTGGAGGCCGAGGACGACTCGCCCAACCGCTACAAGGCGTCCAAACAGGCCGATGTACTCATGCTCTTCTACGTGCTGTCACCCGACGAGCTCGACGACGTCCTGCGACGTCTCGGGTACGAGCACGGCCCGGCATTGGCCGCCAGGACCATCGACTACTACCTGCCCCGCACCTGCGACGGGTCGACCCTCAGCTCGCTGGTGCACGCCTGGATCCTGGCGCACACCGACGGCGACGAGGCATGGAAGATCTTCCTGGAAACACTGTTCAGCGACCTCGCCGACGCTCAGCACGGCACCACGGCCGAGGGGGTTCACCTGGGCGCGATGGCCGGCACGGTCGACCTCGTCCAGCGCTGCCATGCCGGGATCAGCACCCGCGGCGGCACGCTCAGGCTGGAGCCGCGCCTGCCTCCCGCAGCCGGTGAGCTGTGCCTCGGGCTCCGCTACCGGGGGCACTGGGGCATCGACCTGAGCTGCCGCCAGGACCTGATCCGTGTCGCGCTCCGCCCCGGCGCGGCCTCTCCCGTCCACATCTCCTACGGAACCGAGGACATCGAGATCCAACCCGGTGCGTCCTGGCAGAGCCACCTGCGGAACGGCAAGCCCGCCCGGAGAGGCGGCTGACCACGGGGACGGACTTTGGTCCCGGCTGGGCAGGACCCATGGCCGTAGGAGGTCGGCACCGGTCGAGAAAGCATGAGAGTGAGCAGCCGCCGATGAGGGAAGGCGACGGAAGCGCTCTTCTCCGGCGGCGTCCGCGGACCCAAGCCGAGGAGGCATCATGAGCGGACTGGAGCGGCGCGAGACACGGGGCATCTTCCCGGACTTGTTCGACTGGATCGAGTCCCCGTTCACCATGTTCCGGACCGCCGCCGGACAGACGATGCGGGTGGAGAACTACGTCGAGGACGGCAACTACGTGATCCGCGCCGAGCTGCCCGGCATCGACCCCGACAAGGACGTCGAGATCACCGTCGCCGGCGGCATCCTGCGCATCCACGCCGAACGCCACGAGGAGACCAAGGAAGCACACCGGTCGGAGTTCCGCTACGGCTCCTTCACCCGGTCCTTCACCCTCCCGGCCGACATCGACGCCGACGACATCAAGGCGACCTATGACCAGGGCATCCTCACCGTCCGCGTGCCGGTGCCCAAGGCCGTCAAGAGCGAGGCCAAGCGGATCACCATCGAGAAGTAGCCCGGAGCATCCGGAAAGGGGCATCGGATCGACGTCTCGGTCCGATGCCCTCGGTCTCCGTTCACACCCGAATCGAGATGAGAACGATGACAGGTTTCCCCAGCCCCTGCCGGATCGTCGTCGGCGTGGACGGATCCCCGGCCTCGCTGCGCGCCCTGCGCTGGGCCGCCGCCGAGGCCGCGCTGCGGCACGCCGAGCTGGTGGCCGTCCGGTCCTGGCGTGCCAGGCGGGAATTGGTGGCGTCCTACGCCGTCGCAGATCACCGGCCGTCCCCCGAGCGAGAACGGGAACGGACGCGGCGCGCACTCGCGGCCGACGTCCGGGCGGTCCTCGGCTCCGACCCCGCGGTGCGGGTGCGTCAGGAACTGGCCTACGGAGAACCGGCGCGGGCCCTCCTCGACCATGCCGCGGCGGCGGATCTCCTCGTCCTCGGGGGCCACCGCGATGACTCCGCGCTGACGCCGGTCATCGGTCCGGTCCGGACGGCATGCCTGCGGCGTTCGGCGTGCGTCGTGGTCGTCCCGCCCGGCACCGGCCACGGCACCGTCCCCGATGGCCGGCGCGAACGTCCGGCCGGGGAGGGACGGACGGCATCCGCGCCTGTGACGTTGGCCCCTGCCGCCGACACCGGCGTCGCCGGACCATGGAGGTATGAACGACGAGACGGACAGGCCGCAGAGCCTGACACGAGGCGAGTGCCTTGGCCTGATGAGCACGGTGAAGGTCGGGAGGATCGTCTTCACTGAGCAGGCGCTTCCTGCCGTGATGCCGGTCGGTTTCGTCCTGGACCGCGGCGACGTGGTCCTATGCGTGCCGCCCGGCTCGGGCCGCCTGGCCGCCGCGGCCCGTGACACGATCGTGGCGTTCGAGGCCGACGACCTGGACGCCACCGGCCCCGCCGGCTGGTCGGTCACCGTCGTCGGACGGGCACGGATCGTCCAGGATCCGGGAGACCGTGCCCGCGACGCTCTCCGGGCATGGAAGCACGGATCCTCCCCGGAGTTCGTGCGCATCTCCTGCCAGCGCGTGGCAGGCGTGCGAGTAGGGCCGACTCCGACCGTTGACGGCTACGGAACCGCCGCCTGAACTGTCCCGCCTCAGTGAATAGGGAAAGGCCCGGCCGAGGCCGGGCCTTTCGGTTGCCGCTCACGATGCGGGTTCACCGCCCATGGGGACGATGGCGGCCGGGCAGTGCGCGTGATGGATGAGGGCGTGGGTCACCGCGCGGCTGCGCGGCACGGTCAGTCCCTCACGGGTGTGCGAACCCGCGATCACCAGGTCGACGTCGCGGGACGCGGTGACCAGCGCGGCGGCGGGATTGTCCTGCACGATGTGCTCGACCACCTCGACGCCGGGGAAGCGTTTGCGCATCGGCGCGTGCGCCTCGATCACCCGCCACCTGGCCCGTTCCTCGATATGCCGCAGATCGGCGCCCGCGCCCGCCTCGTCCAAGGCTTCGGAAAACGGCCAGGCGTGCACGGCGCGGAGCCGCGCGTGACGGACGTCCGCGACCCGGAACGCGTACTCCAGTGCCGCAGAGTCGTCGCCGAGGCCGACGCCAACGGCGATCTCCCGGCGCCCGCCAGCCTGTTCGCCGCGTACCACCACGACCGGGCATGCGGTGTGCCGGACGGCGCCGAGCCCGACCGACCCCAGCAGCAGACCCGCGAACCCGCCCAGGCCGCGGTGCCCCACCACCAGCTCCAGTGCCCGCTCGGAACGGTCGGCCAGGACTCGGACGGTGCGGCCCGACGCCAGGTCCACGCTGACCGGCACCTCCGGCCGCCGGGAGTGCGCGATCCGCTCGGCGGCCGCCAGCGTCTCACTGCCTTCCCGGGACAGTGAGCGCGCCTCCCCGGGCGCGGCGGTCAGCGGGACGTCGAAGCCCCACTTCTCCACCACGTGCACGATCCTCAGTTCGCACCCCAATCGGGCCGCCTCGTCGGCGGCCCAGGCCACGGCTCGTGCGGACGGGCCGGAGCCATCGGCTCCGACGATGATCTGTTCGGTCATGGTCAACTCCTCTCGGACGTGCCGCCGGCGGCCGGTCTGCCGAGGGCTCAGGGATCACTCGTTGGTGGGGACGACCACCACTGGGCACTTCGCGTGGTGCAGGACCGCATGGTTGACCCGTCCCAGCGCCATGCCGACCGGGCCGCGCCTGCGGCGGGCGCCGACGATCACCAGGCCGGCGTTCTCCGACGCCTCCACCAGCGCCCGGGACGGTGTCCGGTCGGAGACCAACTGGTCGACCGGGACGTCCGGATACCGCTCCCGCAGGCCGGCCAGGGCCTCCGACAGCTCCATGTCCTCGATCACCCGCCGGCGGGGAGAGCCGAACTCGCCGCCCACCGCGTGCAGCGCCAGGATCCTGGAGCCCTTGGAGGCGGCCTCGGCGAAGGCCCATTCGACGAAGAGCCTCTCCTCGTGCCGCCCCTCGATCCCGATCACGATCTCCGCGGGTGCGTCGGCGGGATAGGGGGCCGAACGAGAGACCACCGCTACGGGGCAGAGCGCATGCGCTGCCGTGTACAGGCCGACGGAACCGAACAGCAGTCCTTCGAAGCCGCCCAGCCCGCGCGACCCCACGGCCACCAGCTCCGCGTGCCCGCTCTCGTCCACCAGCGCGCCACCCGGATCCTTGGTCACCAGCCGTGTCTCGATGTCGAGGCCGGAGTGCTGTTTCAACGCGTACTGCCGGGCCTCGGCGAGCAGGTCCTCACGCTCGGCGATCAACCGGCGCAGGGCGTCGTCCGGGATCGTCCCGTCCGCCACCAGTGCACGGGACCCGTGTACGAGGTGCAGCGGAAGGCCGTGTCGGACGGCATAGTCCGTGGCCCAGTCCAGAGCCCGCCAGGCATGCGCCGAGCCGTCGATCCCTACGATGATTGGAGCCGCCATGGGACGTCCCTCCTGAACTCGTCTCGAATCTCCACCTCGACGCTAAACCGCTGCTCAGTGCCCGTCCCCGGGCCGAAGGTCCCGGCGCGACGTCCTAACGTCCCCCGCCCGGTCACCGCGGCTGCGTCCGGGCGGTGACCGGGGTGAAGCCAGACGCCGGACGGCCAGCCGCGCGTTGAACAACTCGGCACCACAGCTGATCGCCATCTCGCGCGCGGCCGGGTCGGCCATCGGCAGCGGCCGGGCCCGGTCGGCCCACAGCTCCAGCCCATAGGCCGGTCGACGAACCTCCACGGCTGGGTGTTGTCGACCGACGGCGCCGGGAGCGCCGCGCGCACGACGAAGCGCCCCGCCGGGGCGCCGGCCCTCGTGCGGGTCCGTCACGTTTCCTAGGCGAGTGCCCTCCTCCGATGGCGCCGACGAAGTCATGAGGTCGACAGTGTTCAGCCGACCGTTTCCCGGGATCCGAGCCCTGCGCGGCTACCGGCGTGCCTGGCTGGCGGGGGGACACGTTGGCCGGGATCACGGTCGCCGCGTATCTGGTGCCGCAGGTGATGGCGTACGCGGTGCTGGCCGGGCTGCCCCCGATCGCCGGTCTGTGGGCAATGGTCCCGGCCATCATGCTGTACGCCTGCCTCGGCTCCTCACGGCGGCTGTCGGTGGGACCGGAGTCGACGACGGCGCTGATGACGGTCGATGCCCCGGTTGACGCCCCGAAATCTCACCCAGCCGCCACGCGAGCTGGGTCCGCCCAAACGCCTCCCGTCCGGCGGCGGACGACGCCTTCAAGTTGGACCGTTTCGGGCCCTGGCACGGCTGCTGTCACGGCGCGACGGCGCCGTACACCTCGACGGCCACGCCATCCACGCCAAGCCGACGAAACAGGTCGCGCGGCGCCTGGGCATCCTGCCGCAGGCGCCGGTCGCGCCGGAAGGCCTGACAGTCGTGGACCTGGTCGGGCAGGGCCGCGCCCCCCATCAGACGTGACCGCCGCGCTGCGCGCGACCGGGATGCTGGAGCACTCCGCGCGGCCGGTGGACGACCTGGCGGGCAGCGGCAGCGCGCCTGGATCGCGATGGCCGTCGCACAGGGCACCCCGATCCTGCTGCTGGACGAGCCGACGACCTACCTGGACCTCGCCCACCAGATCGACGTGCTCGACCTGGTCATCGACCTGGACCGGCGCGAGCGCCGGACCGTGGTCATGGTGCTGCACGACATGAACCAGGCGTGCCGGTACGCCGACCACGTCATCGTGATGAAGTCGGGCGCGATCGTGGCCGAGGGACCCCCGGCGAGGTGGTCACCGAGGTCCTGGTGGAGGACGTCTTCGGGCTTCGCTGCCAGGTGACCGCCGACCCGGTCAGCCGCACGACCTTGGTCATCCCCATGGGACGCCACCACGGACGGCCGCACGAAAAAGGCACCGCCCCCAACCCCGGGGCACCCCGCCGCATCTCCCCGCGCCACGAAGCCCGGCGCGGGGCCGGGCTCTGCCAGGCACAACGCTTGACCCGGACGGCGGAGGTTCGCCGACAGGTCAGCGGACGGCGTACGGGTTCCGGTCGAGGGAACCGAGGCGTTCGCCGATCGAATCGGCGATCTCACCGGCGCGGACGGCGGTGTTGGACAGCAGCGTGGAGCCGATGCCGTGCGTGTGCTCGGTGGCGCCCTGCAGGTAGATGCCGCAGCTCATCGCCCCGCTGGTGGCGATGCGATAGTCACGCTCCACGCGCACGGTGCCGTTGGTGTGTCGCAAGCAGTACTCTCCCACCCCGCCGAGAAGGTTCAGCGGGTTGCACGGCCGGTAGCCAGTCGCGTAGACGAGGACGTCGGCGTCCAGCGTGGTGCGTTCGCCGGTCGGCAGGAACTCCACCGTGGACCGCACCCCCGCGCCATCGCACGCGACGTCGACGATCCGCGAGGCGTTGAGGATGCGCAGCCGCTCCTCGCCCGCCACCTTCTCCTGGTAGTGCCGCCGGTAGAGCTCGTCGATGAGCTCCAGATCGACCACCGAGTAGTTGGTGGATTGGTGGTAGTCCATCAGCATCCGTTTGACCTCGTCGGACGCCGTGTAGAAGTGGTCGACCGCCTCCGGGTCGAAGACACGGTTGGCGAACGAGCTGTCGTCGGCGGGCGTGTAGCCGTACTTGGTGAAGACCGCGCAGACCTCGGCGTCGGCGTAAGTGCGGTGCAGGTAGTCGGTGGCCTCGGCGGCGCTCTGACCAGCGCCCACCACCAGCAGCCGCCGCGGGTCGCGCAGGCCGGTCACACGGTCGAGCAGTTCCTCGGTGTGCCAGATCCGCTCGCTCTCGGCAGTCCCGTCGGGCAGGACAGGCTCCAGTCCCGCGGCGATCACCAGGTTCCGAGCGCGCCGCGTGGTCAGCTCGTCGGAGCGGCCGCCCTGCCGCACCACGACGTCGACATACTCGACGACGCCGTCGACGACGACCGGGGTCACGCCGACGACCTCCGAGCCGTACTCGACCTGCTCGTCGAACGCGACCGCGGCCCATTCCAGGTAATCGTGGAACTCCGCCCGCGAGGGGAACATCGTCTTGTGGTTGATGAAGTCGGCCATCCGACCACGGTCGTGCAGGTAGCTGAGAAAGCCGAAGCCGCTCGCCGGGTTGCGCATCGTGACCAGATCCTTCAGGAAGGACACCTGCATGGTCGTGCCCTCGATGAGCATTCCGCGGTGCCAGCCGAACGCCGGCTGCTTCTCGAGGAACACCGCGTCCACCGCATCGCCGGTTCGCGCCCGCCGTTCCCGCAGCGCGATGGCTAGGGCGAGGTTGGACGGACCGAAGCCGATGCCGATGAGATCGTAAACGTGCATGTCCGAGGGGAGCATGGAAGAGCCTTTCCAGGGGCGGACAGCTTTAGTCGGGAGTCATGGGTTCCGGGCAGGGCGAGACCGGTATTAGCGACGCGTCCTGGGCCCATCGCGCACATCTACGGGCTTCCCAGAGTGCGACATTTCGATTAGGTTAGGCTCACCTAACAGAGGTGAGCCTAACCTCCACTGAATGTCCGCACAAGGAGGCCACATGCGGGTCGTGATGTTCGGCTACCAGACATGGGGACACCGGACGCTCCAGGCGCTGCTGGAGTCCGGACACGAGGTCTTACTTGTCGTGACGCACCCAAAGAGCGACCACGCCTACGAGAAGATCTGGGACGACTCGGTCGCCGACCTGGCCGCCGAGCACGGCGTGCCGACACTGTTGCGCAACCGTCCCGACGACGAAGAACTGATGGGCCGGCTCAAAGCCGCCGACCCCGACCTCATCGTCGCCAACAACTGGCGGACCTGGATCCCGCCGCAGATCTTCAACCTTCCAGCGCGCGGGACCCTCAACATCCACGACTCACTGCTCCCCGCCTATGCAGGCTTCTCCCCGATCGTCTGGGCGCTCATCAACGGCGAGAAGGAGGTCGGGGTCACCGCGCACATGATGAACGACGAACTGGACGCCGGCGACATCGTCGTCCAGCGCGCAGTCCCGGTCGGCCCCACCGACACCGCCACCGCCCTGTTCCATCGCACCGTCGACCTGCTCGGCCCGATCGTCACCGAAGCGCTCGACCTGCTCGCCTCCGGTCGTACCGACTTCACCCCGCAGGACCGAACCAGGGCCAGCTTCTTCCACAAACGCTCGATCGAGGACAGCCGCATCGACTGGGCCTGGCCCGCCGAAGCCACCGAACGCCTGGTCCGCGCGCAGTCCGACCCGTACCCCAACGCCTTCACCCACTACAAGGGGCAGCGCGTCCGAGTGCTGAAGGCATCAGTCTCCAAGGGCGTCTACGGCGGCACTCCGGGACGCGTCTTCATTCGCGAAGGCGACGGCGTGGTGATCGTCGCTGGAGCGGACGCTCACCGCGGACGCAACCACGGCCTCGTCATCGAGAGAGTCCGCACCGACGACGACATCGACCTGCCCGCCACCGAGTTCTTCCAGACCATGGGCGGCTACCTCACGGACCGACCGTGACCATCGCCACCGGCGTCACGCGAGATGATGTCGCGGGCATGGCCGAACTTCTCGCCGAATTGGTCCGCATCCCCAGCATCGGCGGCTCCGCCGCGGAAGCACAGATTCAGGACCGACTCGCCACGTGGCTGCGGGCCGAGGGCCTGGAAGTCGACCACTGGCCCATCCCCCTGAACCAGGTCACCGCCGAGACCGACTTCCCCGGCATGGAGGTCGCGAGAAGCCAGGCCTGGGGGCTCGTCGGCCGCCTGCCCGGCACCGGTGGCGGCCCCTCCCTCATGCTGAACTGCCACGTCGATGTCGTCCCGGCCGGTGACTCGTCCGCCTGGAGCGACGACCCCTTCAGCGGCCGTATCAACGGCGACCTGCTGTATGGACGCGGCGCCTGCGACATGAAGGGTGGCCTGGTCGCCTCGCTGTTCGCGATGCGCGCGCTGCGCCGTCGGCAGCTACGCGGCGACGTCCTGATCGCCTGTGTGCCCGGTGAGGAGGACGGTGGCATGGGAACCTATGCCCTCCTCAAGCGTGGCTGGCGGGCTGACGCCTGTGTCATCCCTGAGCCCACCGGACTGGACGTCGTCCCCGCCAACGCGGGCTCGCTGACGTTCCGCCTTCGGATACGCGGTCGCGCAGCCCACGCCGCCCGGCGTTACGACGGGGTAAGTGCAATAGAGAAATTCTTGCCACTCTTCGCCGCGCTGCGAGCGCTGGAACGCCGCCGAAACACGAGCGTCGACACTCTGATGGAACGGTGGGACCTCCCATACGCGATCGAGATCGGAACCGTCCACGCGGGCGACTGGTCGTCCACGGTCCCCGGGGTCCTGGTCGCCGAGGGCCGCATCGGCGTCGCCCTGGGCGAGCCCGAGCAGGCCGCACGGCGAACGCTGGAGCAAACGGTGGCCAACGTCTGTGCCTCCGACGAATGGCTGCGCCGCCATCCTGTGGAGGTCGAGTGGTGGGGCGGCCGGTTCGCCTCCGGGCGCCTTCCCGCTGCGGACGGCGACCTGCTGAACCGGCTCACCGAGGCACACGCCACGGTCACCGGCGCCACCCCGGCCGTCTGGGGCGCCCCATACGGCAGCGACCTACGCCTTCTCACCGGTCTCGGCCGTGTTCCAACAGTCCAGTACGGCCCAGGTGACATCGCCCGCATGCACACCCCCGACGAGTGCGTGGCCCTCTCCGAGGTCGCCACCACCACCCGGACCCTCATCGCACTCGCCCTGTCCCACTGCCGAGGGTGGAACTGACAAGTTGCCATAGCCAGCCGCAGCCAAGCACGATCGTCTCGACAGCAGCGGCGTTGCGACCCCGACTCGCTCACGGAACGGAAGAGCATTTGAGCAGCGTGACGCAGGCGTCTCATAGCATCGACCCGTTAGACGGGTACCGGCCGGGCCATTCGTTCTACTTTCGCTCGCCCCGGCACACTCTGCTCGCTCAGGGCGTGCTGGAGACATTACCGAGCTGCAACGCCCGCGACCCCGCAACCATGCTGATGCGGATGCGCACCACGCTGGATCGGGTGGCCGACGACCACCCGCGACCGATTCTGGTGGGCGCGATCCCCTTCCGCGCAGACGTCCCGGCACGGCTGACCGTTCCCTCCGCGGTCCAGTGGACGCGATCGGGCAGCGTGTCGCCGGTCACCCGCCCGGTGACGCCGTCCTTCTCCAACATCGACCAGATTCCTTCACCCCACGAATACAAGCAGGCTGTTACCGCCGCCTTGGAAGAACTGCGCAGCGGGCACCTGGAAAAGGTGATGCTGGCACGCTCGGTACGGCTGAACAACGTGATCGGCGCTGACCCCGGAACGCTACTGCGGCATTTTGCGCACAACGATCCCGACGCCTATGTCTTCGCCGTGGACCTACCGGCCGGGCGGGTGCTGATCGGGGGCGGCCCCGAGCTGCTCGTCCGGCGGTCCGGCGCGGTAGTCTCGGCTCGCCCGCTTGCGGGATGGGCGCCCCGCTATTCGGATCCGGTCCGGGACACCGAGTCCGGTCAGGCACTGCTCGTCTCACACAAGGATCTGCGCGAACACGCCGGCGTGGTCGATGCGGTCGCGGGCGGGCTGAGTCCCTACTGCGCGGAGCTGACCATTCAGGACAGGCCTGCATTGGTGAAGACCGCCACGAGGTGGCACCTCGGCACACAGATAACCGGAAGGCTCGCCTCCCCCGAGATCTCCTCCTTGCACCTGTTCGCTGCGCTTCATCCGAGCCCGACCGTCTGCGGCACTCCGACAATGGAGGCCCACGCTCTGATAGGGCGAATCGAAAAGCTCAACCGCGGCTTCTACAGCGGAGCCGTCGGCTGGTGCGACGTCTCAGGCGACGGCGAATGGGCCATCACATTCAGGTGTGCCGAGGTCACGCCATCGGCGATCCGCATCTACGCCGGAGCCGATGTCGTCGCCGACTCCACCCCGGACGGCGAGCTCGCGGAGACCTCCGCCAAGTTCCCCACTATGCTGCACGCCCTTGGCATCGACCTGAATAAATGAATTGAGAGCTCATTACGTTTCGCCGTAGACGCAGGGTTGGGCACGGGGACGGTGCAAGCGCTGATCACCGGTCATACAGCCATCCCGCGGATGCGTACGTTCGAAAGGTTCGTGCGGGCGGTGGGCAGGACCCGCAGCCGTAGTTGGCGGGCCTTCCCCCCGAGGTGTGGACACCCTGAGCACCCTGGATTATTGAGATCTGGGGGTGAGAGGGGTCCCGTGTGGGGATGAAGGTGTACTCCGAGGAGTTCAAGGCCGATGCGGTGGCGTTGTATCTGTCGGATCCGACGCGGACGTATGCGTCGGTGGCCAAGGACTTGGGCGTGAACCGGGAGACGTTGCGTCTGTGGGTGCGCCAGGCGCGGGCCCGTGGGCAGGCCGGTGCCGAGCCGTCGGCCCGGCGGCGGGAGGCGGGTGGGGCCCCGGTAGCCTCGGACGCCGTGCTTGAACAGGAGAATCGGGAGCTTCGCAGGAAAGTGCGGGAGTTGGAGGCCGAGCGGGACATCCTCTGCCGGGCGGCCAAGTATGCGCACCAAGACATGGAAGGAATCACCCGACCCTCATCGCGACGCCAAGCTCGACCGGATCGAGCAGGTTCTGGACCGCTTCCCGGACCGGGTCTTCCCCTTCGACGAGTTCGGGCCGTTGGGGATCCGGCCCACCGCAGGCTCCTGCTGGGCGAAGCAGGGCAAGCCAAACCGGCTGCCGGCGACCTACCGCCGCACCCACGGCGTCACCTACTTCCACGGCTGCTACTCCGTGGGCGACGACCGCCTGTGGGGCGTCAACCGCCGCCGCAAGGGCACCGTCAACACCCTGGCCGCGCTGAAGTCGGTCCGCGCCGCCCGACCCGACGGCGCCCCGATCTACATCATCCTGGACAACCTCTCCGCCCACACTGGCGCCGACATGCGTCGCTGGGCGAAGAAGAACAAGGTCGAGCTGTGCTTCACCCCGACCTACGCATCCTGGGCCAACCCGATCGAGGCCCACTTCGGCCCGCTGCGGCAGTTCACCCTGGCCAACTCCCACCACCGCAGCCACCCTACGCAAACCCAGGCACTGCACTGCTACCTGCGCTGGCGCAATGCCAACGCCCGCCACCCCGACGTACTTACCGCCCAACGCAAGGAACGCGCCCGCATCCGCAGCGAGAAGGTCATCCGCTGGGGCGGACGCCCCCTCAGCGCCGCAGCCTGACCGACCGCGAACCGCAGCCCCGGAGTGCCGAAAGGGACAGTTTCACGAGAAGGACGGCGACAGAAGGACGACTCAGGAGGCGGACGGCTCGATCTCCCCCGCAAAGACGATGACCTGGTCGATGAGGCTCCGCCGCAGATGGACGACGTCCGTTCCCGCCAGGCGGGGGCCTCCATCCGGCGTGGTGAAGACCCACTGGTACCGGGCCCACTCGTCAGGCATGTCCACCGCTGAGCAGCGCGCCATCGTGCCGGTCCCCGCCGGGTGGCGCCGGATGTCCAGCACGAACCGCTCGACCGCCGCGATTCCTTCGCTGCGACCCAACGGCCCCCAGAAGACCACGTCTGAGGTCAGGGCCTGGGAGAGCAGGGCAGTCACATAGCTGTCGGCCGAGGCGTTAAACGCGGAGAGGAACGTGTCGATCGCGGAGCGTGCCGTCTCTTCCTGCATGCCCCAGTAATACCAGCCGTTGCGCGTGCGCTCGTCCCGCGAGCCGCCTTCCGATCACGGTGGACCATCCCGGTCACAGCCCTAGCCCGGATGTGGTCAGCGGGTTCTGTGCGCACCACCGTTCACGTTCGGCACCTGCCCTGTGATGTGGCGTGCCGCCGGTGACGCGTCTATGGGGAAGGTCTCCTTTACCAGCTGCGCCACCCGGTGGCCTCGACAAGCGGCCGACCTGGCCGCGGTCGAGCCGCCTGGACCTCCACCGACGACCACCACGCGTGGTCTGGGCACTCATCCCGCCGCCGTTTTTCGCCCGATCATCTCGATCCAGCTGGCCAGCGTCGGCGCTTCGGCGAGCTCCAGGGGCGTTATCTCGGCGCCCTCTTCACGCCACCGCTCGACCAGGCTCATGATGCGGATCGAGTCCAGGCCGTGGTCCAGCAGGTTGGCCGAGGAATCGATGTTCTCGGGTGCTTCGCCGAGCAGTTTCGCGACGTCTGTGCGCAGCCGATCCGCGTCCAATGCCGATCCTGCCTTCTCCTCGGCCATGCGGCCTCCCAATGAGTCTGATGTGGACAATGCGGCGGCCGGTGCTCTACCGCCGACCGCGAAAGCCGTGTGCGGCGGAGCGCTCGACGAACATGTCCGAGACCATGCCGGGATTCTACGATTTCACGTGCTCGGCCGGGTTCATCATCGGCTCGGTGCCTTGATGCCATGTCTTCAGTCGTCTTCGACGTGTGCACGGCAACGGATTTTGTCATCCACGCCGATTTGGGTGGCGGGCTGCGCGACATGAGATGATGTTAGGTTAGCCTAACCTTTCTATCAAGAGGGAAAAGTGGTCACCGCCCTTGCCGTTCTGTCGTCTCGGGCGATCCGCATGATCTCGGCGGCGAAGGCGTCCTCGGCGATGAACGCGTCGCCGCCGAAGTCGGCCCGTGGCGGCGCGGGTTCGCCTCCACGGTGACCGACGCCTCACTCGATCTGGGCGCCGGCTCCCCGAACTTGCTGGGCTCTGATGCTCCCCAACTCGGGCGCCACTGCGCCATCCACCGTGGCCGCCTTCGCATCAGGGCGAGCGTGGCGCGGTTTGGGGCACATCGCTCGATTTGGCCAGATTAGGTCTGTACGCCCGCTTGAGGTCTCGCTATGTTAGGCGAGCCTAACCTAATAAAGAGGAGAATCGAGTGGCGCTGCCGGAGAGCTGGCCAGGCGTGGCCGGGAAGAACGCGCTGGTCACGGGTGCGGGCCGTGGCATCGGTGCGGCCGTGGCAAGTGCGTTGGCCGACGCGGGTGCCACCGTGGCCGCCGTCGACGTCGACACCGAGGGCTTAACCCGGCTGGCCGCCCGGTGCGCCGATCGGGTGATGCCGTTCCCCGCCGATGTAACGGATGTGGCGGCGGTCGACGCGATGATCGCAGCGGCCGAGGATCGGCTGGGCCCGGTGGACATCGGTGTGTCGGTCGCCGGGATCCTGCGCCCGGCAACGGTCTGCGAGACCTCTGACGAGGACTGGGCGGCGACCTTCGCGGTGAACGTCACCGGCGTGTTCACGGTGCTGCGGGAGCTGGCCCGGCGGATGACCGGGCGACAGCGCGGCGCGCTGGTCACCGTCGGCTCCAACGCGGCGGGCGTACCCCGTACCGGGATGGCCGCCTACGCCGCGTCCAAGGCGGCGGCGACCATGCTGACCCGGTGCCTGGGGCTCGAGGTGGCGGGTGCGGGTGTGCGCTGCAACGCGGTCTCCCCAGGATCCACCGACACCGCCATGCTGCGCCTGCTGTGGACGGACGAGGACGCGGAGAGCCGGGTGCTGCACGGCGACCCGGACAGGTTCCGGGTGGGCATCCCGCTCGGTCGGGTCGCCGAACCGGCGGACATCGCGGACGCGGTGCTGTTCCTGGCCTCTGACCACGCCCGGCACATCACCATGCAGAACATCTACGTCGACGGTGGCGCCACTCTGCGGGCGTGACCGGAATCTCCCATCAATCGTCGATTTCAGGTCAGCCAACCTGAAATTAACGGAAAGGAACCTCCTGTGTCGGTACCCGCGCTGACGCGCCCGCTCCCAGTGTACCGCGCCGCCGACCTGCTGGCCGCGTATCTGCCCGGCTCGTACTACTTCTCCTCGACTCGTGGCACCCTGCTCGCCGACGGGGTGGACGCCGTGGTCGGCGGCGCCCCCGGGAACCGGGCGACCGCGGCCGCGGCGGCACTCGCCGAGGTGGCGACCGTCGGCGGGGCGGCGGGTCCGGTGGTGATCGGCGCGCTCGGGTTCCGCCCGGAGGCGCCGGCCACACTGGTCGTCCCGTCAGTGGTGCGGCGCGCCGGCGCGCCCGTCGACGCTCCGGTGCCCGACGCGCCCGCGCGGCGCTGGTCGATCAGGCCCCGGCCGGAGCCCGGCTGCTACACCGACGCCGTGCGCCGTGCGCTGGCGTTGATAGACGGCGGCGAGCTGAGCAAGGTGGTGCTGGCCCGCGGCCTCGAACTGGCCGCGGACGGACCGGTCTCGGTGCCCGCGCTGCTGACCCGCCTGGTGCGCGCGGACCCCGCCGCGCACGCGTTCGCCATCGACGTCAGCGCACCCGGCGACTCCGCGCCGCGCACCCTGGTCGGCGCGAGCCCCGAACTGCTGGTGTCCCGGCGCGGTGACCAGGTCGTGGCCAACCCGCTCGCCGGGTCACTGCCCCGGTGCGCCGACGACGCGGAGAACCGGCGCCGCGTCGCCGCCCTGCTGGCGTCCGAGAAGGAAAGAGCGGAACACGCGCACACGGCGGCCGGGGTCGCCGACGTTCTCGGCCGGTTCTGCGTGAACCTGCACGTGCCCGCCGAGCCGTCGGTCATCGGGACACCGACCATGTGGCATCTGTCCACGAAGATCACCGGTACGCTCGCGGCCCCCGCCGCCCCCACCTCCTCCGCGCTGGGCCTGGCCGAGGCGCTGCATCCGACCCCCGCGGTCTGCGGGGTGCCGCCGGCCGCGGCGCGGGACGCCATCGCCGCGCTGGAACCGGCGGACCGCGGCTACTACGCGGGACTGGTCGGCTGGACCGACATCTCCGGGGACGGGGAGTGGGTCGTCACCATCCGCAGCGCCGAGGTGTCCGAGCGGATCGTGCGGCTGCACGCGGGCGCGGGCATCGTCTCCGGCTCCGACCCGGACAGGGAGCTCGACGAGACGACGGCGAAGTTCCAGACCCTGCTGCGGGCGCTCGGAGAGGGGACGCGGTCGTGAGCGCGGACGTCGTCGCGTGGCCGCCGGAGACCGTCGCTCGCTACCGCGCGGCCGGCCACTGGCGCGGCCAGACCTTCGGAGCGCTGCTCACCGCGCTGGCGGCGGCCCATGCCGAGCGGACGGCGGTGGTCGGCGGCGAGACCCGGTGGACCTACGCCGAACTGGACGAACGCGCACACCGCATCGCCGCCGGCCTCGCCGAGTCCGGGGTCCGGGCAGGGGACCGCGTCCTGGTGCAACTGCCGAATGTGCCGGAATTCCTGCCCGTGGTGTTCGGGCTGTGGCGGCTGGGCGTGTGGCCGGTGTTCGCGTTACCCGCGCACCGCGACAGCGAACTGCGGCACATTGCCGGACAGGCGGAGGCGGTCGCGGTGATCACGGTCGGCGAGCACGAGCGGCACGACCACGCGGCCACCGCGCGCGCGGTGGCCGGAGCGGTGCCGTCGCTGCGGGCGGTTCACGTGGTCGGCTCGGCGGAGTTCGGCGACCTGTCCGCCGCGCGGCCCCGCGAGTTGCCCGACCCGGACCCGGCCGGAGTGGCGTTCCTGCAACTGTCCGGGGGCACCACCGGCCTGCCGAAGCTGATCCCGCGCACTCACGACGACTACCTCTACAGCGTGCGGGAAAGCATGCGGATCTGCGCGCTGACCCCGGACAGCGTGTACCTCGCCGCGTTGCCGGCCGCGCACAACTACCCGCTCAGCTCGCCGGGGGTGCTCGGAGCGCTGCACGCCGGCGCCAAGGTCGTGCTGGCACCGCGTCCGGACGCCGACACCGTGTTCCCGTTGATCGAGGCGGAACGGGTGACGATCACCGGCGTGGTGCCGCCGCTGGCCGCGGCCTGGGTGCAGGCGGCGGGACGCACCGGCCACGACCTGTCCTCCTTGGACGTGCTGCTGGTCGGCGGCGCCAAGTGCGGGCGGGAGCTGGCCGAACGGATCGGGCCCGCGCTGGGCTGCCGGTTGCAGCAGGTGTTCGGCATGGCCGAAGGGCTGGTCTGCTACACCCGCCTGGACGACCCGGACGAGATCGTGCTGGGCACCCAGGGCCGGCCGATATCGCCGGACGACGAGATCCGCGTGGTGGACCCGGACGACCCGCTGGCCGCGTCCACCGACGTGGTGCCCGACGGCGCGGTCGGCGCGCTGCTCACCAGGGGCCCGTACACCATCCGCGGCTACTACCGCGCGGGCGGGCACAACGAAGTCGCGTTCACCCCGGACGGCTTCTACCGCACCGGGGACCTGGTGCGGCGCACCGCGACCGGGCACCTGGAAGTGGTCGGCCGGGTCAAGGAGCAGATCAACCGGGGCGGTGAGAAGGTCGCCGCCGAAGAGGTGGAGAACCACCTGATGGCGCATCCGGACGTGCTCGACGCGGCCGTCGTCGCGGTCCCCGACGCCTACCTCGGTGAGCGCACCTGCGCCTACGTGGTGCCTGCGGACGGTGCGGCGCCGACCGGGGTTCAGCTGCGCAGGTTCGTGCGCGAGCGCGGGGTGGCCGCGTTCAAGGTGCCCGACCTGGTGCGCGTGGTGGACGCGTTCCCGGTCACCGGGGTCGGCAAGACCAGCAAGCGGGATCTGCGGGCGGCGCTGGCCGCCCACGAGAAGGAAGGGTGACCGATGTCCTTGCCGAAGATCGCGCCGTATCCGCTGCCGGCGGCGGCCGAACTGCCCGACGGCCGGGTGCGCTGGCCACTTGAGCCGGCGCGAGCGGCTTTGCTGGTCCACGATGCCCAGCGCTACTTCCTTGCTCCCTTTGCCGGGTCGCCGATCCCCGAGCTGACGGCCAATACCGCACGCCTGCTCGCCGCGGCGCGCGCGGCCGGGGTGCCGGTGTTCTACACCGCGCAGCCGGGCCGCCAGGCCGACGCCGACCGCGGGTTGCTCACCGAGTTCTGGGGACCGGGCATCGGCGCCGTCATCGACGACGACCCGCGCGCCGCCGACATCGTGACCGACCTCGTACCGGAACCCGTGGACACGGTGCTGGTGAAGTGGCGCTACAGCGCGTTCCAGCGCAGCACGTTCCACGAAGCCCTTACCGCGCGGGGGCGCGATCAGCTGCTGATCACCGGCGTGTACGCGCACATCGGCTGCCAGGCCACGGCCGTCGAGGCGTTCATGCGCGACATACGCGCCTTCTTCGTCGCCGACGCGGTCGCCGACTTCTCCCGCGCCTGGCACGACAGGGCCTGCGAGTACGTGGCGCAGCGCTGCGGCGTGGTCACCACCACCGCCGACGCGCTCTCCGCGCTGTCCGTGCCCGCCCGGACGGGGGTGAACCAGTGACCGGGCACCTGGCCAGGATCGCCGAGGTGCGGGCGGGCACCGTGCCCGCGAAGGTCCGCTACCCGATCCGAGTCTGCGCGGCCGAGGTGCTTCGCACCGGCATGGTCGGTGCGGGCCTGGTGCGGGTCACGCTGGGCGGGCCGGGCGTCGACGGATTCGAGTCGCACGCGCCGGACGAGCACGTCAAGCTGATCTTCCCTGAGGACGACGGCAGCCTGCGGCTGCCCGAGCCCGACGGCGACCTGCTGCGCTGGCCGCGGCCGGCACCGACGTCACGCGAATACACGGTGCGCCGCTACGACCCGGTCAACCGGGAACTCGACATCGACATCGCGCTGCACGGCGCCGGAGGCACCGAAGGGCTCGGCGCCGCGTGGGCGCGGTCGGTGCGCCCGGGTGAGATCGTCCACGTCGCGGGCCCGCCCGGCGGCCTGATCGTGCCGCCCTACGACCGCTACCTGCTCGGCGGCGACATCACCGCGCTGCCCGCGATCGCGCGGCGGGTGGAGGAACTGCCCCGTACGGCCCGCGGCTGGGCGTTCATCGAGGTCGCCGACGCCCGGGAGGAGATCGGGCTGGACCCGCCGGAAGGGGTCGAGGTGTGCTGGCTGCATCGCGGCGCCGCCGCGCCCGGCACCATCGGCCTGCTCGCCGACGCGGTGCGGCGGGTCGAGGTCCCGCCGGGCGAACGGGTGTACGTGTGGCTCGCCGGTGAAGCCGGGGTGCTCAAGCCGCTGCGCCGCTGGGTCCGCGACGAACTGCGGCTGGCCAGGGCCGACTACGACATCACGGGCTACTGGAAGCGCGGCGTCGCCGACTTCGACGAGGACCCATGAGCACGAACCCCGCCATTGACCCCCGCCCCCCACTACCAAGGAAGAACCATGCCCGTCTCCACCCGGAGCCCCTCCGCCCGGTTCCGTATCGTGGGCGCCCTGGCGCTCGCGGCCGCGCTGGCCGCCGGTTGCGGCTCCAGTGACGCCGGCGCCGGCGGCGACGCCGGACCCACCAGGAAGTTCGTCGCGGACAACGGCACCATCACCATCCCGGCGAAGCCGAAACGGGTGGTGGCCACCGGTTACGCGGTGCCCGCGCTGCTCGACTCGGGCGCCCCGCTGGTGGGCATCTCCACCTGGCAACGCGGCCTGCCGATGATGGGCGCCGCGGAACGCGAGCGGTACGACGAGATCTCCAAGGTCGCCGGTGAGTCCGCCGCGGAGACCAACTACAATGCGATCGCGAAGGCGGACCCTGATCTGATCGTCATCGGGGTGCCGAAGCCGGCGCTCGCCGACATCAACATGAAGCGCCTGGAGTCCATCGCACCGGTGGTGACGCTCGGCCCGTCGGTGCCCAAGGCGTGGCGGGAACTGTCCCGCAGGCAGGCCGACGCGGCGGGCGCGCTCAAGGGCTTCGACGCCACCCGGACCGCGTACGAGCTGAAGGCCAAGCAGCTGGCCGAGAAGTACAAGTCCGTACTGCCCAAGCTGAAGCTCGGGCACGTCGGTGCCTACGGTGAGGTCGCCAAGGGCACCTTCCAGCGCGAGTTCCACGGTTCGTGGGGCACCAACGTGGCGCAGGACATGGGCGCCAACTACTACGGCGCGGTCAAGGTCGAGGGCAAGGGCTCCAGGTCCGTCAGCGAGTACCCGTCGATCGAGGAGCTGCCCGACGCTTTCGCGGAGGCCGACGCGATCACCTATTCGCTCAAGGCCGACGGCTCGGTGCCGCCCCCGGTGCAGTCCGTCCTGGACTCGCCGCTGTGGAAGAACCTGCCCGCGGTCAAGGCGGGCAAGGTCTTCCCGCTGCGATACACCGAAGCCGCGACCTACCGGGAGGCGGAGATGACGCTCGACGCGGCTGACAAGGCCTTCGCGCCCCTGCTGAAATGACCGCCACGGCTACTGCTGCCGACAGCACCGGTTCGACCTGGGGTGCGCGGCGGCCGCTTCTGCTGCTCGCCGGGCTCGTCGCGCTGGCCACGGTCATGGTGGCCAGCGTGGGAGTGGGCGCGCACTTCATCGGGCCGGCCACGGCACTGCACGCGCTGTCCGGGAGCGGGGACCCGAACGACGTCGCCCTGGTCCGCGACATCCGGCTGCCGAGAGGAGCGCTGGCCATCGGGGTCGGCGCCGCGCTCGCCGTGTCCGGGGTGCTGGTGCAGGTGCTGTCGCGCAACCCGCTCGGCGAACCAGGGGTGCTGGGCGTCACCTCGGGCGCCGGGTTCGCGATCAGCGTCGGGTCCGGCCTCGGGCTCACCGTGAACGCACTCGGCGAACTGCTGGCGGCCGTGGTCGGCGCGGTGGCGGCGGCTGCGCTGGTCGCCGCGGTGGGCCGGCGTTCACCGCTGCGAATGCTGCTGGCCGGAATGGCTCTCAGCTCCGTGCTGACCGGTCTCACGCTGGGCATGCGGCTGATCTCGCCGACCGTGTTCGACAAGTACCGGTTCTGGTCGATCGGTTCGCTGGCCGGCCGGGAGCAGGCACCGAACACGATGCCGCTGCTGGTGATCGCGGTCGCGGTGGCCGCGGCGCTGCTGCTGAGCCGCCAGCTGGCGGCCGTCGCACTGGGCGAGGCGGTGGCGCACACCCTCGGCGTGAACGTGACGCGGGTCCGGCTGGTCACGTTGGTGCTGATCACCGCCTTGGCGGGGGCGGCGACCGCGATCGCCGGTCCCATCCTGTTCGTCGGCCTGATCGTGCCGCACCTGGTGCGCCGGGCCGCGGACGGCTCAGTGCCGTGGCTGATCGGGTTCGCCGCCGTCCTCGGCCCGGTCCTGCTGCTGGCCGCCGACACCGCCGCCCGGGTGCTGCTGACCACCGGTGAGGTGCCGGTGGCCATCGTCACGGCCTTCCTCGGCGGACCCGCCCTGATCTGGGCGGTACGGCGGTATGGGGTGGCACAACCATGAGCGCGACCGGAACCGCCCTGGTGCTGCGCCGGGGCCGCTTCTCAGCCCTGGTGGAACGCCGGACGCTGGTGTTCACGGCCGTGATGCTGGTGCTGCTGCTCGCGCTCGGGCTCACCGCGCTGTGCTACGGCGACGGCTGGACCAGCCCCGCGCGGGTGTTCGCCGCGCTGAGCGGGCAGCGCGGCGGCCCGAACGTGATGATCCGCGAGTGGCAGCTGCCGAGGGTGCTGGCCGCCGTGGTGTTCGGCGCGGCGCTCGGCACCGCGGGCGCCGTCTTCCAGAACGTCACCCGCAACCCGCTGGGCAGCCCGGACGTGATCGGCCTCGACGCGGGCGCCTACACGGGCGCGCTGGTCGCCATCACCGTCCTGTCCGGCACGCCCGCCCGGCTGACCGCCGGTTCCGTGCTGGGCGGCCTCGTCGCCGCGGCCCTGGTGTACCTGCTCGCGATGCGCGGCGGGGTCTCCGGGCTGCGGCTGATCGTGATCGGCATCGCGGTCAACGCCATGCTCACCGCGGTCAACTCGTGGATCGTGCTGCGCGCCGAACTCGAGGTGGCGATCGCCGCCGTCGGCTGGAGCGCGGGCTCGCTCAACGGGCTCGGCTGGGAGCAGGTGCGCATCCCGTTCTGCGTCATCGCGGTGCTCCTCGCCGCGCTGGTGACCCGGGCACCGGCGCTGCATCAGGCGGCGCTGGGCACCGAGGTCGCGGTCGGAACGGGGGTGCGGACGGAGTCGCTGCAGGTGCAGCTGGTGGTGATCGGGGTCGGCTGCACGGCCACCGTGACCGCCGCCGCCGGGCCGATCGTGTTCGTCGCGCTGGCCGCGCCGCAGATCGGGCGGCGCCTCGCCCGCACCTCCGGCATCGGCCTGCTGCCGGCGGCGCTGACCGGCGCGGTGCTGCTGCAGTCGGCCGACCTGATCGCCCAGCTGCTGCTCTCGCCGGTATCACTGCCGGTCGGCGTCGTCACCACCGCCATCGGCGGTTGTTATCTGATCTGGCTTCTCAGCAAGGAGGTGCGGAGCGGATGACCAGCCGCCTCACCGCACGGGACCTGGCCCTCCGCTACGGCGACCGGGTGGTGTCCACCCGGCTCTCGGTCGACGTCCCGGACGGTGCGCTCACCGCGGTCGTCGGCCCGAACGCGTGCGGAAAGTCGACCATGCTGCGCGCACTCGTGCGGCTGCTGCGGCCCGTGGAGGGCACGGTGACCTTCGACGGCACCGACATCGGCACCATCGCGGCCAAGCGGTTCGCCCGGTCGGTGGCGTTCCTGCCGCAGGAGCCCTCGGCGCCCGACGACATCCGGGTGCGCCAGCTCGTCGCGCGGGGCCGGTTCCCGCACCAGTCGCTGTTCAGCGGGTGGTCCGAGGCGGACCAAGAGGCGGTGACCGGGGCGATGGCCGCGGCCGGGATCACCGACCTCGCCGAGCGCCTCGTGCAGGAGCTGTCCGGTGGGCAGCGGCAGCGCGTCTGGGTGGCCATGGCGCTCGCCCAGCGGACCCCGTACCTGCTGCTGGACGAACCGACCTCGTTCCTGGACATCACGCACCAGTACCAGCTGCTGGCGCTGCTGAGCCGGCTGCGCGACGAGGGCCGCACGGTGATCGCGGTGCTGCACGACGTCAACCAGGCGTGCCGGTTCGCCGACCACGTGATCGCCATGAGGAACGGCGCGGTGGTCGCCGAGGGCGCACCCGCCGACATCGTGGACGCCGCGCTGATCAAAGAGGTGTTCGACCTGCCGTGCCTGGTCGTGCCGGACCCGGTGACCGGCACGCCGATGGTCGTTCCCACCGTGGATCGAGGGAGCATCGCATGACCGACCTGCCCCTGACCGGCGCCCAGCTGGGCATCTGGCACGCTCAGCGGCTGGAACCGGACTCGCCGTACTACGTGGTCGGTGACGTGGTGGAGATCACCGGCCGCGAACCCGTCCACGTGGCCGCGCTGACCAAGGCGATCCGGGCGACCACCGAGGAGGCGGAAAGCCTGCGGCTGCGGGTCCGCGACACCCCGGACGGTCCGCGCCAGACGGTGTCCGCCGACGCGGTGCCCGCGCCCCGGGTGATGGACCTGCGCGCCGAGGCGGACCCACCCGCCGCGGCGCGGGCGCGCATCGACGAGTTGCGCTGGCAGGCGGCCGACGAGTGCCGGGGGATGGTGGACCGGCGGCTGTCCGGCCACACCGTGCTCCGCCTGTCCGACACAGAGGTCTGGTACGTCCAGCTCAGCCACCACCTGGTGATCGACGGCTACACCGCGGCCATGCTGAACCGCCGTATCGCCGCGCACTACACGGCCCTGGTACGCGGTGAACCGGTGCCGCCGTGCCCGTTCGCCGCGTTCGCCGACCTGGTCGCCGCGGACGCCGACTACCAGGTGAGCGACCAGCTCACCGAGGACCGGGCGTACTGGACGGACCGGTACACTCCGCTGCCCGACCTGGGCGACACCGGCCACGCCGCGGGCACACCGGAGCGGACCGTGGCGGCCAGCACGGTGCTGCCCGCGGAGCGGCTGGCCGAGTTGAAGACCTACGCCGAGCGGATCGGGTCGACCTGGGCTGAAGTGCTGATCGCGGGTTACACCGCGTTCCTGCACCGGGTGCTCGGCCACGACGACATGGTGCTCGCGATGCCGTTGACGTGCCGGTTCGGCAGGGCACTGCGCACCCCGGCCATGACAGTGAACGTGCTGCCGCTGCGGGTGCGAGTGCACAAGACCGACACGCTCCCGGAGCTGACCACGCGGGTGGCCGAGGCGTTGCGGGAAATGCGGGCGCACCAGCGCTACCGGGGCGAGAACCTGCCGCGGGACCTCGCCGTGCCGGGCGCCGGGGCGTTGCTGCACGGCCGGGGCATCAACCTGAAGGCGTTCGACCTCACGCTGGACTTCGCCGGAAGCTCCGGCGACATGCGCAACATCGCCGGTGGCCCGCCGGAGGACCTGGGGCTGAGCGTGCTCCCGACCGCGGGCGGAGGACTCTCCCTGGGGTTCGAGGTGGACGCCCGGACCCACGACCAGGCGGGGGTCGACGCGCGGCTCACCGGGTTGCTGACGCTGCTCGACGCGCTGACCGGGCCGGACGAGCCGACCGTCGGCACCGCGGACCTGGTGCCCGCCGACGCGCGGGCGGCGCTGCTCGGCAGCTGGACGACCCCGGCGGTCCCCGGGCGGCCGACTCCGGTCCCGGACCTGCTCGACGCCCTGCCCGGCGGACGGACGGTGCTGGTGCACGGGAAGCGGCGGGTCACCGCCGGGGAACTCGCCGACCGGGTGCATCGGCTGGCGCGGCGCCTGCGCGCGCGGGGCGTCAGCGCGAACGACGTGGTCGCGCTGGAGCTGCCGCGTTCGGTGGAGTTCGTGATAGCGCTGCTCGCGGTGCTCGACGCCGGGGCGGTGTTCCTGCCCTTGGACGTGGCCCAGCCGGCGCGGCGGACCCGAGAGCTGGTGGCCGAGTCCGGCGCCGCGCTCGTCCTGACCCCCGACGACCTCGCCGAGGACGGCCCCGGATCGGCTACGGAACCCGTCCCGGGCCAACGGCCGGGCGACGGCGGTTACCTGATCTTCACGTCCGGGTCGACCGGGCGGCCCAAAGGGGTGCTGGTCCCCGCGCACGCGCTCGCCGAACTGGTCCACCGGCAGCGGGCGACCACGATCGCCGGAGCCGAGCGCGCGGCCGGCCGGCGGCTGCGTGTCGCGCACACGTACTCGTTCGCCTTCGACTCCGCGCTCGACCAGCTCACATGGCTGCTGTGCGGGCACGAACTGCACCTTTACGACAGCGACACCGCACGTGACGCCGACGCCCTGCTGGCCGCGTTCGCGCGGGACCGCATCGACGTCGTGGACACCACACCGTCCATGGCCGCTCCGCTGGCGGACCGCGGCCTGCTCGACGGCGCACGGCGCCCGGTCCTGCTGGTCCTCGGCGGCGAGGCGACCCCGCCCGCGCTGTGGCGGCGGGTGCGCGACTCGGGGGTGCCCGCCGTCAACATGTACGGCCCCACAGAGGCCACGGTGGACGCCGCCAGCGCACCGGTCACGGGACCGGCGCCGGTGATCGGGACCGCAGTGCCAGGCACCCGTGCCTACGTGCTGGACGACGCGTTGCGCCCGGTCCCGCCGGGCGCGGCCGGGGAACTCTACCTGGCCGGACCGCACCTGGCGCTCGGCTACCTCGGCCGGACCGGCCTCACCGCGGAGCGGTTCGTCGCGGACCCGTTCGGCGCCCCCGGCGACCGCATGTACCGCACCGGTGACCTGGTCCGCTGGCAACGGGAACTGGAATACCTCGGCAGGCGCGACGACCAGGTGAAGGTGCGCGGCCACCGGATCGAGCTGGGCGAGGTGGAGGCAGCACTCGGCGCGGTCCCCGGTGCCCGCGCGGCCGCGGCGGCGGTGCGCGGCACCCGGTTGGTCGGTTACGTGGTCGGCGACGTCGACGGCGACGCGGCGAGGTCATGGCTCGCCGAGCGGTTGCCCGAGCACCTGGTGCCCTCGGCGGTGGCGGTCCTGGCGTCGCTGCCGGTCACCCCGAACGGCAAGCTGGACCGCGGGGCGTTGCCCGAGCCTTCCCGCACCGGCAGCGGCCGGTCACCGGCCACGGAGCCGGAGAGAGTGCTGTGCGCGGTGATCGGCGAGGTGCTGGACGTGCCCGAGGTCGGCGTGGACGACGACTTCTTCGTCCTCGGCGGCGACAGCATCACCGCGATCGGGGTGAGCGGCAGGCTGCGCGAACACGGCTTCGACCTGCGCCCGCGCGACCTGCTGGCCCGCCGCGACTTCGCGTCCCTCGCAGCTATGGTCCGGCCGCTGCGCGCCGGCCAGGGGACGGGCGAGCCCGACGAGCCGCTCGGCGACGTCCCGGCACCGCCGATCGTGCGGGTGCTGCTCGAAGGCAACCCGGACCGCGCGGCCATCGCCGGGTACGCGCAGTGGGCCGTGGTCGAGCCGGACCAGGACGTGCCGCTGGACCGGCTTCGCGCGGCCGTGCAGACCCTGCTCGACCACCATGACGCGCTTCGCCTGCGGATCGACCCACTGACCGTGCCGCCGCCCGGCTCCGTCGCCGCGGTCGTCACCGAGGCCGCCTCGGCCGACGAACCGGCGGACGTCGTGGCGCGCCGGCTGGCGGGCGAGCTCGACCCGGTCGCGGGCGACCTGGTCCGGGTGGCCGCGCTGCGCGGCCGATTGCTGGTCGTGGTACACCACCTGGCGATCGACGGCGTCTCATGGCGGGTGCTGCTGCCGGACCTTCGCGCGGCGTGCACAGGTGAGCCGCCGACCCGGGTCACCACCTCGTGGCGGGCCCACGCTCTACGGTTGGCCGAACAGGGCACAGCGGGCACCCGGCGCGGCGAGCTGCCGCACTGGCGGACCGCGCTGCGCCAGGCGCACCTCGGCGGGCGCGGGCTGGACCAGCGCCTCGACACCGTGGCCACGGCCATCGAGACCACCGACGTGGCCTCGGCCGATACGACCGCCGCCTTGCTCACCGCTTTGCCCGCCGCGTACCGCGCGGGGGTGGACGACGTACTGCTGGCCGTACTCGTGCTCGCGCTGCGGTTGTGGCGCGGGGGCGGCGTGGACGCCGAGACGGTCACGGTGGAACGGCACGGGCGCGAGGGCGAGCACGACGTCGCCCGCACGGTCGGCTGGTTCACCGCGGAGCACCCGGTTCGAGTGCCCGCCGACGCCGTCCGCGCCGACGCGGAACTGACCGACGCGCTGGCCGGTGGACCGGCCGCCGGACGGCTGCTGCGCGCGGCGATGACCGCCGGCGGCGCCGTGCCAGGCGACGGTCTCGGCTACGGCGTCCTGCGCCACCTCGACCCCGAGGTCCGGGG
The DNA here is from genome assembly GCF_005889715.1 of Actinomadura soli. Taxonomy (GTDB): domain Bacteria; phylum Actinomycetota; class Actinomycetes; order Streptosporangiales; family Streptosporangiaceae; genus Spirillospora; species Spirillospora soli. The sequence goes on from NZ_VCKW01000008.1 coordinate 32,615, forward strand.
CGTGGAGCTGACCGGGCCGCCGCCGGACGTGCTGCTCAACTACCTGGGCCGGTTCGCGCCTGTACCCGGCTGGCGTCCGGCCGGCGAGAACCCGTTCTCGGTGTGCGAATCCGAGGCCAAAGCACTGGAGCAGGTGCTCGCGGTGAACTGCTTCGTCCGCGAAGGCGACCGCCCGCTGCTCGCGGTGGAGTGGACGGCGGCGGGCCGGGTGCTGCCCGCGACCGCGGTCGAGGCGCTGGTCGAGGCCTGGCGCACCGCGCTGGCCGCCTTCACCGAGCATGCCGCACGGGTCGAGCGGGACGGCCCCGCGGCCGAGGTGCTGCCCGCCACCGCGTTGCAGGCCGGGCTCGCGTTCCACACCGCGGTCCGCGACCACACCGACGCCGACGTCTACGTGGTCCAGGCGGTCAGCCACCTGCGCGGCGCCCTCGACCCGGATCGGATGCGGGCGGCCGCCACGCGGCTGCTGCACACCCATCCCGCGTTGCGGGCGTACCTGGAGACCACCGGGTCCGGCGCGGTGGTCCAGGTGGTACCCGCGCAGGTGAGGCTGGACTTCCAGGCCGTGACGGCGCGGCCGGAGGAGTTCGCCGAGCACTGCCGGGCCGAGCACCGGCGCCCGTTCGACCCGGGAACGCCGCCGCTGATCCGGTTCCTGCTGTGTGCACTCGGCCCGGACGAGCACCGGCTGGTGATCACCATCCACCACGCGCTGCTCGACGGCTGGTCGATGCCGCTGGTCGGCCGCACCCTCCTCGCCATCTACCACGAGCTGAGCGGCGGCCCTGCCGCCCCGGTGGCGCCGCCGCTGGCCGACTACCACCGGGTGCTGGCCACCCGCGACCACGAGGCGGGTCTCGCGGCCTGGCGGGACGCGCTGGCGGGGCTGGAGTCGGGCACCCACCTGGCCCCGGCCGCCGCGCAGTCCGCCGTGCGGCGACCGGAGCGGATCGTGGTCCCGCTCGGCGCCGAGTTCACCGCCCGGCTGCTCGCGTTCGCCCGCGACCGCGGGGTCACCCCGGCCGCGGTGTTCAACACCGTGTGGGGGCTGCTGCTCGGCAGGCTGACCGGTCGGCGGGACGTGGTGTTCGGCTGCCCGGTGTCCGGCCGCCCGGCCGACGTGCCCGAGGTGGCGCGGATGGTCGGCCAGCTCGGCAACACGGTCGTGGTGCGGGTGCGGGCGGCGCCGGGCGAGACCGCCGCCGCCGTGCTGGACCGGGTGCACGCGGAATCCACCGCGCTGACCGAACACCACCACGTCGGGCTTCCCGATGTACAGCGCGCGATCGGGCTCGGTGACCTGTTCGACACCATGCTGGTGATGGAGAACTTCCCGCTCTCCAGCCGCCACCGCGAGACCGTCGCACCGGGCATCGAGCAGACCGGTGTGGACATCGCCGACGCGACGCACTACCCGCTGACCGTGATGGTGCTGCCCGGCGAGGAGTTCACCATCGGGCTCGGCTACCAGCGGAACGCGTTCGACGAGGCGACGGTGCGCGGGTACGGCCGCTGGCTGCGGACGCTCCTGCACGAGCTGGTCGCCGATCCGGACCGCCCGGCGGCGGCGCTGCCGATGCTCGACGCCGGCGAACGCGCCGAGGTGCTGCGGTTCGGGGTCGGCCCGGAACCGAGCAGGCCGGCGGGCGGCGCGCTCGAGGAGTTCGGCACGTGGGTGCGCCGCACCCCCGACGCCGAAGCCGTGGTGTGCCGGGACCGCTCGCTCAGCTACGCCGAACTGGACCGCGCCGCCAACCGGCTGGCCAACGCGCTGCTTGCCGCCGGAGTGCGACCGCAGGACCCCGTCGCGGTACTGCTGGACCGCGACGTCGAGCTGGTCGTCGCGCTGTTCGGCGTCCTCAAGGCCGGGGCCGTGTACGTGCCGATGGACCCGGAGTACCCGGCGGACCGGCTGGCCTACATGATCGCCGACATCGCGCCGGCCGCCGCGGTGTCCGGGACGGACGTCGAGGGGCTGCCCACCGTCGATCCGGCCGACCTCACCGGTCCGTCCACGTGGGACGCGGACCCGGTCGCCGCGCACCGCGATACCACCGGCGACTCGCTGGCCTACGTGATCTACACCTCCGGCACCACCGGCAGGCCCAAGGGCGTCGCGGTACCGCACCGCGGCGTGCCCAGCCTGGTGGCGTTGCAGGAGGACGTGGTCGGCATCGGCTCCGGCGAGCGCTACCTGCACTTCGCCTCGACCAGTTTCGACGTGGCGTTCTGGCAGTTCATGCTCCCGTTGCTGTCCGGCGGAACCTCGGTGATCGCGCCCGCGGAGGTACGGGTGCCCGGCGGCGAGCTGCTCGACTACGTGCGCCGCCACCGGGTGACCGGGCTGAACCTGCTGCCGTCGTTCCTGGCGGCCATGCCCGACGACGCGACCATCGACGCGGACGTGTTCTTCGTCGTCGGCGCGGAACGCCTGGATCCGGCACTGGCCGCCCGCTGGGGTGCCCGCCGCGCACTGTTCAACGCGTACGGCCCCACCGAGGTCACCATCAACTCGGTCACCTGGCGCTACGCGCCGGACGACCCCGGGCCGCTGCCGATCGGGCGGCCCGATCCGATGGTGCGCGCCTACGTGCTGGACGGCGGCCTGCAACCGGCCGGGGTCGGCGTGACCGGCGAGCTGTACCTCGCGGGACCCAAGCTGGCGCGCGGTTACATCGGCCGCCCCGGGACCACCGCCGAGCGGTTCGTCGCCGACCCGTTCGGCCCCCCAGGGGAACGCATGTACCGCACCGGCGACCTGGCCCGCTGGCGACCCGATGGGAACCTGGTGTTCCTCGGCCGCACGGACCACCAGGTCAAGCTGCGCGGGTTCCGCATCGAGCTGCCCGAGATCGAGACGGTGCTCGGGCGGCACCCGTCGGTGCGGGCCTGCGCGGTCGTGGTGCGCGCGGACCGGCTGGTCGCCTACGTGATCCCGGCGGACGGCGCCGAACCCGACCCGGTGGCGCTGCGCACGCACCTGGCCGCGACGCTGCCCGATCACATGGTGCCGGCCGCCTACGTGCCGCTGGACCGGCTGCCGCTCGGCCCGAGCGGCAAGCTGGACGCCGCGGCGCTGCCCGACCCCGCGCCGCACACCCGCGCACCGGCCAGGGAACCGGCGACCGGGACCGAGGCCGCGGTGCTGCGGGTGTTGCGCACCGTGCTCGGCACCGATGACCTCGGCCCGGACGACGGGTTCCTGGAGCACGGCGGGGACAGCATCGCATCCCTCCGGGTGGCGTCGATGATCCGGCGCACCGGCTTCACCGTCACCGTCCGCGACGTGGTCGAGGGTGCGACGGCCGCCGGGATCGCCGCCCGCGCGGACCGCGCGGACACCGCGGAAGAACCCGCCGCGCCGGCGGTCGGCGACGCGCCGCTGACCCCGGTCATGCGGGACCTGCTGCGCATGGCGGGGGCCACCGCCGCCCAGTTCTGCCAGTGGGTGCAGGTGTCGGTACCGCCGGGCGGCGACGAAGCTCGCTGGCGCGCCGCGCTGGACGCGGTGCTGGCCCGCCACGACGTACTGAGGGCGTACCTGGCCGACGATGTGTTGCGCATCCCCGAGCCCGGCACGGTCACCGGCGCCGACGTACTGACCGTGGTGCGCACCGACGATCCGGCGGCGGCGGTCGGCGACCGGCTGGCCACCGCGCGGGCGGCGATCGACCCGTACACCAGTCCCCTGCTGCGCGCGGTCGTGTTCGATGCGGGCCCGGACCGGCCGGCCACGTTGCTGCTGGTCGCGCACCACCTCGTGGTGGACGCGGTGTCGTGGCGGATCCTGCTCGACGATCTGCGCCAGGCGTACGAGACCGGGCGGCGACTGGTCCCGCACGGGCAGTCGTTCCTCAGCTGGGCGCACGCGTTGCGGGCCGCCGACCATGCCGGCGAACTGCCGCACTGGCGGCGGGTCGCACAGGCACCCGTCACGCCGCTGTCGGCGGTTCCCGCCGACCCTGGGCGCGACACCGCGGCCACTGCCCGCCATCACACACTGGCCATGGACCCGGCCACCAGCCACGTTCTGCTGACCACGCTGCCCGCCGCCTACCGCACGACGCCGGACACCGTGCTGCTCACCGCGCTGGCCCGCGCGGTGGCCGCTTGGCGCGGCGGCGAGCCGGACCTGCTGGTGGCGCTGGAAGGCCACGGCCGCCCGGCGGAGGCCGACCTCGCGCAGACGGTCGGCTGGTTCACCGCGGTCTATCCGGCCCGGATCACCGCGGCCGGGAAGTCGGCGGCCGACGCGCTGCGCCGGGTCCGCGACCATCTGCGGGCCGCGGGCGACGGCCTCGGTGTGCCCGACGGCTTGGTCCGCCGCCCCGAGATCAGGTGGAACTACCTCGGCCGGTCCGGCCCTTCCACCGGCGGGCCGTGGCAAAGCCCGCCGCACGCGGGGCCACCGGGGTCGGCGACCGGCGGTGCCGACGGCATGCCGCTGCCGTACCGGTTGATGGTCAGTGCGATGGTCGACGACCGGCTTCGGATCCGATTCACCTGGCCCGCCGCGGTTTTCACCGACACCGAGATCGCCGAACTGGGCGACCACCTGCGCGCGGAGATGGACTCCGCGGTCCGGGAGCTGCCCGAGGCCCGGGAGATCGTGCCGCTGACCCCATCGCAGGAGCTGATCCTGGGCCCGGCCCGCGGCGCGGCCGACCCGTACCCGGTGCGGGTGGCGTTCACCGTGGCCGGACCGCTGGACGTGCCCGCGCTGCGGGCCGCCGCGGGCGCGCTGCTGCGCAGGCACCCCAACCTGGGCGCGGTGTTCCCCGCCGAGCACGACTTCCAGGTCATTCCGGCCGACCCGCGCCCGGACATCCGCGCCGAGTTCACCGCGGACAGGTTCGATCTGTCGACGGGCCCGCTGTGGCGGCTCACGGTGGTGCCCGAAGGACCGGAGCAGCACCAGGTGGTGCTGACCGTCCACCGCCTGCTCTGTGACGTCTGGTCCGCGCCGCGTGTCGCCACCGAGTTGTTCGCGCTGTACGCCGGCAGGCCACTACCCGAGCCAGTGCCGTTCACCCGCTACTCGCAGTGGCTCGCCACCCGCGACCACGGGCGCGACCTGCGGGCATGGCGGGCCGAGCTGGCCGCCCTGCCAGACGGCGGGCACTTCCAGGTCACCGGGGTGGACCCGGCCGAGCCGGTGCTGTTCGACCTCGACGCCGCCGCCGTGGCCCGGCTGACCGAGACCGCCGCCCGCGACGGCGTCACCGCGGACACCGCTCTGCAGGGCGCTTGGGCCGCCGTGCTGGCCGACCGGTCCGGGCGCGAGGACGTCCGGTTCGGCGTCATGGTGTCCGGGCGCGGCGCCGACCTGCCCGGGGTCGAGGAGATCATCGGTCCGCTGGCCAACACGGTCCCGGTGCGCGTCCGGCTGACCGGAACGGTCGCCGCCATGCTCGCCGATCTGCAGGCCCGCCGGCAGGCCATGCTTGAGCACCAGCACATCGGACTCACCGAACTGGCGGAACTGACCGGGATCGCCCCGGTGGTGGACAGCCTGGTGGTGTTCGAGAACTGCCCGCCGGCCCCCCAATGGCCACGCGAACCCGCGCCCGGGCTCACCATCACGGACGTCACGGTGCGCGAGCACACCCACCACCCGGTGACCGTCACCATAGTGCCCCGTGGGGACGGCGGGTGGTCCGGTGTGCTCGGCCACCAGCGCGGCGTGCTGACCCGCGCGCAAGCACGGGAGGTCGCCGACCGGCTCGTGGCGGTGCTGCGCACCCTGCCTGACCGGTTCAACGACGACGCTAAGGAACTTCTCCGATGAGCGAGATCGACGCGAAGCTGTGGCGGATCGCGTTCGTGCTGGTGCTCGGCACCGTGATGGCCACCCTGGACAGCACGATCGTGTCGGTCGCGGTCTCCGCGTTCGCCGACCGGTTCAGCGCGCCGGTCGCCGACGTCCAATGGGTGACCACCGCCTACCTGCTGGCCGTGGTCACCGCGATACCCGCGTCCGGCTGGCTGGCCGACCGGTTCGGCGGACGCCGCACCTGGCTCGTCGCGGTCGCCGCGTTCCTGGTGGCGTCGCTGCTGTGCGGGCTGGCGTGGTCGCTGCCCAGCCTGGTCGTCTTCCGCGTCCTGCAAGGGCTCGCGGGCGGCTTGCTGCCGCCGACCGGGCAGGCGCTGCTGGCCGGCGTCGCCGGCCGCGAGCGGATCGGCCGGGTGATCGCGGTGGTCGGGGTGCTGCCGCTGCTGTCCCCGGTGCTGGGGCCGCTGGTCGGCGGCGCGGTGCTGCAGGCGGCGGGGTGGCGCTGGTTGTTCCTGATCAACATCCCGATCGGGGTGATCGCGCTCGCGCTCGCGACCCGGCTGGTGCCCGCCGTGCCGCCGACGGCGACCGGTGCCCGGTTCGACTGGCGGGGCGCCGCACTGCTGTCCCCCGGCCTTGCCGTGCTGGTGTTCGGATTGACCAGGGTCGCGCACGAAAGCCCGGCGTGGCAGGTGGTCGCGGCGCTGGTGGTCGGCATGGCGATGCTCGCCGGATTCACTCTGCACGGCGTCCGGGCCAAGGGCACCCCCCTGGTGGACCCGCTCCTGTTCATCCGGCCGCCGTTCGGCGTCGCGGCACTGGCGCTGCTGGCGTTGGGCGCTTCGGTGTTCGGCACGATGTTCCTGCTTCCGCTGTATTTACAGGGACCCGGCGAACTGTCGGCCTGGCAGACCGGAGTACTACTCGCCCCGCAGGGGGTCGGGGCGGCCGCCGGGACCGTGCTGGTGACCCGGTTCGTGGACACGACGGCTCCGCGCACGCTGGTCCTCGGCGGGATGGCGCTGGTCGCGGCTGGCACGGTCGCGTTCACCCAGCTCGGGCACGGGGTGCCGGACGTGGTGGTCACCGGTTCCCTCTTCCTGCGCGGGGTGGGCGCGGCCATGATCAGCACCCCGATCATGACGATCGTCTACCGCCGGGTGAGCCGGCCGCGGCTGCCGCGGGCGGCGGTCGCGCTGAACCTGCTCAGCACGCTCGGCGGCTCGATCGGCACGGCAGTGCTCGCCGTCGTCCTGCAAGCGAGGATCACGGCCCGCGCGGACCAGGCGGCGGCGTACGGCGACGCCTTCTGCTGGGTGCTGGCTCTCGTCGCTCTCGCCGCCATCGCCGCGTCCGCGTTGCCGCGCCAGGTGAGCGCCGGTGACGCGGATCACGAACAGAAGAGGACCACCACGGATGCTTGACCACGACCCGTTCCCCACGCCTGCCGACCTCACCGCCGACACACCACTCGACCCCGCGCTGCGGACGGCGGTGTCCGCGCACCGCGAGACCATCGCCGACGTGCTCGACCGGCGCGACCCGCGCCTACTGGTGATCGTCGGGCCTTGTTCGGTGCATGACCCGGTGGCCGCACTGGACTACGCGCGCCGACTCGCCGACGCCGCCACACGGTTCGCCGACGACCTCGTCGTGGTCCTGCGCGCGTATCTGGAGAAACCGCGCACCGTCGCGGGCTGGGTGGGGCTGCTGCGCGATCCCACGATGGACGGCGCGGGCGACATCGCCGGCGGCATCCGGGCAGGACGCGCCTTCCTGGTCAACGCCGCCCGCACGGGCCTGCCGCTCGCCTATGAGTTCGTCGACCCGGTTCTCGCGCCGCATGTGGCGGACACAGTCAGCTGGGCCGCGATCGGCGCGCGCACGGTGACCAGCCCGCCGCACCGCCAACTCGCGTCGTGGCTGCCGATGCCGGTGGGGATGAAGAACACCCTGGGCGGCCGGATCGACCTGGCGATCGACGCCATCCGCGCCGCCGGGCTGCCGCACGTGTTCCCGGGCATCGGCACGGACGGCCGGGTCACCGCGCTGCGCAGCGACGGGAACCCGGCCGTGCACCTGGTGCTGCGCGGTGGCACGGTGCCCAACCATGACGCCGCGTCGGTCGCCGCAGCGGTCAGCGCGCTCGCCGAGGCCGGGCTGCACAGCCGGATCGTGGTGGACTGCTCGCACGGTAACAGCGGCAAAGACCACAACCGCCAGCCGGTGGTGCTCGCCGATCTCGCCGACCGGATCGGGCTCGGCGACCAGGCGCTCGCCGGGGTGATGCTGGAGTCCTACCTCGCCGACGGCAGGCAGTGCCCAGACGCGCGACCGCTGCGCCCCGACCTGAGCATCACCGACGCGTGCCTCGGCTGGGCCCGGACCGCGCCGCTGCTGGAACAGCTGGCCGTCGCCGCGCGCCGGCGAAACGCCGTGGTGTCAAAGGAGCGGATCCGCAGGTGAGCCGGGAGCGCTTACAATCTTGGCCCGGTCGCTGCGAATCCCGGCAGACCGAGGAACTGGAGTCCACCGGCTCGGCCAGCACCCCGCGCCGTTCAGCCATCTGGTCCAGCCGCAGATCCACCGGCTCACCCCTCCCACGCCCTCGATGATCTACCATCCCGACCCTAACGTGTCCCGCTCGATTATTGAGTTACGTGTCTTGAGCTGGGGTTATGCGGCGCGGTGAGATTCGTTGATCACGCCCATGACGACGGGTCTTCGCCGGATGGATCGCAGGTCGTTGAGTTCAGCCGGGTTCTTGATGGGCTGGGATTCGGCATCTGGAGGTCGTTGCTGGCGGGCTTGGTGTGGCCGGTGGTCGTTGTAGTGGTCCAGGTACTCGCCAAGCACCATGGCCAGGTGCCGCTCCCCCAGGATCAACACCCGGTCCAGAAATTCGCGGCGAAGGGTGCCGATCACGCGCTCACAGATGGCATTCATCCGCGGCGTCCGCGGCAAGGTCCTGACGACCTGGAGCCCTTCAGCCTTGAATACTTCATCGAAGCCGGTGGTGAAGACCGGATCGCGGTCGTGGATCAAAAGCCGCAGCGCGCCGATACGATCCTCCAACTTCGTGGCCAAGTTGCGGGCCTGCTGCACCGCCCACGCCCCCGTCGGGCACGCGGTCACCCCGGCCAGATGAACTCTGCGGGTACCGTGCTCGATGAACACCAACGCATAGAGCCGCTTGAGCACGGCCGTCTCCACCAGGAAGTCGCAGGCGATGATCGCGTGCGCTTGAGCGGTCAGGAACTGCCGTCAGGTCGGCCCCGCCCGACGCGGTGCCGGATCGATGCCGGCCGCATGCAGGATCTGCCACACCGTGGACGCCGCGATCGTGTAGCCGAGACGGGCCACCACTCCTTGGATCCGCCGATGCCCCCCACGCCGGGTTCTCCCGCGCCATCCGCAGGATCAGCGTTCTGATCGACGCACCTGTGCGGGGGCGACCTGGACGGCGCCGATCAGTGAAGGTCCACTTACGGGCAACGAGGTCACGGTGCCAGCGCAGGATCGTCGCCGGAACAACCGGAAAGAGTTCGCCCCACCGCCAGCGCGGCACCAGATGGGACAACGCCGCAAACCAGAGCCGGTCGCCATGATCCCAGCGCGGACGACCTGCGACCTGACGGCGCAGCACCTGGTTCTCGTGACGCAGCACCAGCAACTCGACGTCCTTGGACAGATCAGACCGGACCAGCATCACCAACAGGCCGAGCAGGCTCCCGACCAATCGGTACGGCAGAGACAACAACACCTCGCGAGGTCGCAGTGACCGCTACGGCACCGCAGCAAAATCCCAGCTCACAGCATGGTCGTTCCGGTACCGCGTCCCACGGAGCTTCGAGGAGGTCGAGGAGGCGGTTCAGGAGTGGGCCGTCGCGGACTTCGTCGGGGAGGCCGTTCAGTTCGTACAGCGCCCGTCCGTGGAAGCCGTCGAAGCGGTAGGTCACACCCGGCCTTCCCAGCCCGGTGGGGTGTAGCGAGCGAAGGTGTCTTCCCGGCCCTGGAGGGCGTCCTGTACCGCCTCGTCGTATCCGGGACGGTCGTAGGCGATCGCCCGCAGACGCCACTGACGCAGCAAGGTCTGAACCTGCTTGAACCGCGCCAGGTCGTGAGCCGCGTCGAGCGCCTCGTCGTACTCGGCCCGGAACTGGTCGCGATGCGACGGCGGGAGCGCATCGAAGATCGCGGCCGGATCCTCGCCGGGATCGCGCGGCGCGGTCGGTTCCTCGGGCTGGGCGGTCATGGTGTCCAATCTACCTGTGGGCCGTGCAGGGCATGGAGACTCCCCGAGCGGCAGAAGCGGTCGCCAAGGAACTGGCCGCGGTGGGATGAGGCGCTCCCGCAGCGGATCGAGGAGATCAGGGAACAGATCGCCGAGTCGGACGGACGCTGGAGGCAGAGGAAGAGCGATCCTCGCGGCTGGTCATCACCCGGGAGACCAAGGTGGAGATCCTGGGCGGAGCGGCCCAGGTGGTAGCCGAACCCACACAGATGTGGCCGAATCCGCCGACACGGCTGGCGCGGCGGTGCCCGCTGAGGCCTGGCCAGGGACAGAGGCGGTCCTCAAACTCCGCACCGTGATCGCCAACAGAAGCTTCCCCGGCTACTGGAGCTTCCACACCGCAATCGGACACCGCCGCCTGCACCGCACGCGCGACCAGGAGGGATATGAGCTCAGCGTGTAATCAGTCTGCCTCCCTAGGTCGAACTGCATGCCAAGCAGTCCGAAGACGGGGGCCGGGCCCTGGTCGGCCGCTCGATCGCGTTGACCGGCGGGCTCGCACACCGGGACGCACATTGGGAAGGCCCCACGGTCTGGCCGGGCACGTGACAGTGTCGATCATGCCTCCCCCCGGGCAAGCAGATGGTCGTTCACGCCGTGGGAGCCGCAACCGGCGTCGTGCTGGGTGGGAGCGCCGTTGCTGGGCCTGTACGGACAGCTGAGGTATCGGTCGACCGGCGCCGCTACCGGCCACAGGCCGCCGCCCGCGCCCGCTTGCTGATCGTTTCGAGGTAAGAGCGACCGTTGCTGCTTCGGCTCCTGCATGGCCGCGGGGTGCGTCTGCGGTCAGGGCGCCGTGTCAGTGTTCAGTAGTACGCATTGATCGAAGTTCATGCAGCCGCACTCCAGGCAGTCCGCGACTGCCTGTCGCAGGGCCTGGGTCTGTGCGATGTGCTGGTCGAGTTCGGGCAGTTTGCGCGTGGCCATGTCCCGCCACTGGCGGGTAGCCGATGGTGTTGTGTCGCCGGCGAGCAGTTGTGTGATCTCGGCGAGGGTGAACCCGGCCCGCTGCGCCATCCTGATCAGGGCGACCCGGCGGACGGTGCTCACCGGCCACACACGGCGACCACCTTCGCGGTGTGCGCGGGGCAGCAGGCCGCGCTCCTCCCAGTAGCGCAGTGCTGAGGCGCGCACGCGGGTCCTGTCCGCGAGTTCACCGATGGGCAGGTACCGCATGCCCACCCCTTCCCCGGCCCGGCGTTGACTTCACGCGTGCGTGAAGGGCGAGTGTGTCGTGAATGTTCTCAGCATCGCCGGGACGTCTGGTGCCTGGCAACTACCGCTCGCTGTTCGCCGACCGGACCTTCCGGCGGCTGATGCCGGTCTTCGCGTTGTCCGACCTGGGCGACGGCATGAGCGTCGTCGCCGTCGCGTGGCTCGCGCTCACCTTGGCGCCCGAGGGCGGCCAGGGCGCCCTGGTCGGCATCGCCGTCGCCGCTTACGTCCTGCCGGGCGCTGTCGGCGCACTGGTGCTGGGCCGGTGGATGCGGCGGCTTTCCGCGCAGCGTCTCCTGGTCACCGACTCCGCGCTACGGGCGGTGCTGCTGGGATCGGTCCCGCTCGTGCACGCGGTGGGAGCGCTCACCCCGGTCCGCTACGTCGGGCTCCTGGGCGCCTCCTCGCTGCTTCACGCCTGGGGCAAGGCCGGCAAGCACGCCCTGTTCGCCCCCCTGCTCCCCGACGACCAGCGGCTGGCCGCCAACAGCGCGATCAGCACCAGTCTGTGGACCGCGACGATCGCGGGCCCCGCTCTCGCGGGCCTGCTGGCCGGGACGGTGTCCCCGGCATGGATCATCGGCTTGGACGCCGCCACGTTCGCCGTGCTCGCCCTCCAGACCGGCCGCACAACTCTGCCCCCCTCACCCGCACCGGCACCGGCGGCCGGTGGCACACGGCGCGGGCTGAGCATCCTGCGCCGCCAGCCCGAACTTCTCGGCCTGCTCGTCGTGACCTGGGTGTTCAACCTGTCCTTCGGCCCCGTCGAAACCGCCCTTCCCCTGTTCGTCTCCGACGACCTCAAGGCCAGCGCCGGTCTGCTCGGCGCCTACTGGGCCACCTTCGGGATCGGAGCCGTCATCGGTGCTCTCGCCCTGGGCGCGGCCATACGGCTGCCCGTGTGGGCCGCCATGCTCGGCATCATCGCGGGCCACGGACTGGGCATGCTGCCCTTCGCCATCACCCACACCGCCCTGCCCTCCCTGATCGGCTTCGCTTTCGCCGGACTCCTCTACGGCCCCTACTCCGCGCTCTCCTTCACCCTGCTCCAAGACCGCGCACCCGCCGACTCGCTCACCACGGTCCTGGCCGCCCGCACCGCCGTGCTCCTGACCGCCTCCCCCCTCGGAGCAGCCGTCGGAGGCGTCCTCCTCGACCGGACCAGCGCCCCCGCCATCCTCGTCGGCTGCGGCGTACTGATGATCCTCATCGCCGCCACCAGCACCCTCATCCTGAAACTCCACCGAGACCACCAACGACGACACCAGCCCCCGCACACCTTCGCCAAGCGAACAAGCCGCACCACCTGAACCCAACGGCGACACCACATCGTTCACCTCACTGACCAGGCCCTGCAAGTCGGGTGGCCGATCACCACCGGCATCATCGAGGGCGCGGCAGGCCACACACCGTGGCCGACACGCTCGATGTCTCCGGTACCCGCCGGGGACTGACCGGAGCAGAAGCGGTCCTTAAACTCCGCGCCGTGGCCTTGCGACGGAACTCAGGGAGGTAACTTCTGGGCGCCTGGGGGCACTCCTCATGATCGAAGACACGAGGATCCCAATAACGCGACCCCACAAAAGCCGGGGTACATCACCGGCAGCGCTGCGCCCAAACCTGGCAGGGCTACATCCACCCCGACGGCTACGGCCGCTGGTACGAAGGCCCACCCGCGCACCAGGGCCTCACCTGGTACACGTTGACAGGCACAGTCCCAACACGCTGAGCCCCTCTTGCATGTCAGATCAGGCCACTACCGTCCGTAGTCATCCACGTCCTCACCGTAGAAGGTAGGCAGCAGATGACACCCTCAGCAGCAGCCGACGAGCTGACACCGCTGGCCGAGCGGATCGCGAGACTGGCCACCGAGCGCGGTCTGACGCTGATCCCGGCCACACCCACCAGCCACGGCCCTACCGTCCACCTGGAACCCGATGACCTGTCTGTGGCAACGTTCCTGGACCTGGCCGTGACCGCCGACCAACGCCTCGTCTACCTAGCATCTGACCGCTTCGACGCCGACAAGTTCGCCGAGCTCGACGCGGTGGCTGCCGATACGGAGGCCGACGACGACACCCGCCGCCAAGCGTCGGCGCTGCGCGCCAAGGCCGCCCAGTACGCAGGACGACCGATCAGCCTGGAAGCCGCGTTCGTCCTCCAGGGCGTCGAACACCGCTGGTGCGTCCAGGCCCGATGGTTCGACGCCTTCGAAGAGGAACTGGCCGGGATCACTGCATCCGATGAGGAGCCCTGGCAGGAACTGCCGGAGGCCGAGGAGAAGGCGCTGGCCGACCGCCTGACCGCAGAACTGATAGCCCTCCCGGACTTCCGCGCCGCAAGCAGCGAACAAGGCCGCTGCGGCACAGATCCACTACGCCACAGCCGAACAAGACGGCACACTCAACGATGAACATTCGCGGGGCGTGAGGGGCTCCGTGTTTTCCGGACAGCTTGTTGACGGGGTGATCTGCGGGCAGATCTACGCTGCTTGCTGTCAGCTCAGGTACTCGGTGTGGACCTCAAGAGGTGTCCGATAACCGTTCGCGGAATGAAGCCTGCGTCGATTGTAGAAGCCCTCGATATACTGCACAACCGCGCGCCGAGCTTTGCTGCGTGTGGCAAACACCATACGGTTGAGCCACTCGTTCTTCAACGCCCCGAAGAATGACTCGGCCATCGCGTTGTCCCAGCACACACCGGTCCTGCCGACCGAGCGCGGCATGTTGTACTTCTTGGTCAGGTGCCGGTCGAACTCGTCGCTGGTGTAGTTCTTGGGCTTAACCGGTTGTCGCAACACCGGCTTCCTGGACCGATAGTAGATGCTCATTCAGGGCCTCGGCGGGTGTCTTCCATCCGAGTGTCTTGCGGGGCCTGTAGTTGAGGGCGTGAGCAACGGCTGCGAGTTCTTGTTCGTCCCATCTCGATAGGTCTGTGCCTTTGGGGAAGTATTGGCGGAGCAGGCCGTTTGTGTTCTCGTTCGTTCCTCGCTGCCAGGGGCTGTGCGGATCGGTGAAGTCCCGGTTGACCAGGTCGGGGATCACGCCGGGCCCACCGGCCAGGGTGGTGACCGGCCGCCACGGCCGCGGCTGTACCGGCTTCAGGCCCAGCTCGCGCATCAACTGCCGCACCAACTCCGGCGAGACCTCCTCACCTGAGCGCGTCAGCACCGCGTGAATCCGCCGATACCCGTAAGTCTCGTGATTGGCCTCGAAGACCGCATCGATCATCACCTTGAGACGCTCCCGGCGTTCGGCGGTCGCCGACAAGGGCCGACTCCGCCAGTCGTAAAAGCCGGATCGGGACACGCGCAGCCAGGCGCACATGTCGATGACGGCATGGTTGGCCTTCTCCGCGTCGATGAGCTCGTACTTGGCGCTCACCGGTGATCCTTCGCGAAGAAGGCCGCGGCTTTTACCAGGAACTCGTTCTCTTCGCGAAGCTTTCGAACCTCACGTTCCAGCTCACGTTCCCGAGCACTCCTCGGCTCGCCGGCCGAAGCGGCGGCCGAGTCGCCGCCGTGCCTTCTGCGGTAGTCCTTGACCCAGTTACCCAAGGTGGTGTCGTGTATCCCGACCTCACGGGCCACATGGGCGATGGGGCGTGGGCCGTCCAGGACCATGCGGACGATCTCGTCCTTGTGCTCCTGGGTGAAATGCCGCCTCTGTCGTGCCAACGACCTTCCCTTCCGGTTCTCCCCAACCCTAGTTGGGGGCCTGCCCGGAAGATCTAGGGCACCTCAGGCGGCAGGTGCGGATGTGCAGCCAGCCCAGTCGCCCGGTCTCCCGGCTCACCCAGGCCGGCCTCGACGGTCGCGCCTTGCTGACCGCCGTTCGCACACAGCCCCCCCGGTGTCAGACGGGCAGGCAGGTCCGGGTGTTGCGGCAGGTCCTGCGGCACGCGGGAACGGGTTTCGCGGCAGCCAGTGCGGGAGCTGGCCAGCCGGGGGCGCTACTCGCTGACCTGCTGCGGAAGGCACCCACCCGGGCAGTGACGAGGTTCTGCGGATTCTGCGGCGGCTCCCCTTAGGCGCCAGCCACTCGGTTGATCGATACCGGGGAAGCGGCCTGCTGGCTCACCGGGGCGTGATCGCGTCCACAAGGACGGCCGCTGGGGCGCTTGCTGGGGCCCACGGGCCCGACCGCGATAGCCGGGGAGGCCAGGCGAAGCGATCTCGTCAGAGAGCCGGGCCGAACTTCACCGGACGTGCCGGGTCCCTGAAGTCCCAGACCTGGACACCGCCTACGGTGTCGCCCACCGCGAACACCCGCCCGTTGGGGGTCAGCGTGCCCGCTCCGGAGTACGGAGGGGCGTCCTGACTGTTCCGTGCGATCCGTCCGATCTGGAACGGATGCTGAGTCGTGGCGACATCCCACATGGTCACGGTGTTGTCGATCGCACCGGCAGCGACGCCGAGCCTGCGACCCGTGGCGTCGAAGCTCAGACCGAACACCGGATCGTTCGGACCGTTGATGACGGGACCCGGCATCGTCCAGGCACGGACAGTCCCGTCCTCACCGAGGGTGACCAACGATTGCTCACCGCGGTAGACGCCGTCGATGACCGAGCTCGGATGCGGCAGCCGGCCGATCGGGGATGAATGATCGGGTGGCCGCACGGCACCGTTCTGACCGTGCTCACGTGACCGCCGCTTACGATCCCTGGTCAAGCTTGGCGGGTGAGGTAGGCGACGCAGCCGTTCAGGGTGAACAGCTCTGGATAGTCGTCCTCCTCAATACGTAGACCCGACTCATCGCTCAACCCCTCGACGAAGCTGAGGAAGTCGAGGGAATCGAGGCCGAGGTCCTCGCGCAGATCGGCGTCCCAGCCCACTCGCGCGGTATCGATGTTTGGCGCGACCATCTCAAGCGAAAGGGCGGCCAGTTCACGTGCCTTTTGCGGCGTCATAGTTCCTCCGATGTCTGCAGTAGCCGGTCCACGGCTTCAAGGAGCGGCGCCGATGTGCCCGTCGGTGGCCCGATGGTCGGCGGCGGGCGGGGCGGTGACCACCGGGCGGACGCCCAGCAGCCCGTTCATCGCCCACGGCCGCTCAACGATCTCGCCGAAGCCGAGCAATGCCACCTGCGGCGGCCATCGGTGTCAACTTCTCTCAGCGGGCCCGACGCCGCCGCGGCCGCGACGGCGCAACGCGGCACGAGCGTCCCGTTCCACCAGTAAGGGGACGAAGTCGCGGACCGCGGCGGCCGCGTACTTCGCAGCGGCCGCTTCGATCAGCGCGCCGATCTCCTCGGCCGGGACCTGGGCCCCGTAGGCGCTCACCAGCTGGTCACGCAGCCGGATCAGCGCCTTGTGTTCGTGCTGGGCTTGCGCGCTCAGGCTCATGGGGTCCCTCCTGTTTCGTGGACGGGCTGCCAGGACCTCAGCGGCCGCAGCAGCGTGTCCTTCTTGTCCTGGTGGCCGCTCATCCGGCGCAGGATGTCGTCCAGGGCGGTCACCGCCTCCACGATGTGCGGCCCCTTGTTGAGCATCACGCACTCGGCGCGGGCGCTCATGGCCGCGTCGGTGACCTCGGCCCGGGACGGCAGGCCCGAGCGCGCCATCTGATCCAGGACCTGCGTCGCCCAGATCGTCGGCAGGTGGGCGGCCTCGCACAGCCAGAGGATCTCCTCCTGCAGCTCGGCCAGCCGCTGGTAGCCGCACTCGACGGCAAGGTCCCCGCGAGCGATCATCACGCCCACGCGCGGGCGGCGCATCGCCGTCAGCAAGATCTCGGGCAGGTTCTGGAACGCCTGCGCCGTCTCGATCTTGATGACGACGCCCAGGCGGTCCTCGCCCAGCGCGTCCAGCGCGTCCAGCAGGTCCGCGACGTCCCCCGCCCCGCGCACGAAGGACAACTCCACCAGGTCCGCGTGGGCGGCCACAAACCGCAGGTCCGCGCGGTCCCGCTCGCTCAGGGCCGACACCGGCAGGGCGCTGTCGGGGAAGTTGATCCCCTTCCCTGCGCGCAACCGGGAGCCACCGCCGCCGGCCCGGGTGATGAGAACCTCGATCTCGTCGGGCCCGGACGCGGCGACCATGCCGCCGATCTTCCCGTCGTCGAACCAGACGCTCTCCCCGGGCCGCACGTGCCCGAACACCTGCGGCAGCGTGCAGCCGATGCGCGCGGTCCCGGTCACCGGTACCGGACGGCAGTCCCGGGTGAGGATCAGCGTGTCCCCGCCGCGCAACGTCAGATGCAGGCGGACCGGCGGCAGCGGGCCCACCGGCACGTCCGGCTCTCCGTCCGCACGCAGCAGGCTGCCGGTGGCGATGTAGGCGGTGTGGTCGCAGGCCGCCGTGACGCCCTGGCCGTCCGCGCTCTCGACGACCAGGCGGCGTTCGGCGCCGCGGGTGTCGCGAACCCGGACGGTCTCACCCGGACGGCGCCGCGCAGCCCACGCGCCCGGCACCGGCAGCAGAGGCGGACCACCCGGATCGGCGGGCCCGGCGGCACCAAGCCGGCACCGGGCGGGGGCGACGACCCGACCGAGCGGGTCGCGGGCCGGACGCAGCCGGACCACCGGCGGTCCTTCGGCCAGCGGCCCGGTCCGCAGCTTCGGCCCGCCCAAGTCCATGGCGACGCCGATGTCACGGCCGACTGCGGCGCCAGCGGACCGCACCTTCTCGATCATCCGGGCCCACGCCTCGGGATCGTCGTGGGCGCAGTTGACACGAGCCAGGTCCATGCCGTGCTCGGCCAGCGAACGGACCATCGGTGCGTCGTCCGCGGCCGTACCCGGCAGCGTCACCATGATCCGCGAACGCCGTCCCGCCGGCACGGGTCCCAGCAGCGCCGCCGCCCGGCGCCGCAGCAGCCGACGCCCGCCGGCCAGGCCGATGGGCCGCTCGGCGACCGGCCCGCCGGAGGCGGCGGCGCGCCCGCGCAACGCATCCACAGCCGCCAAGACCGCATCAAGGGAAGCCCGGACGTGCGACTCGCTGCGTCCCAGCGACGACAGCCCCACCCCGGCCAGTCCGCTCTGAAGTTCGCGCAGGTCGTGTCGGCGCAGCGCCCAGTAATGGGCCAGGTTCAGCGCACTGGCACGGTTCCGGTCGTCGACACCTCCGATCTGCGGCGCCCACAGCGATTCGGCCACCGTGCAACCCGCGAGCAGCCCATGCACCCGCCCGCGCAGCACCGCCAGCGTCTCCGCCTTCGTGGCACCCGATGTCTCGTCCATGCCTCCACGCTCGCGCGTGACCCGCACCGGCCACCAGAGGCGTCATCCCCTCAAAGCAGAGACCTTCAGGCCCTTCCAGCTACCCCCCGTTCACCTCGACCGGCTCAAGCCCGCCGCGCCGCCAAGGGGGCGGCGCCGGAATCGCTCCATCCTGCTTGCGTGGGCCCCGCGACCAAGACTCCTCCCGCATTCGCGGTACTGAACCAGTCCAGCGGCGCGTAGCGCGGCCGACCTCCCCCACACCGGTGGATCCGGCATATCGTTGAGACGACCGCGCCGCTCCCAGGGCATCGATCACCCGCGTCCACTCGAAAGCCCTGCCCTGTGGCAGCGAAGCGGCCATGATGTACACGCGTTGACATCAACACAGGTCAGCCCGGGTGAGAGCCTGGGGCTCCGACCGCCGGCAGCAGACCACTGGCGAGTGCTCCCGGGCGAAGAGCGAGAGGCCCGCCCGCTGTTCTCCTCACTTCGGCTCAGGGCGGCCGCCTCCGGACCTGGGTTCGCAGGTGGGGGTCGGCGTGGCCGTTCCGCCGCCCGGCGGCCGAGAGCGGGGCTGTGGCGTTGGTTCCCCCGTCGAGTGGGCCAACGGTTGTTGGCGCCTGTGAGGCGATGGCGTTGGTGAACGCCACGGCGCGGATGTCGTGGATCATCTCGTCCAGCTCGCTGATCGCCTGTCGCAGGGCCTGGCGTAGCCGCTCGGCCTCTGCCTGAGTGACCGGACGATCGGCTGAGGCCGGACCGGCGTGTCGCGCGGACTGGCCGCCGCGTTCGGGCCGTTGCCGGTGCCGACGGTGGTCGACGTGAGGTGTGCTGAGCCGGGCGAGGGCTTGGTGCAGGCCCATGCTGACGGTGAACACTCGGCGGACCAGTGCGTCGGCGAACCCGGTGATGTCGGGGGACCCGCCGTCCACCGGCGGTTGGGGTACCTGGTGTGGTTCCGGCATCGCAGACCACTTCCTTGCCGGAGTGAAGGGGTCGTTCGTCAAGACAATGTCGAGATGCCGTCCGAGCGCGGTGGCGCCCCCGTCACTGATCGGCCGGCGCGCGGTGGGCAGGTTCGCGTGCCGACCGGCCCGGCGTGGCGGGTCCGGCACCGAGGAGCGCCGGCGCTTCGGCCATCCCGAGGAACCCGCTCGGGTCCAGCCCGCCCGGCGACGCCGGGCCGGGCGCCGGGGCCGGGTGCGCCGGGGCACCCGCGGCGACGGGCACCGGCGCGGGCGGCTGGTCCGGGCGACGCCGGAGAGGCTGATTCATGACCGTGCTCCTTTGAGTTTCCCGCTGACATCGGATGGTGAGATGTCGCCGGGGTCTGGAGCGACGGGATCGGCCGCCGGCCCGCACTCGGAGCCGGGATCATGAAGACTCTCCTGGTCACCCTACGCCCGCTGTGCTGTCCCTGCCGAGTCGCAGGCGCGGGGCCCCTGCCTTGTCATGTCTCGGTGGTCTGGTGTTCACCCTCGCCCACGCCGTTCGGGAAGCTGGGGTGAGGGCGTGGCCATCTGGTCGCCTCGGCAGGGTGAGGCGGTGAGCGGCGATACCGGCGGCGGGCGAGGCGCGGGCGGCCCGGTTGTGGGAGCTGGTCGCCGGGTGCGCGGATGGTGAGCTGGTATCGGCCGCACATGTGTGTCAGGCGGCCGTGGTGCCGGTCGAGGTGGACGGGGCGGCGCTGTCGGTGGCGACCCGGCCGGACCGGCGACAGCGGGCGCACGCCACCGATGCGGTGGCCGCGCTCCTGGAGGAGCAGCAGTTCACCCTGGGGGAGGGCCCGTCCATCGAGGCGGGGGCCTCCGGGGGCCAGATACTGATCGCCGATGTGTCCTCGCCTGCCGGCGCATCCCGGTGGCCGATGTTCGCGCCGGTGGCCACGGCGGCCGGGGCCCGGGCGACGTTCGCCTTTCCGCTGCAGGTGGGGGCGATCCGGCTTGGCACCCTTACCCTGTACCGGGCCAGGCCGGGTTCGTTGATCGGGGAGCAGGTCGCCGACGCGGTGACGCTGTGCCGGACGGCGGTGGTGGTGATGCTGACCGCCGGTCAGACCCCGCCGAACGGGGCGGTCCCGGATCAGGGCGCGTGGCCGCTGGGCGGGCCCGGCGAGGGCCGGATCGAGGTGTACCAGGCGACCGAGATGGTCGCGGTCCAGCTCGGCACCGGTCTGCAGGACGCGTTCGCCGCGTTGCGCGCCCGTGCTTTCACTGATGGTGTCCCGCTGGCACGGCTGGCCCGCCAGGTGGTGGACCGGCGGCTCCGGTTCCATTGCTCAACTCTGCCGCCATCCGACGGCGCAGCACCAGATTCTCGGTGCCTTGACCACGTCGGACTGGGGCAGTTGCGGCCGGGGAGTCGGTTGGTTCGCGCACCGGCGTCATGCGGACCGGCCGGGGGGACTTAGGACCCAGGTACAAGGGCCTTGTGGCTCTTGGCCGTGGACATGGTCGGCGGGATCCTGCGATAGGCCCGGTCTTTGGATCCTTGGCCGGTCGGTCCGAGAGGCGAGGTGATCGAAGTGATCGATGTGATGTACGAAGGGATCGTGACGGGGGTGGACGGCTCCCGATGCGCGTCCGACGCGGCATTGTGGGCGGCGGAGGACGCACGGCTGCGGGTCACGTCCAGCGGAGTGGTGTAAGAGTCGCCTCCGCGTGATCCTGTTTCTGCAGGTTAAGCGGTGAGTTCCCGCTTGTCGATCTTGGGGTCGGGTGTGGTGTCTTCGATCACCCGCAAGCGTGCTTTAGCGAGGAACTCCAGGCCCATGTAGCGGCGGGCCTCGGTCCATTCATCGGTCTGTTCCATCAGCACCGCACCGACGAGGCGGATGATCGCGGCCCGGTCGGGGAAGATCCCGACCACATCGGTGCGCCGGCGGATCTCCTTGTTGAGGCGCTCCTGGGGATTGTTCGACCAGATCTGCCGCCACAGTTGCCGCGGGAAAGCGGTGAAGGCCAGCAGATCGTCGCGGGCGGCGTCCAGGTGCTCGGCGGCCTGCGGGTGCTTGGTCTCCAGCGAGTCGACCACGCGGACGTGCTGGGCGGCGACCTCTTCGGCGGCGG
Organism: Actinomadura soli; assembly: GCF_005889715.1. Classification (GTDB taxonomy): domain Bacteria; phylum Actinomycetota; class Actinomycetes; order Streptosporangiales; family Streptosporangiaceae; genus Spirillospora; species Spirillospora soli. The sequence continues at coordinate 54,128 of NZ_VCKW01000008.1, forward strand.
GCTGGTCGAAGATGGTGCGCACCAGCGTGGCCACCCACGGCTGCGCGGACTTGGGGACGCGGGTGAGCAGGTTGCGCAGGTAGTGGGTCCGGCACCGCTGCCAGGCCGCCCCGGGCAGGGTCGATCCGATCGCCTCGACCAAGCCGCCGTGGGCGTCGGAGATGACCAGTTGCACGCCGGTCAGGCCACGGGCGACCAGCCCGCGCAGGAACGCCAGCCACCCGGCGCCGTCCTCGGCCGAGGTCACCTCGATCCCGAGGATCTCGCGGTGCCCGTCGGCGTTGACGCCGGTGGCCACCAGCACGTGCACGTTCACGATGCGGCCGCCCTCACGGACCTTCTGGGTGAGGGCGTCCACCCACACAAACGCGTACGGCCCGCCCTCCAGCGGCCGGTTACGGAACGCGGCCACCTGAGCGTCCAGCACCTTGGACATCTCACTGACCTGACTTCTGGAGATGCCCTTGATGCCCATCTGCTCCACCAGCTTGTCCACCCGCCGCGTCGAGACCCCGAGGAGATAGGAGGTGGCCACCACGCTGACCAGGGCCTGCTCGGCGCGGCGCCGCCGTTCCAACAGCCACTCGGGAAAGTAGGACCCCGACCGCAGCTTCGGGATCGCCAACTCCACCGTGCCGGCCCGGGTGTCCCAGTCCCTGGACCGGTACCCGTTACGGCGGTTGACCCGCTCCTCGGAGCGTTCGCCATAGCCGGCACCGCAGACGGCCTCGGCCTCCGCGCTCATCAACGCCTCGGCCATCGTCTTGACCATCGACCGCAGCAGATCCGGCTCACACGCCCCGATCTGCTCGGCGATCCACTCGGCAGGGTCCACACTGTTGTCCACGGCCATCGCGTTCTCTCCTTCGTTCTTGATCATCCATCTCGAAGGATCTACGCGGTGGCCGTCTCACGTCACAACGCCACGCTCTTCACCTGCGGAAACTCGTACACCACCCCCGTGGACGCAACCCGGCTGCGGCGCCTGCCGCTGAACCTTGTACACGTCGCCGCCCCCGGCGACCGCACGGAGCCCGGTGCGTCCGATGAGGACGGCTGGAAGCTCCTGCACAAGGAGATCAATCGTCTCAGGGAGGCATTCCCGGAGGTCAAGGTGTGGCCGCTGCTCCTGCACGGTCCCCCCGCCCGCATGCTGCTGACCGAGACGGACAGGGTGGGTTTTGCGGTGCTGGGCGGCCACGGCGCGGGAGGCGCCGACACACTGCCGGCCGCTTCCACCGCCTACGAGGTCGTCGGCCATACCCCGCACCCGGTCGTCGTCGTCCCCGAAGGGCGCGGCCGCATACGCGGCCCGGTGGTCGTCGGAGTCGATGGCAGCGACCGCTCCGCGCACGCCTTGAGATTCGCCTTCGCCGAGGCCGCTCTTCGGGGCCGCCAGCTCCGCACCGTCCACGTCCTTTCCGGCAAGGCTCGCCCCGGTAACCCCGCGGACATGCGTATGCCCGAGAAGGTCCGCCGGCTGACCGCGGCGGTGCTGGCGGGTCGCCACGCCGGGAACCCCGATGTGGACGTCACGGAAGAGGCACATCGAGGTGATCCGGCAGAGGTCCTGGCCACGCTGGGGGACGAGGCGGAGTTGCTGGTGGTCGGGGCCCGCGCCCGCGACGTCTTCAAGGAACAACTGTTCGGCTCGGTCAGCCGCAGAGTCGTCCACAGCGCACGCTGTCCCCTGGCGGTGGTACGCCGCTGACAAGGCCCGGCTCTCCGGCAGGACCGACCGGCTCCCCCCGGGACGGCCGGCGACGGCGATCGGACATTCAGCGTGGTGGGGCTATCTCTCCACGAGCCGGATGCCGGTGATCATGTCGACGTGGACGGAGATGACGTGGTCCATCCCGCCGGCGACCCGGGGATGACGGCGTCCCCGTCAACGAGGTGGTTGACCAGCCGGATCGCCGGCAGGGCGTGCAGCGTGAACACAATCCGGCCCAGGCCCGGTGTGACCAGAACGCCGAGGTCCGGTACCGGGGGGCTAGGGACCAAAGTCCCTTGCACGGGGCGGGGCGGACCGGGATTACTCGACCTGGCGGAGAGTCAAGCCGGAGATCACCACACCGTCTGAGCGGACCCGCTAGGGCGGCGATCGCCAGGCCCTTGACCAGGTCACTCCGGTTTGAGTGGGACGCACCAGGTCAGCGTGGTCCCGCCACCCGGCCGCGGCTCGGCCGTGCACGAGCCGCCCAATGCCGTGGCCCGTTCATCGATGTTGCGGAGTCCGCTGCGGCGGCCGCCTTCGGGGATGCCGACGCCGTTGTCCTCGACCCGCACGGTGACATCGTCGCCGACATCGACGTTCACCGCCGTCTGGGTGGCCTGGGCGTGCCGGGCCACGTTGGACAGCGCCTCCTGCACCACGGCCAGCAGATGCTCACCCGTCAGGTCGTCGACCGCCGTGTCCAGGAGCCCGTCCAGCCGCACCGACGGCGCGAACCCCAGCTGCTCCGCCGTCATGTCGACCAGCGCGTGCACGCGGCTGCGCAGCGACTCCTCCCCCACCTCGGGGCCCTGCAACGCGAAGATGGACGAGCGGATCTGGCGGATCGTGTCGTCCAGGTCGTCCACCGCCCGCTGCACCCGCACCGCCGCCTCCCGGCGCTGCACCAGTTTCAGCGTCGCTATCAGCGTCATCGCGGTCGCGAACAGCCGCTGGATGACGGTGTCGTGCAGGTCCCTGGCGATCCGGTCGCGGTCTTCCAGCAGGGTCAGCCGCTCGGCGTCCCGGCGCCGGTCGGCCAGTTCCAGCGCGACCGCGGCCTGGGCGGCGAACACCTCCAGAAGCCGCTGCGTCCCCTCCGAGAACACCGGACCGCCGGGCGTATTGATCACTGAGAGGACACCGCGGGCGGACGAGCCGAGCCCCAGCGGCACCACAAGCAGCGGCCCGATCGGGACCTGCGTCGGCACGTTGTCCTCACGGGCGGCATCACCGCCGTCGGCCACCCGCAACGAGACACCGTCGGCCAACACCGGACCGGCCACCGAATGGTCCAGCGGCACCCGCAACCCCCGCAGCCGGTCGGCTCCCTCGCCCTCGGCGGTCTCCACCACGAACTCCCGATCGCCTTCCTCGGCCAGTGCCACGGTCGCCAGGTCGGCGTCGGCGATCTCCCGGGCGCGCTGCGCCACCATCACCGTCACCTCGTCCGGGTCGGTGCCCGACAGCAGCGCCGTGGAAATCTCCCTGGACGCCTCCAGCCACCGCTCCCGCCGCCGCGTCTCCTCATACAACCGCGCGTTCTCGATCGCCACCCCCGCCGCGGTGGCCAGCGCGGTCACCACGACCTCGTCCTCTTGATCGAACTCCCCGCCGCCTGCCTTCTCGGTCAGGTACAGGTTGCCGAACACCTCGTCGCGCACCCGGATCGGCACCCCCAGGAACGAGTGCATCGGCGGATGGTTCGCCGGGAACCCGCTGGAGGCAGGGTGTTCCCCCAGGTCCGGCAACCGCAGCGAATGCGGCTCACGGATCAGCAGCCCCAGGATGCCGTGGCCCTCCGGCCATTGCCCGATCGCCTCGATCTCCTTCTCGCCGACACCGACCGTGACGAACTGGACCAGCCGCTCCCCCTCCTCGCTGATCACGCCAAGGGCGCCGTAACGGGCGTCGACCAGCGTGGTCGCCGCCTCGATGATGCGCCGCAACACCGACTCCAAGTCCAGATCGGTGCCCAGGGAGACGACGGCCTCCAGCAGCGCGTGCACCCGGTCCCGCGTCGACCGCGCCGTCTCCAGCCGCGCTTGGAGCTCGCCCAGCAACTCGTCCAACTGCAACTGCGGCAGGATCAACTGCGCCCGGTCCCGGCCGGTGCCAGATTCCTCAGCCACGCTGCCAGTATTACCCACAAAGCCGCAGAACCAGAGCCGGGAAGGTGAAAGATCGGATGGTAATGGGCACGTCTCCGAATGCGAGGCGGTGCTCACCCTCGTCGCGTCCGGGCGGCGGGCGGTGTCCGGCGCGCCCGCCGGGCATGCGCCGAGCCGTGAATGCCCAGGCTGATCGGAGCCTGGGTTGCCCTACCGTTACGTCACGCTAAGTGACCTACGCCCACGTGGCCGGGGTCTGAGGGCGGCCCCCGGTTCCGGTCTTGGGAGGCGGCGTGTTCGTCTGCAGTCCCAACTGCACTCTCCACATCGCCTCGGCCAGGGCGTGGAACTGGTAGAGCAGGCGTCGCAACACCGGCAGATCACCGGCGTCCGCCGTCGCGGCGGCGTGCTCGGCAACGATCGCGAGCCGGTTGACGCGGCAGGACAGGAAATGCGCAACGGCCTCGCGGCGCACGCTCCCCGAGAGGGCGTCGAGCAGAATCGACTCGGCCGCGTCCAACTCGGCCATGACCTGCGCGGTGGCGGCCCGCACGCCGGTGTCGGCCTCCCAGCCGTTCCGCGCCAGCAGCCTGAGCCTGCTCAAAGCCGGCAGGCAACGCCGGTGATGCTCGCGCAGCCGATCCTCCAGGACAGCCGTCCCCACCACGCCTACCCCTGCGCCGCTCATAGTGCCTCCATGCCCCATGACGGCAGGTCATCGCCGTCGCGTACCTCCACCATCGCGACCGGCGGCGGTACGCGAGTAGGGATGTAGGTCCCGGCCCGCAGGACGAAGGTCCCTTCCATTCCCCAATCCACCCTGCGGCGACGCGACGCTCAGCGCGTGTCATCGCCCATCCTCAGCGTCGCGGTGTCCTGGACGGCCGCTCGACCGGCCTCCAGGCGGGCGATCGGCACCCGGAACGGGGAGCAGGAGACGTAGTCCAGTCCCACCCGGTGGAAGTACCGCACCGACGCCGGGTCCCCGGCGTGCTCGCCGCAGACGCCCAGTTCGAGATCGGGCCGCCGGGCCCGGCCCTCGGCCGCGGCCATCTCGATCAGCCGGCCGACGCCGTCGCGGTCCAGGGTCTCGAACGGTGAGGCGCCGAAGACGCCCTTGTCCAGGTAGACGTTGAAGAACGCGCTTTCGACGTCGTCCCTGGAAAAGCCCCAGGTGGTCTGGGTGAGGTCGTTGGTGCCGAAGGAGAAGAACTGCGCGGCCCGGGCGATCCGCCCGGCGGTGAGCGCGGCCCGTGGCAGTTCGATCATGGTGCCGATCGGCATGTCGAGCGCGACACCGGTCTCGGCGGCCACCTCCGCGAGCATCCGTTCGGCGTCCGCGCGGACGATCTCCAGCTCCCGCACCGCGCCGACCAGCGGGATCATGATCTGCCCGCGCGGGTCGCCGCCCGCCCTCGCGCGTTGGGCCGCGGCCTCGGCGAGGGCCCGTACCTGCATGGTGAACAGTCCGGGGATGACCAGGCCGAGCCGCACACCGCGCAAGCCCAGCATCGGATTGTGCTCGTGCAGGCGGCGCACGGCGGCCAGCAGCCGCCGGTCGCGCTCGACCGGCTCGCCCCGGGCGTCGGCCAGCGCCACGCGCACCGACAGTTCGGTCAGGTCGGGCAGGAACTCGTGCAGTGGCGGGTCGAGCAGCCGCACCGTGACCGGCAGGCCGTCCATCTCCGCCAGGATCGCGGTGAAGTCCGCGCGCTGCAGCGGGAGCAGCGCCTCCAGCGCCGCCTCCCGTTCGGCGTCGGTGTCGGCGAGGACCAGCCGCTCGACGTGCGGACGCCGTTCCCCTAGGAACATGTGCTCGGTACGGCACAGCCCGATGCCCCGCGCTCCGAAGCGGCGTGCCCGGGCGGCGTCCTGCGGTGTGTCGGCGTTGGCCCGGACCTCCAGCCGCCGCACGGCATCGGCGTGCGACAGGATCCGGTGCACCGCCGCCACCAGTTCGCCCGCCTCCGGGCTCCGCGGGTCGAGCTCGCCCTCGAAGTACCGGGCGACAGGGGACGGCACAACCGGCAGCCCCCCCAGGTACACGGCGCCGCTGGAACCGTCCACGGAGATCACGTCGCCTTCGGCGACGACCACTCCCCCGGGGCCGGTGAACCGGCGGCCCGCGGTGTCGACGTCCAGTTCCTCGGCCCCGCACACGCAGGTGGTGCCCATGCCCCGGGCGACGACCGCCGCGTGCGAGGTCTTGCCGCCGCGGCTGGTCACGATGCCCACGGCGGCGATCATGCCGCCCAGGTCGTCGGGATTGGTCTCGCGGCGCACCAGCACGACCCGCTCGCCGCCGCGCGCCCGTTCCACGGCCGTCCGCGGGTCGAAGACCGCCCGGCCGACCGCGGCGCCGGGCGAGGCCGCGATCCCGGTGGTGATCGGCCGGGCGGCCGGGTCCGCCTCGAAGCGCGGGAACGCCAGCCGCCCCAGCTGGTCGCCGCCGACCCGGCCGACCGCCTCGGCCATGCCGATGAGCCCTTCATCGGCGAGCTGGACGGCGATCCGGAACGCGGCCTCGGCCGTGCGCTTGCCGACGCGGGTCTGCAGGATCCACAGCTTGCCGCGCTCGATGGTGAACTCGATGTCGCACAGGTCGCGGTAATGGTTCTCCAGCGTCCGCATTATCTGGAGGAGATGGTCGTAGGAGCGCTGGTCGATGCGCTCCAGCTCCTGCAGCGGGACCGTGTTGCGGGTCCCGGCGACCACGTCCTCGCCCTGGGCGTCGCGCAGGTAGTCGCCGTAGACGCCGGCGCGGCCCGTTCCCGGGTCGCGGGTGAACGCCACGCCGGTGCCCGAGTCCATGCCCAGGTTGCCGAACACCATCGCCATGACGTTGACCGCCGTGCCCAGACCGTCCGGGATCTGCTCCCGCCTGCGGTACAGCCTGGCCCGCTCACCGTTCCATGAGTCGAAGACCGCGCGGATCGCCATGTCCAGCTGCGTGCGCGGATCCTGCGGGAAGGGCTGTCCCGCCTGGGCGAGCACGATGCCCTTGAACTCCTCGACCAGCACCTTCAGCTCCTCGACGCCGAGGTCGGTGTCGGCGGCGACGCCCCGGTGCCGCTTGGCCTTGTCCAGCGCCCCCTCGAACCGCTCACCCGCCACGCCCAGGACGGTCTTGCCGAACATCTGGATGAGGCGGCGGTAGGAATCCCAGGCGAACCGGGCTTCACCCGTCCGCGCGGCCAGCCCCGCCAGCGACACGTCGTTGAGCCCGATGTTCAGGACGGTGTCCATCATCCCCGGCATGGAGAACTTCGCGCCGGACCTCACCGACACCAGCAACGGGTCAGCGGGCTCCCCCAGCGCCCGTCCCGCCTTGCCCTCCAGTACGGCCAGACGCGTGCTCACCGCCTCCTGCAGTCCCGCGGGTTCCCGGCGCGCGGCGAGATAGGCCCGGCACGCCTCGGTCGTGATCGTGAACCCCGGGGGGACCGGCAGGCCCAGACCGGTCATCTCGGCGAGGTTCGCCCCCTTCCCGCCCAGCAGATCGTTCAGATCCTTGCCGCCTTCGGCGAAGTCATAGACGAGCTTCGGCACGGCGTCCCCTCCAGGGTCGTCGCCGATCCGGCGCGGATCGGCCCTCCCAGGCGACTCTGCCGGAAGCGTCCCGCCGAGATCATGGCCGAAGGTCCCGCAACCGTCCCCCAAGGC
>NZ_VCKW01000090.1 GCF_005889715.1 Actinomadura soli
TATAAGAGACAGGCTTGAGGGGACGAAGTCGATGTCGCGGGAGATGGCGTCGGCCGCCTGGACGACCAGCGGGACGAACCGCTCGTGCAGCTCGGTGACCGAGACCCGGCCCGCGTTGGCCGACACGTTGATGGCCGCGATCACCGCGCCCGACCCGTCGCGCACCGGCGCCGCGGCCGAGCGGACGCCCTCCTCGCGCTCGCCGTCCACGACCGCGTAGCCCTGCTCGCGCACCTTGACGAGCTCCGCCGCCAGCGCGTCCGGGTCGGTGATCGTGTGCGAGGTGAGCTGGTCGAGCCGCATCTCGCCGAGGCGTTCGCGCAGGCGGTCCGGCGGGAGGGCGGCGAGCAGCACCCGCCCCATGGACGTCGGGTGCGCCGGCAGCCGCGAGCCCACGTTCAGGACGATCGACATGCTGCGCTTGGCCGGCACGCGGGCGACGTAGACGATCTCCTCGCCGTCCAGCGTGGCGGCCGAGCACGACTCGCGCACCTCCTCCGCCAGCCGGCGCATGTGCGGCTGGGCCCGCTCCCAGATCGGCAGCGAGGCGAGGTACCCGTATCCGAGGCGCAGGACGCGCGGCAGGAGCCGGAACCGCCGGTCGTCCACCTCGGCGAACCCGAGCCGGACGCAGGTCAGCAGGATGCGCCGGGCGGTCGCCCGGGACAGGCCGGTGAGGTCGGCGGCCTCGCTCACGGTCAGCGTCGGATGGTCGGCCGAGAACGCCTCCAGCACGCGGAACGCCTTCTCGACCGAGTCGATCACATCCGGGTCCTGCCTTGACATTCCTTGACTCCCGACTCCAAAGTAAACTACCGACGCACGAACGTTCGTCAGTAGAACAGATTCCGGCGGACAGCACCTAGTCTCCGGCACCCGGGCCGCGCCCGGGCACCCGGGACGCGCCGGACGGCCCTGGACGCCCGCCAGAACAACCCGCCGATCGACGGAAGGCCCATCGTGACGGAAGGTCTGCTCTACGTCCTGTCGCAACCGCGCGGCGGCGACGAGGCCGGGTTCCACGACTGGTACGACAACGAGCACGGCCCCGCCCGGCTCGCCCTGCCGGGCGTCCACCAAGGTCACCGGTACCGCGCCGCCGATGGCGAGGCGCCGTCCTGGCTCGCATGGTACGACCTCGACCTGGAGGTTCTCCATACGCCCGGCTACCGGCGCCTGCGCGAGCGGCGCAGCGCGCGGGAGACCGCCGTCATGTCCGCGCTGGAGACCCTCGACCGCCGCATCTACGAGCTGGTGGACGACCACGGCGCGCCCGCCGCCGGGCCCCCGCCGCTCCTGCTCGCCCGGGCCATGACGGTCGAGCCCGCACGGGAACCCGGCTTCGACGCCTGGTACGACGAGGAGCACATCCCGTCCCTCCACGCGCTTCCCGGCTGGCGCAGGACCCGCCGCTACGTCCTCGTCGACGGGAAGGCGCCCCGCTTCCTCGCCCTGCACGAGATCGACGATCCGGGTGTCTTCGCGACCGACGCCTACCGCGCCGCGACCAGCACCCCTTGGCGCGCCGAGATCATGCGCACGGTCACCGCCGACGAGCGCCGCGCCTTCGCCTACCACAGCACCTTCCGCACCGGCGGCGCGACCGCCGCCGCCGCTCCATGACTCACCACCACACTCATCGGGGGACCTACATGCCTGCCCGCGTCGACGCGTTCCGGCCCGCGGACCTGACCGCCGAGCAGCGCGAGCTCTACGACCGTCTGCTGGACAGCGCCCGCGCCACCGGCAGCCGCCCGTTCCCGCTCGCCGACGAGGAGGGACGGTTGCGCGGCCCGTTCAACGGCATGCTGCTCAGCCCGGAACTCGGCAACGCCCTTCAGGAACTCGGCACCGTCGTCCGCTACGGGACGGGTTTCACACCGCGGCAGAAGGAACTGGCGATCCTCGCGGTCGCGGCGCACGAGCGCTCGGAGTACGAGTGGGCCGTCCACAGCCACGCGGGCCTCAAGGTAGGCCTCACCGAGGAGCAGATCGCCGCCGTCCGCGCGGGCGCCGACTGCCGCCTGGACGACCCGCTGGAGGCCACCGTCCTCGCCGCCGCCCGCGAGCTGGCGGCCAGCGGCGACCTCACCGACGACAGCTTCACCGAGGCCACCGGAACCCTCGGCCTCACCCGCCTCTACGAGCTGGTCACCCTCGTCGGCTACTACCGCATGGTCGCCGACCAGCTCCGCGTCCTGCGCGTCACCGACTGACCCGGCCCGCCGTCAGGCCGCGCGGTCAGGCCGCGCGGTCCCGGCGCGCCGCAGCCGTCCTGACCTTGTGCCAGGCGGTGCGGACGTAGCCGTTCAGCCGCCCGCTGATCCGGCGCGCGGTGGGGAACTCCGTGCCGAGCAGGCCGAGCCCGGCGAGAATCGCCACGACGCCGGGCCCCGGCAGCACCAGCATCGCGACACCCGCCAGGATCATCGCGGTCCCCGCGACCGCCACGGCGACCTTCCGGATCACCCGGACGGGTCCCCGGCGTCTCGCGTCCGCCGCCGAACCGGCCCGCGCCTCAGCTCGCTCCATCGTGGTCACGCAGCCTCCCCGAATTCCGGCCCCCTGTCTTGAGGGACGATCCGAGCAACCGTCCAAGATCCCGATACGCCCTCAATGTGGCCAGAACCACATCTTCTGAACGCACGATCACGTCCCCCGCACCGCCGGAGACGACAACGGGCAGTGACCGTGATGGGCGCGGCGGCCGGTGAGCGTGGCGGACCGGTGGCGGCGATGGTCACGGCGGTGGCGGCGGCTAGCATTTGGCAATGAAGATCCGGTTCGCCGCTCTCCGGGCGCGTGGCCGCGACGGCTCGGTGGCGCACCGCCTGATCGCGCGGGCCTGGATACGCCTCGGTGGACGGGTGCAGTGGCGGCTCGCCCGGCTCCGGCACCGGACGTTCCTGGTGTACGCGGGCGGGATCGTCCGTGACGACCAGGGCCGGATCCTGCTGCTGCGGCACCGCCTCTGGCCCGCGTACCGCGCCTGGGGGCTGCCCGGCGGCTACGTCGAGGCCGGTGAGCGCCTCGAAGACGGCGTCGCCCGCGAGGTGCGCGAGGAGACGTCCCTCGAGGTGAAGGTCAGCGGTCCGCCGGTGGCGGTCGCCAGCGGTTTCCGGCACCGCGTCGAGGCGTACTACGAGGCCCGCGTGATCGGCGGGCGCCTCGACCTCGACCCGGCGGAGATCCTCGAGGCGCGCTGGTACCCGCTGGACGACCTGCCGGACGAGATGTCCCGGCCCCTCCGCAACCTGATCACCTCACTCGTCCCCCGGCGCCCGGCGGTCTAGGGCTGATCGCCGGAACCCGGCGCTGAGGGCTCCTCGCCCGGTCCCTGATCGGGCGGCTCCGGCTCCGACGGCGTCTCGGTCTCCGGCGACGACGGCTCCTCGCTCGGGGGCGGGGCCGGTTCCGTGCTCGTGTCCTGATCGGACGGCCCGTCACTCGGCTCCGAGGGCGGTGGCACGTCGGTCGGCGGCTCACTCGGCGACGGCGGCGACGGAAGCGGCGGCACGCTCTGCTCCGGGTCGGGGCTCCAGGTCGGCAGGTCTGTCAGCCAGGGCTCGCAGTCGACGCCGTCATGGTCCCGGTCCTCGTACCAGCGGTATTCGGGGTCCCAGCCCCGGACGTAGGGACCGTACCCGTGGGCGTTGGCCTGCGCGCACGTGTCGAAACGCGGGTCGACGCCGTCGGCAGCGCCCGGCTCCGGAGTCGACGGCCCGCGCGGAGGCGGTGTCTCCGGCGTGCTCGGCGGGACGGTGGAGGGCGGTGCGCTCGTCTCACGCGGGGCGACCCGCTCTGACTCCCCGGAGCCCGACCCGCACGAGGAGGTGACGAGACCGACGAGCAGGACCGCGGCCAGGGCGGCGAGGACCGAGAGGAGACCGCGGTACCGGCGTGCGGCGCGGTCAGGCGGTGGACGGGGTGATTCCGGCATGGTGCGACCTTCGCGAGTGGAGTCCGCCGCACCAGAACCTCAGTTCACCGCAAACACCACGATAAGCACAGAAGTAGCACGTATCACAGGGGCCAACTGTCCTCAAATACCGCGCTTGACCTCAAGGTGAGTCGAGGTTCCATGCTGGAGCCATGATCCTCACTGACATCGAACGCGAATACCTGGCCACGCAGCGCCTCGCCCGGCTCGCCACGGTCGGCCCCAAGGGCGACCCGCAGAACAATCCGGTCGGGTACGCGTACAACGCCGACACCGGCACGTTCGACATCCGCGGCTGGAACCTCGCCAAGTCCCGCAAGTACCGCAACGTCCAGGGCAATGATCAGGTGGCGCTCGTCATCGACGACCTGGCCTCCGTCCGGCCCTGGCGGGTACGCGGCATCGAGGTGCGCGGACGCGCCGAGACGATCGTCGAGGACGGCCCACGAGGCCCTCGCTCCGGCGAGGACCTGATCCGCATCCACCCGCACACGATCTTCACCTGGGGCCTGGACCCCGCCGTGGAAGGCATGGTCAAGCGCACCGCCGACTGACCGTCCGCCCACATCGAGGCGCCGCCGGGTCTAGGCTCGACGATCGCGTTGCGCACCGCGCCGCGCGAACCGGACCGGATGGGACGCGGCGATCCCCTTCCCCGCCGCGTCCATCGCGCCGACCCGCCTATCGGAGACCTCCTCGAATGGCACCGGAACGTGAAAGGGAAACGCGGATCGGCAGGTGATCTCGGCGGTAGGGTCGGGCGACGCTTGGCCATAGGAGGAGCTGACCATGGCGGGTCCGGTACCGGAGCAGATCGAGCACTACGTGCAATTGCTCGACCACCTGAACCGCACTTCGGTGTACCCCCCGGAAAACCTGTCGTGGACGGTGGTCCGTCCCCACCAGGCGGGGTTGACGGTGCACGAAGTGGTACGCCGGTTGAACGGTGACCCGGAGGCGCTGACCACACGCCCGCCGGCCGAGACCGACTACGACGAGGACGCGGTCTTTCTCGAACAGCGCGGCGACGCGATCATCATTCTGGGGTACGGCGGCGCCACGGCCGAGGTGGACGTGCTGCAGCGGCTGAGCCAGGGCGCCACGGTCCATTCGGTCTTCTGGCTGATCAACAACTTCAGCAGGCTCTACTATCTCGCGGACGGCGAGCTGATCACCGAGGTGGACACGCTGTTCCCGCTGGACCGGCTCGGCACCGATCCGGAGGCTCTGACCGGTCACCTCCACGCGCTGGGCGACCTCCGTTCCCGCATTATGGCGAACACCTACACGGGCCCGGATCTGGATTGGGAGATCGCCCTGGCCACCCTGGAGTCGCTGACGGGCGAGAGGCTCGATGCCGACTGGTTCGCCCGCCCCCAACTGTTCGCGGAGGCGAACCGCGGATAGCCTCGCGCATTCCCCGTCTCCGGTATCACCGCTGCGGTCCGGCCGGTTCAGGAAAGGGAGCAGGGCAGGTGTTTGATGCCGTTGAGGAAGTTCGAGCGCAGCCGGTCCGGTGCTCCGGCGGCGTGGACGCCGGGCGCGCGGCCGAGCAGTTCCCGGAATATGGCCGTGACCTCGCTGCGGGCCAGGTGCGCGCCCAGGCAGTAGTGCGGCCCGGGCGCTCCGAAGCCGAGGTGCGGATTGGGCGAACGGGTGATGTCGAACCGCTCGGGGTCGTCGAAAACGGTCTCGTCGCGGTTGGCCGACCAGTAGTACAGCAGTAGTTTGTCGCCCTTGCTGAAATGGTGGCCGTTCAGTTCGCAGTCCCGGGTCGCGGTGCGCCTCATGTAGATGATGGGCGAGGCGACGCGGACGATCTCGTCCGTCGCGGTCGCCGCGTACCGGTCGAAGTCCCCGGCCCACCGCCGCTTCTGCTCCGGATGCTCGGTGAGGAGCATGAGCCCGTGCGAGATCGCCGTGCGGGTGGTCTCGTTGCCCGCCTGCAACAGGATGCCGAAGAACGAGCCGAGTTCCCTGGCGGTCAGTTTCTCGCCGTCGATATTGGCGTTGACGAGCTTGGACGTCAGGTCGTCGCCGGGGTCGCCGGCGCGTTCCGCGGCCAGTTCCTTGACCATTCCCGCCAGCTCGGCCGCTGCGGTGAGGAGGGCGGCGGGTTCGCTCTCGGCCTTGTCCGGGGTGTATTCGGGGTCGCCCGCGCCGAGAATGATGTTGGTGCGTTCGGCGACGAACCGGTGCCGGCTCTCCGGGACGCCCATCATCCGGCAGATGATGGTCAGCGGCAGCCGCTCGGCGACGTCGGTGACGACGTCGAACGTGCCGCGCCGCGGGAGGCCGTCCACGATCTCGGACGCCACCCGCCGGATCTCGCCGTCCAGCCGCTTGATCATGTTCGGGGTGAACGCCCGGGACACGATCCGGCGCAGCCGCGCGTGCCGCGGGTCGTCCATGTTGATCATCGAGTCGAAGAACTCGATCGACTCCGGGGGCCGCTCGAACACCATCACGCCCTCGGCGCTGGAGAAGTCCTCCGGCCTCCGGCTGGCCTCGACCACGTCCGCGTGACGGGTCACCGCGTAGAACCCCGGGCCCCGCTTCGCCCACCGCACGCGCGGCTCCGCGAAGAACCCGATCGGCTTCTCACGACGCAGCACCCCGAACGCGGCGGCACGCTCGGCGTAGGGGGCGGCCCAGAAGGCGCCCTTGGACAGGTCGATGTCGGCCGATCCTGGCAAGCCGCCTCCTCGCGCGCTCAGAGCTTGCGGCCCACACCCGCGTACGCCGGGATACGGCCACCGTAACCGGGCGCCTCCTCGGCCGTCGCGCCGGACCGCTCCTTGAGCCGCACCACGGTCGAACGGTCCGGGCCGGGCTCGTCGGGACGCCAGCCGGTGAGCCACGCCAGCCCGGGATCCACGAGTTCATAGCCCTTGAACAGTTCGTGGATCTCCCGGTGTGTCCGCAGGTGGACGGGGGTGGCGGTGCGGCGGTAGATCTCCTTGGCCCGCGCGGTCTCCTCGGGCCGTGCCTTCTCCAGCAGGTCCCCGGTCAGATGGGAAACGGCCAGATGGCTCCCCGCCGCGGTCGCGTCCCGGTACTGCGCGACGATGCCCTGCGGGTCGTCGGAACCGTCGACGAAATGCAGGATGGACACCATCATCACCGCCACCGGGCGACTGAAGTCGAGGAGCGCCCGGGTCGTCTCATGCCGCAGAACCGTCTCGGGACGGCGCAGATCCGCCTCGACCACGCCGACATTGTGCGGCGTCCGCACCAGTGCGCGGCTGTGCGCGCAGACCACCGGGTCCCAGTCGACGTAGACGACCCGGGCGTCCGGGTTCACCGAAAGCGCCACCTCGTGCACGTTGTTCTGAGTTGGCAGCCCCGCTCCCAGGTCAAGGAACTGCGTGATTCCCGCCTCGGCGGCCAGATACCGCACCGCCCGCACCAGGAACGCCCGGTTGGCCCGCGCCCCGGCCTGCGACCCCGGCATCACCGCGATGACCTTCTCCGCCGCCTCCCTGTCGGCGGCGTAGTTGTCCTTTCCGCCCAGGTAGTAGTCATACATCCGAGCGACATTCGGAACGGTGACGTCGACGCCCGACGGTGGGCTGCCTTCCCCCATGGACGGAACCTTTCGTCCGAACCGAGCGGCCGACTCTGATCAACTCATCATGACAGGGACGCCAATGCGCGACAAACCACCAGATGATCACACAATGTCGCCGGACTTCGGCGCGGCGTCACCCTTGCCAGGTAAGAGGCACAAATCCTTCGCCCCTCTGAGTGAGGACTCGACAACGCGCCACCGCCCCAACCTGCGCATATTCATCTCACAGAGATCAGGGCACTGTGTCCGCCCGGCCGGGGCGGTAGCGGGCGAGGAACAATTCGTAGTCACCGGCGAGGGGCGGCAAACTTTTGAACCGTACAGGCCCTGGCACTGACGGGTCAAGGTGCCAAAACCTGCACCGGAAGTCGAGTTGCTAGCAGCAGCCATGAGCGGGGTCAAGTTCCGAAAATTGCAGGGAGAAGAAAGGTCTCTTCTAGCTGCTGTGAATCGAAGAATGCGGCTTTGTCCACAAGACGCCAAACCACAGCCGTTGACACGAGTAAGAGTCGCAATCGATGATCCAGCGTGTATCCGGATCTGCTTCCTGGATACGTCCCCCGCCTCCCCCCGCCGACACGCCCGAGCGGACGGTGAGCCCCGGCTCAAGAGAAAAGGAGTCCCTGGATTGGCCGACCTGAAGAGCGACGAAGAAACCGTGTACGACCGTCTGCCCGGCGATGTGCCGCCGGTGGCGAAGCTGATCGGATGGACCCTGCTGAGGCTCGACAAAGAGGCTCAGGCAATTCACCTCTCTTTCCATGCGGCGACCGAATTCGTCAACCCCGGCGGCACGGTTCACGGCGGATTCGTCACCGCCATGCTGGACGAATGCATGGGATCGGCGGTCGTCGGACTCTACGAGGCGCGGTTCCTCCCCACCACCGTCTCCATGACCACGGACTTCATCAGGCCGGTTCCCGTCGGAAAGCTCTTCGGCGAAGGACGCGTCACCTCGATGCTCGGCAAGTCGGCCTTTCTCGAAGCGCGCCTGACGGACGCGCAGGATCAGACCCTCGCCCGCGCGACCGGCGTCTACCGCCTGCTGCCCTGGCCGGAGGCCCTGCGCCCTATCCCCGCCTGACACGAACCACCGCCGGCGCCGTCCGGCAGGACATCACCATTCCGGAAACCGAACCGAAAGGACCCTCGCGATGACCAACTTCGAGACGCTCCTCGCCGCGACCCAGAGCGAGTTCGACAGCGAGATCGGGCAGAACCCGCTCATCGAGACCGTCGTCGGCGGCCAGATGAAGCGCGAGCACTACGTGGCCTACCTGCGCGAGACCTACCACATGGTCCGCCACACCTCCCGGATGCTGTCGCTGGCCGGAGCCCGGCTCGACGACAACTACCGCGATTTGCGCGACTGGTTCTTCGAGCAGGTCCAGGAAGAGAACAACCACGACCTGCTGTGCGTCAGGGACCTGCAGAACCTGGGCGAGAACGCCGAGGAGGTCCTGGCGGTTCCGCCAATGCGCGGATCGTGGGGGCTGATCTCACAGAACTACTACATGGCGACTTACGGAAGCCCGCTCGGCATTCTCGGCGTCGCGAGCCTGACCGAAGGTCTCGGCGCGGAGCTCGGCAAGTCAATGGCCCAGGTACTGCGGGAAACGTACGGCCTGGAGAAGAACCAGGTCACCTTCATCAAGAGCCATGGCGGATTCGACGCCCGGCATATCGAGGACGTGAAGCAGGCCGTCAACGAACTGCTGCTCAAGGACTCGGATCTGGACGAGGTCATCCACGGCCGCCGGATGACCATCTACTACTACGCCCAGATGTTCCGCGACGTGCTGGCCAGCGCCTAACCATCGCGTCCACGCGTTCATGCGTTCATGCGTCCACCCTTCACGTCTTCCACGTCTTCCACGTCTTTTACGGAACCGATTACAAGGGAGAGCCTCCTTGCCGCTCGAAGCAATCGCCGTCCTTGACGATGGCGATCCGACGACCACGGCCACCTACGCCGCGGCTCCCAGAGACGAGGAGGTCTTACGGGAGCTGCAGCAATACCAGACCCATGAAGTCGCGGAGGCGCAGGAGATCGACGAATACCGCGATTTTCTGAAGAACGCGCTGAGACCGCTCGGCCTCTACAGCGACGAGTTCCTCCCCGACACCGCGTCCACCTGCTACAAGATCACGTTCGATCGCGAGCTGGTCGCCATCTTCCGGCTCACCCCGGTGGCGCCGGACTCGGCGCTGCACCGGATCATCCCCGGCGCCGCGGGGAAGAGCGTTCTCCAAGTGAACAACATCGCGGTCGACAAGGCGTTCCGGGGCGACCTCCTGCTGGGCATCATCCTCCGCAACTGCGCCGTCCTGTCCCACTCGATGGGATTCGACTTCGTCGCCGGTGTGATCCGGCAGGAGATCCTCTCGTGGTTCACCGACTTCGGGACGATTCCGGTCAGGCACGAGCCCCTGCATCTGCTCGGAGACGACGCCGTCAACGACTTCGTCACCTACTTCAGGACCGACAGCCGGGAATGCGTCGACTACGCGATAACCCGTGGCTACCACTATTTCCATCGGAAGGTGACGATGAGAAATATCAAGGCCGATGTGAAACGCGCGCGCCGCCGCGCGGTGGACGGGGAGCTGGCGCTCCATGGCTGACCCGGAGGCCGAGCGGCAGGACCAGGCCGCCCCAGCCCTGCCCTCATCCGTGCTGCTCCTGGCACCGCTGCTCCAGATGATGGCGGCGAAGACGCTCTACGCGGCGGCCGAGCTCGGCATCGCCGACCTGGTCGCCGCGGGCTCGCACACCACCGGCGAACTGGCGGAACGGACCGGCGCCCACGCGCCGTCCCTGCGACGCCTCCTCCTCGCCCTCACCGGACAAGGCGTCCTCGTCCAGACCGGGACCAACCACTTCGATCTCACCGAACTCGGGCAGCCGCTCCGCACGGACGCGCCCGACTCGGTACGGGGCACCCTGCTGATGGCCTGCGGTCCGGAAGCCTCGCGGAGCTGGGACCAGCTCGTGCCCGGCCTGCGGACCGGAACCACGGCCTGGGATCTGGCCCACGGCGTGAGCTGGACCGACTACTACGCGCGCAATCCAGACCGCGCGGCGATCTTCAACCGCTCCCAGGCCGAGCACACCCGCGACTCGGCGCCCGGCATCCTCGCGGCCGCGGACTTCGGCAGGTTCCGGGAAGTGGTCGACATCGGCGGCGGGGACGGCACCCTCCTCACCCACATCCTGCGAGCCCATCAGGACCTCCAGGGCGTGCTCTTCGACGTCCGGACCGGCCTCGCCGACGCCGACGCCACACTGTCCGCCGCGGGAGTCGGGCAGCGCTGCCGCGTGGTCGCCGGCGACTTCTTCGACAAGGTTCCGGAGGGCGCCGGCGCCTACCTGCTGAAGGAGATCCTGCACGACTGGGACGACGAGCAGTCCACCGCGATCCTCCGCGGCGTCCGCACCGCCATGCCGTCAGACGGGCGTGTGCTCCTCGTCGAGCGGACGCTTCCGGACAGGGCCGTCGCCGGGTTCAACGAGACCCACTGGTACCTCCGCGACATCCTGATGCTGGTCGTCACCGGTGGACGCGAACGCACCGAGAACGAGTTCTTGCTTCTGCTCAAGGCCGCCGGATTCAATCTGGACCGGATATCCGAGCCCATACCACCGTTCGGCTACCGCGTGATCGAAGCCTCACCGACCTGAGCCGGGACGCCCCGCTCCGCGCTGCCCTCAGCCCTCATCGGACGGAATGGACTTTATCCGCGCGGTCGCCGACGCCACGGCCACGGCTCGTCCATCGGGGCCGAGAAGCTCACCGGCGAGAAAACAAACATCTGCTCCGCGCTTGACGATCCGTCCACGCCCTACAAGCCGCCCGGGGAACGCGGGCCGTAGAAACTGCACGTGCAGATCCAGTGTCGGCGCGAACTTCCCCTCTTCCAGGGTCGCGACCAAGGCCGGTCCCAATGTGTCATCGAGCATCGCCGCCAGGAACCCTCCCTGGATCACGCCGGCGGGATTCAAGAACTGCTCGCCCGCGGCGAAGGCGACCTCGATGGTCCCCGCCTCGGGATCGACCTCGACCAGTTCCCACCCCAGCGTCACCGCCGCCGCAGGCGCGGGAACCCGCCCCGCCTGAACGTCCCAGAAAACCCCACGCCTCTCCCGATCCACACTCACGCCCCCCGCCACGATGGCCCACGGCCCTTGAAGGAACAGACACCACAATGATGCCCGGATCGGCAGTCACGTCGGACCCTGCTCTCGGAGAGGGCGCTAACGTGCCGCACGGTAGTTCGCGTATTCGCGGGCGAGGACGTCGAAGGGCAGGGACGGCCAGCGGCTGAGCGCCCCCGTGCGCCGGTCGACGATCAAGAGCGGGGCGGGGTCGTCATGGGAGCCATCGGCGGCGCGGGTGACGAAGCCGTCCGGGAACTCCTCGACGATCACCGGCACCGGACCGGCACCACGGCTGAAGTAGGTCTCCGCGCGCCGCCACGCCTCGGCACGGTCGACGCCTCCCGGTTGGACGGTGTACGCGGCGAGCACATGGTTGACGCCGTGCAGGGTGCGGCACTCGCGCGTGCCGCAGCCCCGGCAGATCCCCCCGCCCTCCGGGGCGCGGCCGGGGCGATGCGCGGCGAGCACGCAGCTGAGCGCGGCCGTGCACGCCAGAACGAGACGACGGGACCCGCCGACGAACTCGCGGCTGTAGGGGTCGAGGCCTCCTCGCTGGACGAGCTCGGCGTCGATGGCGAGGACGTCGGCGCGCATCGCGGCGGTCATGGCGGCGTGGACGCGCTGGTGGACCTCGTAGTGCGTCCGGGTGGCGGGTTCCGTCACGCGACCCAGCTCCCCGCGAAGGCGGCGGTGACGGTGCGGCCCTGGTCGTTGCCGTACCAGCCCCAGCTCGCCGCGGTGAGGGAGACGGTGCGCAGTCCACGTCCGGACTCGGCGAGGGCGGCGGCCTCGAGCGCGGTGGGCTCGGCGGGGCCGCCCTGGTCGATGACGGACACGGCGACCAGAGCGCCGTCGTAGGTGATCTGGACGACGAAGGAGCCGCCGTCCTGCCCGGACTTGGTGTGCCGCAGCGCGTTGACGACCAGTTCGTCGGCGGCGAGCAGGACGTCGTCGAGGTAGGGGCAGTCCGCCAGCAGACAGCCGACGAACCGGCGGACGGAGCGGGGCCTGCTCGGGCCCGCCTGGGAAGGACCGCCGCCAGCGCAGCGGCGCGGCCTCCGCCGCCGTGAGCATCGTCAGGGACATCGGAACACCTCGGGTCGTAACGGATCTGGTTTGCGGATCTTTCGGGTCACCCCTGCTCCGCACGCCGATCGTCACAGAACGTCGTCGTCCGCGCACGATGAATCCGCGCACTATCGGTGCTGGCAGGCACATTGGCACACGTGCCTCTCGGACGCCCAAAACTCGCACGTGCGGAAATCAGACCGGAGATCTCGCATGACCTTCCCGGGAAGACCACCGTCACCCGGATGGCACGGGGCTTCGGCCAGGCGAATTGGCTTCCTCTACTGCGATTCGGCGGGCGAGGCGAGCTATCTGGGAGCGAAGTTCGTCGGGCGGCGATGACAGGTCGAGCGCGGTCTCCACAATGCGCAGGTCGCCACTGCCGGTAATGACGTGAGTGTGCGCTTCACCCTTCGACGCGTAGAGCAGATAGCCACGGTCAAGCCCCATCGCCGTGCAGTAGGCGAGGATCTGATAGAGGTCCTCCTGCGGGGTGTCTCCCGTCTTGTATTTCGCGTCCACCACGGTGGAGGGGCGCCCATCGGCGCGGGCGAGGACGAGGTCGGGGCGGAGCGGCACCCGCCGCGCACGATCGAGATGATGGCGTTTGTCCTGGAGCGTCACCGTGCCGCCGTAGGGCCGCAGCGCTTCGGCGAGGGCAACGCAGACGAAATCCTCGAAAACCCGCCACATCTCCAGCATCAGTCCGTCCACCCGCACGGTCGCGGCGTCCTCGAGTTCGTAGGACGCGCCGCGCAGGACAAGGGCCGCCAGCCCGAGTGCGGTGTGGTACCGGGCGTTGAGCCGGGACGGTGTCCAGCCGGGCGGCGGGCGGCCGGGTACGAGCCGTTCGACTCCCTCCAGCCGCAGCGGCAGGTGCCGGAGAAGCCGTCGCGTGCCCGCGGGGACGCCCGGGAGTACGAGCAGCCGATGAGCCGCCGCGAGGAGAAGCCGGTTCTCGGGGATGTCGGCGGTGTAGTCGTCGTACCGCACCTCGACCGGTATGGGGAGGCCGTGGCGGCGCCGGACCTGATCGATCATACGTATGCGGCCGCGCACGACGGGCAGAGCCTCTTCCGTTTCGCGGTATCCGAGCAGCACGCCTTGGCGCAGGGCCCGTTCCGCGGCCCGCGCGAAGGCGTGGGCGAGAGCGGGCAGTAGGTCGGGGCGTGCACCGGCGTCCACCTCCTCTTGCCTCCAGCCGCGAGGATTCTGGGCATAGCCGAGGAGGAAGAGGAGCCGGTCGATGGGCGTCTTGGGCTCGACGCGGATCTCGACCGGATCGCGCACGGGTCCGATCCGCGCGGCGCCGACGAGGCCGTGGTCACGAAGCAGCCACAGCCCGGGGCGCGGCCCAGGCGCGACGCGCACCAGACGGGTCGTGGAGAGGACTGCCGCCTGCTCCGACGTGAGTTCGTGTTCGGTCCAGGGCCCGCTCTCGCGGAGCCGGACGATGGTCACGTCAGCCGCCTCCGCAGCGCGTCCAGACCGTACCGCGCCGGAACGTCGGTGCCGTCGCCGTAGTGGTGTTCTTCCAGCAGTGGCAGGATCTGCGTCCGCCAGATCCGTTCCAGGCCGGTGTCCGTGGCGGCGCTCTCCCGCATCAGGTAGGACGGGCCGACCCTGAAGTCGCGGTCCTCGATGCGGCTGTTGAGTTCGCCGAGCAGCCGCGCGGGCTCGTCCGGCATCTCGTTGTCGGCGAGCCAGAGCGCGAGCATGTCCCGGACGGGCGGCGAGTCGGGGTGGAGCTCGGTGAACCAGAAGCGCCGCCGCATGGCCGTGTCGACGAGGGCGATGGACCGGTCGGCGGTGTTCATCGTGCCGAGGATGATGACGTTGCGCGGCAGGGAGAAGCCCTGGTCGTCCACCCCGCTGTACAGCACGTTGACCAGTTCGTCCCTGTACTCCAGGAGGAAGTACAGCTCACCGAAGATCTTGGCGAGGTTGCCGCGGTTGATCTCGTCGATGATCAGCACGTAGGGCCGTCCGGGATGGGCGAGGGCGGCGGTCACCAGCCTGCGGAACGGCCCCCGCACGAGGTCGAACGCGACGGTGCCGTCGCCGGTCCTGACCGGCCGGTAGCCCTCGAAGAAGTCCTCGTAGGAGTAGGCGGGATGGAACTGGACGAGCTGGACGCACTCCGGCCGGCCGAAGGTCAGGTGCCGGGCGAGGTGCCGCGCCAGGTAGGTCTTCCCCGTGCCGGGCGGGCCGTAGAAGATGAGCTGGGGCCGTTCGCGGAGCAGTTCGACGCACTCCTGCAGCCATTCCCGGCCGACCAGCAGTTCCCGGGCGAGGCCCTCGGTCGCGTCAGGGAGGCGCATCACCCGCTCGGGAACGTCGACGGGCTCGCCCAGCAGGTTCTCCAGTTCCGGCAGGAACGGGGTCAGCTCGACGATCTCGGCGTCCGGGTTGCCGACCAGGACGGAGAACTCGTCGGGGAGGTCGCCGTAGTCGATGGGCCGGTCGGCGTTGCGCCAGTTCACGGGTCGTTGCAGGTTGGCGCGCTCGCCGACGCTGTTGACGAAGGACGGGCTCCCGTCGACCACGCCGAGGTAGATGGCGCTGCCGTCGTTCGTGACGACGACGTCGTTCTCCCTCATGCGGGAGAGGAAGGCGTGGAACTCGGCGGCCCGGTGCGCCCGCTCCTCCGTGCCGGCACCGGAATAGTCTTCCCGCACCGCCTCGGCGATCTCCTCGCGGGACGCTCCGGCGGGCAGGTCCCGCAGCCGGGACGCGGCCAGCGAGCACACCCCTTCGACGAGCCAAAGGTCCCTGATCAGGTCACCGCCGGGGACGGCGGACGCCCGGATCAGCCACGCGCGGCGTGTCCGTTCCGCGCCGGGCGATCCGGGCGGTCCGAGCGGTGCCGCCAGGTCGGACGCCGGCATCCAGCGCTGCCCATCGGCCCTTTGGTCCGGGGCCAGGACACCGTCGTCCCCGAGCAGGGTGAGCCATTCCTCCCGCTCCGTCTCGGTGAGATGCGCCTCCGGCGGCGGGCCGCCGTCGTCGGAGAGCAGCCTGTGCCAGCCTTCGGGCCGGTCTCCGAGGAGCAGTCCGAGGAGCGGGGTGGCCTTGACGCCGACTTCGGACGCGACGTCCGCCAGTGAGGTCCATCGTCCTTCCGGCAGCGCCTCGGCCAATGCCGTGGCGCGCTGGAAACGGTCCCTGTGCCGCTCCCAGTACCCGTACACGCGCCCTAATTCGGCGTAGAAGGCTGAGGCGTCCGGATGTTCTTCGAGTGCCCGGCGGCCCAGCCCGGTCGGAAACCACATCCGCCGGCTCTTGTGCAGCCACCCCGCCTTGACAAGCCCGATGCTCGCGAACTGGAGGGCGAGATAGGAATTGTCGTACCAGACGTCCCCTGCGATCTCCTGCCAACGGGGTCGAGGGTGGGGAGCGTGTCGAGCAGGCGGTCATGTAGGTCGCGGTAGCGAATCCCGGCCGGCGGCCTGCCCGGACCGGCGTCCGTCAGGAGCCGCACGGCGGCGAAGACCATCTCCGCGGTGATCTCGTTTCGACTCGTCACATGGACCAAGGCTGGCAGAACCAGCCAGGACATTCCAGTTCATTCACCGACTTGCCTGATTGGCACGTTCCAATCCTCGTCCCGCGCCGCCCGCCCGCCACCTCTCTCGCGCGCACGACATTCGCACGTGCGAATGTCGTGCGTCCCTTTATCTCCTTAATTGGTGGTGTGTCGCTTTTTTGCAGCGGAACGCAGAGAGAATGCCGCTGTCCCCTTCAGAAACGACCGGTCGGAGCGCGATGTACAGGAACCCGGAAGAACCGCCGCCCTGGATCCGGAGGGAGGAGAACGGATGCCCGGTGTCCCTTCCCCAGCAGGCCTGGATCGAGGCGTCGCTGCAATGGTTCGTCCGCGAATTCGGCATGGCGAAGGTCTCGCACGGCCCCGTGCTGCCGACCCGGGATCTCCCGCCGCACGGGTACAGCGGAACGAACGAGGACATCGCGGCCCTGGTGTGCGGAATGGCCGAAGCGATGCAGCTCGGGGTAGACCTCACCCTGGTGTTCTTCGACCGGACGGCCGAGAGCGAGGAGGCGAAGCGGAAGGCGCCGCGCACCGTCGGTCACTACTACGTCGAGGACGGCCAGACGATCATCGGCCTGGACGTGACGGACGCCGCCGACCCGGAGTACGTCACGGCGATCATCGCGCACGAGATGTCCCATGTCCGGCTCCTCGGCGAGGACCGCATCTCCCCCGACCGCAAGGACGGCGAGCGGCTCACCGACCTGCTCACCGTGTTCTTCGGCTTCGGCGTCTTCACCACGAACGCGGTGATGCGGTTCGGTGAGGTCGCCAAGCGCGGCTTCACGGTCCACCCCCTGGGCTATCTGGACGATCGCATGCTCAACGCCGCCCGCAACGACGGCTACTCGCGGCTCGGCTATCTCACCCAGCGGGAGTTCGGCTACGCGATGGCGTGCTACGCCTGGCTGCGGCACGAGACCAGGCCGGCCTGGGCCGTCCATCTCGACCCGGGCCCGCGCGCGTACCTGCGACAGGGCCTGGCGTACCTGGCGACCGACGGCGCACCGGGAGAGTTCCCGACCCGCAGGCCCGGGGCCGACCCATCCGCGGTCCGCGTCACACCGAAGCTCGGCAAGCCCTGGCTCGACGTCCCGTACCCGAGGCACATGCTCGGCGACCGGCCCCCGGACGCCCCGGGGGACCGTCCACGATGACCTTCGCCGCCGGTCGAGGCCGTGCTGCCGAAGATCTGACGGCCCTCCTGAACACCAGGAGCACGGCCGGGAGCGGCTGAGGACCGGGGGCGTGTCCGGACCGGCGGGCATGCGTCCAGGATCGGTCACCTCGCGGAACGGCCGGCAACGTCGCCGCTCCGGTCGAAGACATGGTCAGTGGCCGGGAGACGCGCCCGCCCGGCGGTGGGATACCTCCGGGCCGCAACCCCGAACCAGAGGAAATTCACGCGGGCTACGACACTCCGGACGGCGACCATGGGAAGATCGGGACCGGCCGCCCCCGTCAACAAAGCGTGCCCGAAGCACGCAAGCATCGCGGCCATCCGGCGCCGATCGCGCAGTCCATCCCTCGATAACTTTTTGAGCAATGAATTACTTGCTGGTTGATATTCGCGAGAACAACATCCTGGCGCTGCGGCACTTCCTGCTGGAGGGGCCGGAAGCCTGGGTGCCGTTGAAATACGAACTGCAGAAGGACGACGAGACCGCCGCAGGGTACGTGTCGCTGCTCCTGGGGGCCTTCAGCGTCGCGGTACGCCGGAAGTTCTCGCCGGTCTGCGCACTGGCCGACATTGCCGGTTTCGTCGCCGAGCTGCGGGTCAAAGCCGAAGAGGACACGGTCCCACTCGACCTGGTCCTCACCGAGGACGCCATCCGCCGTGCCGTCGGCGCTCGACCGCTGATGCAGGACTCCGAGTCGGACGACGACCTGACGACCGTCCTGAACACCAAGGTTTACGTCCTCCTCCATCTCGTCGCCGAAGCCGGCTTCACGAGGGCGGACCTGGAGGAGTTCGTCGAGGACGTGGCGGCGTACACCAGGGATTGGCTCGCCGCGCAGCGCCCGACACCACCGGCCTACCTCCTCAGCGACAAGCCCGACGAGGCCCGCATGGCGGACCGGCCCTGACCCCACTCGGCCGACGAGACCGGGGCCGGCGCGCAGGAACCGGCGGCCGCAGCTCTCGGGCCCGCTGGAGAGGCACCTGCGGACGGACGAGGGTGGACCGGGAGGCAGACCCTTGCACGTCATCGTTCAAACAACCCGGGTCTAGAGGAATCGTCTACATCGCGTGGGCCGGACCCGAGAGCGGCGCACATGTTTTCAACGTGAAGAATGTCGGAGGTAAGGTGCGCTTCGTCGCTGGACAGCCTACTCCACCCGTCCAGGATGCTTCCCATTACTTTGCTCGGGGACTCGGCACGAAGAATCTTCGAGTGGATGATGCGCCGGCCCCGCGGAACAACGCGATCAAGCCTTTCCTTGAGCCGTAAAGGCCCGACCTGCCTGTGGAGGAATCTTGACCGTCACCTACGAGCAGGCCCGCGAGATTGTCCGCGCGCACTTCGAGCCTGGTTGGACACATGGCACCTTCTGCCTTGACGACAGGACAATCGGCCAGAACGAAGAATTCTACGTATTCAACGTTGGTGCACGCGAGTTCATTGTGGACGGCGACGAGTCATACGCGGTGGTGGGTGGCGTGTCCATCGTGTTCAAAGAGGACGGTCGAATAGGATCCAGGCCGTCGGCCGTGATCGCCAATGATCCGTCCATCCGGAGCAGGCCGAACCCGAACCCAACGCTTGAGCTCTGAGCAAGAATCGCCGCCCCGGTTCACCGAGCCCGGTCCAGCCGCTTTACTCGGTATGGTGCCTCTGCACGACAAGTCCAGAAGGCCGAAGAGGACGCGAGCCTGATCAGCCCGCTCACCGCCGATGAGCATGATCCATCGTGCCGTGGCACCGCTCCACTGAAGACGGCGGATTTGATGACATGTGAAGCGTCCTGAACACCGAGGTCTACGTATTGCCGCGCGGCGGGCTGCTCAGCCTTCGGCGCCGACCACCAGTTGACCGCCTCGTCCGGACGGGCGATCGGGCCGCGGGCGTCCTCGGGGACAGGGAACACCACGGCGTCGTGGAGATCGGCCACCGTGACCGGGGGCCGGAGCGGATGGCGTCGAGGAGCGACTCCTGGCCGGGTTCCAACCGGACGGGGAGGCCCACCACATGTAGAAGATCCAAAGGGTCGTCGTTGGACTCGCGGGTCCGGTCCGCGCGTTGATCAGGTCGAGCGTGGTGGCGTCCTTCCGGCGGCGCGGACGCCGCGACCCCTATCCGGCCCACCCGCTCACGACGCGCATGCCTCTGCCGCATGGGCCCCTGCGGGTAGTGCGGGACTCCCGGCGTCCGGACGGCGGGGCGCGGCACGCATCCCGCCTTTCCCTCATCAACGAAACGCCTCCCACGCGACGCCCCACCGCCTGGCCGGGCCGTGGGAGCGGGCGTCCTCGGGCCGGCGCCCGCGACGGGCGGCGTCCCCGCCGACCCGGACAAAGCACACATCGTCATATCGCTTGAATATCGGCCGTCCACGCTCGCGACTGCCGCTCCGGCCCCGCCCTCCAGGCAAAACCATCGTTTCCGGCATCCACCGGCAACGGGCCCGGGGGGATGCTCCGGTGTGACCGGATTCGTCATGTGCAAAGTTCGCACGTGCGCGCTTTCATTGGGGGCGGTGTGCGCCCCGATGTCGGCCCCGCACGTCAGGCGCACGCCCGGCGAGCCGTCCGCGGACCGGTTCGCCTTCCCCGAATGGAAGGGCTGCGAGCGTGGGCGTGGAGCACGGCGACGGGACCGATACCGGCACCAAGCCCACGGCCTCCGACCGGCCCCACAGCGTCCCGCCCGACAACCCCGGCTCCCCCGGCCAGCCGTCCCGCCTGGAAAGCCGAGCCCGGGCCCGCGAACCGCAGCAGGACAACGGCACCCAGCCGGCCGAACCGAAGGACACCGCCGCTCCACCGGGCCGCGAGCGCGACACCAGACCCGCGACCGGGCAGGGCGGGAGCAGCGGCACCACCCAGGAACTCCAGCCCGAAGGCGGCCGGGCCGAACGCACCACCCCCGCCGAAGGCGGCTACACCGTCCCGTCCGACAACCCCGGCTCCCCCGGCCGTCCGTCCCGGCTGGAGAGCTGGGCCCGCGCCCGGGAGGTCCAGCAGGACACCGCACAGGACGGCCAGACCACCGGCGAGCGCAACGAAGAATCCGCCTCGCCGCGGAACGACAGCGGGACAGGGAACGGCGAGGCGACCGGCGGGCCCGAGATCCCGGGCCGGGACGATGGCGAGGGCGAGACCCCGAAGGGCGACGGCACCGTCCAGGATCGCGGCCCCTCCACCGGTGCCGCGACCGGCGAGACCGGACGGTTCCAGGATCGGGACGCGGAGCCGTTCAATCGGCCGGACGGAGCCGAACCCACCGACCGGCCCCGCCCCGAGCGGGACCAGCCCGCGCCGGAGCAGCCCGCGCAGGCCCCGGACCAGCCGTCCGCCGGGCCACAGGAAGACCGTCCGGACACCGCGCCGGGCACCCCCGAACCCGGCGACCGCGACACCCAGCCGACGCAGGACACCGGACAGCCCCCGCAGGTCCCGGACACGACCGGCGGCGACACACCGTCCCCGCCGGAGAACCGGCCCGACGAGCCCGGCGACGGCCCACCGGACGGCGAGCCCACCGAACCGCAGGAACCGCGCGCCAATGGCGAAGCCGCCGACAGCGACCGTGATAGGAAAGCCGAGGACGACGGCACCGAGCCGTTCCCGGACGAGACCAGCGAGACGAACCCGAATGCCCCCGCCAATCCCATACTTTCCGATGTCTACACCGACAGCCAGGGAAGACTGCGCATCGAACCCTGGTACGGACGAGAACAGACCGGCGAGACATCACCGGCCGAAACGGAAACAACGGACCGGTCCGGCCTCCCAGCCCGCGAAGATCTCGACCCAGCCGGAGCCGGGAACGAAGCCGGGCGCGGCGAACTCCGCGACCCGTCGGACGACCCCGCAGACCGCGACCTCCGTGAGAGTGATCCTGAAAGACCATCACGTGGACGTGAAGGTCTTCGTAGATTTCTGAACACCGCGGAAGACGCAAAGGAATCACTGAACAAATTCTCCGAACCGGCCGAGAAGAACTTGGAAAGAGTCGAGCCGACAGGTCAACACAGTGAAGCTCGCCCTGATAACGACCACATATCGGCACCAAATCATGCCGCCAAGGCGGGAGACGTCACCATCGGGGCGGTCAGTACCGCCATAGTTTTGACCGAGATCGTTCGTCACGGCGTCAGTTACATGCGAGGACATCTAAGGAATAGACATGAGAATAACCGATAAACAGGTGGCGGTCCTGCGCGCTCAACTCGTGGGCAATCGCGAGGAGCACCTCAGGTTGGCGGATCAGCTCGATCCAGATGAAGCGAACGTCTGCTATACGGCGCTGGTCGCTGCCGCCTTCATCGAGGCAGCCGAGGAGCGCTTCATCAGGAATGGGGACGCAGTCGACCATTCAGAGGTCATCGACTTCGTCGCTCAGGTACGAGAACGAGCCGACGAAATGCCAGACATCATTGATCCGCAGATCGCCGAAAGTATGATCCTCGACCTGCTCGGCAAGGGTTCGATGGTCGACGCCGATCCAGACACAAAGTTTGGTCATCAAATAGTCCTGCTGGCTGCGCTGGTGGGTGAGAAGCAGTTCACCGAAGACCAACTCGACGCCTTCTTGGGCAACGCTCGGGCCCTCGCAGATGAGTTGCTCCAATAATGGACTATTCGGCCGTTGAGATCGGCGAGGAGAACATCCTGGCGTTGCGGTCGTTCCTCCGTGAGGGGCCGGAGGCTTGGGTGCCGCTGCAAAGCGAGCTTCAGAAGGACGATGAGACGGCGGCGGGCTACATGTCGCTGGTCTACGGGGCGTTCAACGTCGCGGTGCGCCGGAGGTTCTCGCCGACCTACACGGTTGGTGACATCGTCCGGTTCGTAGCCGACCTGCGGATGGCGGCCGGGGAGGACGCTGACCGCATCAACACCCTGGTAGCCGAAGACATGATCCGCCGCGCCCTGGACGCACCCCGACCCAAGGACGACGGTGGAGACGACGTCGGAGACGTCGTGCGTGCTGAAATGTACATCCTTCTCTACCTCATCGCCGAAGCCGATCTCGACCGGGCGGGGCTGGAGCAGTTCATAGATGAGGCCACGGCGTATACCGAGAAGTGGCTTGAAGCGCGGCGGGACGAGGCGGCTGCTTCGCCCTTCTCGAGGACTCGCTGATACCAAGGATTGGCCTGCCGTGCGGTCGAGTGCTTCTTCCTAGGGGAAACTGGTCCGGTCCCTGTGCTGATGAGGTAGGAGCGTGCGCCGTCCGGGACGGTGGTGCCGGTTGCGGCAGGCCGGGATTCCGCTGTCGGGTGGTTGGGGGCTTTGTACTCCCGAGGGAGTTTAGGAAAGGCTCCGTTCGTCAGCGGGTTCTGATCTGCTTTGGCTGGACGGGCGGCGCCTGGCGGATGACACGATTCGGGCACTTCTTTCGGATTCGCCTCCTCCTCGTGGGCGCTGATTGTGCAGGCTGTCTGGCATGAATCGTGGTGGGCGTTGGCGGCTGACCCTGGCTAGTACGGCGGCGGCGGTGCTGGTCCAAGTTGCTATCGGATTCGTGACGAACCTGGTCAGCGGCGGTGTCACGCTGAAGGGGTGGCAGTGGCCGGCGATGTGGGCGGTCTTCGGAGCGCTGATTCTCGTGGCCGTGGTGTTGGACGTCCGGCGCAGTGGTGAGAGCGAGGATGACGCTTCCGGGGCGGTGGCGGCGTTCGCGGAGGTTCGGCGGACGTATTTGGAACGGTTGCGGGAGCGGTATCGCCGGGTTGATCTGGAGATCCTGCTGCCGTCGGATCAGAGCGAGCATCCGCCGATGTTGCTGGGCGAGGTGTTCGTGCCACAGCTGGTACGGGACGATCCGCCGCCGCGGGAGTTGCTGGACCTGCCGCGCGAGGTGCAGTTGCGGCTGGTCGATTCTGGCGAGTTGCCCGAGCTGCCGGAGGGGGATGGACCGGGCCCGGTTGGAGCAGGCGCAGCGCGCCTATCGCGAACGGCCCGCGCGGCCGGTGCTGGCGGCGCTGGCGGCCGGGGCCGGCGGAGTGGTGGTGCTGGGCGATCCGGGGGCGGGCAAGTCGTCCCTGGCGCGTTATCTGATGCTGGCGCTGGCGGCCGAGGAACTGGGGGCCGGTGACGGTGTGGCGGAGGAGTTGCCGGGAGACCTGGCGGGACGGTTGCCGCTGGTGGTGGAGTTGCGGAAGTTCGCTGACCCGCAGTGGGCGGACGCGGATTTCTTCGATTTCCTGGACGATCGGTAGCCGTGAAGGTTTCGGGCTGCCGCGCCCGATGTTGGAGGAGTATCTGCGGTCGGACGGACGGGCACTGGTGGTGTTCGACGGGCTGGACGAGATCTTCGAGCCGAAGAGGCGGAACGCCGTGGCGCGGCAGATCGACTGGTTCGCGAAGAGCCATCCGCGAGCGCGGGTGGTGGTGACGTCGCGGGTGATCGGCTACGACCGGACGGTGTTCGACCGGGCGGGTTTCACCACGCTCATGCTCCAGGACCTGACTCGTGAGCAGATCACGCAATTCACGACGACCTGGTTCGACCGGAGTTGTGCCGGTCGGCCCGCTGATGCGGTCCGGCTGCGCAAGCGCATCCTGGGTGCTGTCAAGGACTCGCCCGTGGTCGCCGAGCTTGCGGGCAATCCGATGCTGCTGACGATCCTGGCGATCATCGCGCGCCGCCGCGAGCTCCCGCGCGACCGCCGCAGCGTCTACGAGCACGCGGTGATGCTTCTGATCGACCAATGGGACGTCAACAAGGAACTCGCCGACCAGCACACCGACCTGCCACGCCTGGAGGCGCGCGACAAGCTTCGCATGCTGCACACGGTCGCCCAGCGGATGCAGGACGGCCCGGCCGGTCTGGCCGGTAATCATCTGCACGGCGACGAACTCATCCAGCTATTCCAGGACTACTTCACCGGTCGGCTGGGCCTCCCCCTCGATCGAGCCGTCCAGGCGGCCCGCACGATGCTCCAGCAACTGCGCGACCGGAACTTCATCCTCGCCAGCTACGGCGCAGAACTGTACGGGTTCGTCCATCGTGCGTTCTTGGAGTATCTGGCCGCCGACGACATCAATCAGCGTTTCACCAACCGCGTCCTCACCGAGCAAGAGCTCTTGGCCATCTATGACACGCGTTGGAATGACCCAGCCTGGACCGAAGTCCTTGTCCTCTTGGCCGGACTTATCCCCGAGCAGTTCGCCGTCGCCGCCATTACTCGACTCTTGGACGCCGATCCGGCCTGGCGAGCACGAGACAGACCGCCGCGCCACCTGCTGCTTGCCCTGAGCATCGCGGGAGAGTTCGACCACAGGCCTGTACTTGCCACTCACTCCCGCACCATCACCCTGGTCGTTATCGAGGTCCTCAAGGCCATTCGGCGACGCGAACCACCTATCAATAGGACGGGGGCAACGCTCTCGAAGTTGCGCTCTCGTCTCTCTTCACGTACTCGCCCGGCCAGAGATGGTTCGACCATGGCCTATACCAGCGCTGGTACGACTCCCTCATGGGTAGGTCCGTACTCGAGCTTGCTGACCGCTGTTACCTTGCGCCGCAAGCTCAAGACTCCCGCCGACTTCATCGCACCGCCGTCCACAACCAGCACATATTCATTCGACGAGCCGCAGTACAGGCGCTGGGTTCGGGTTGGGCAGGTGATCCGGAAACGTTGAACCTATTGCGTGACCGCGCTACCAACGACGAACACCTCGACGTGCGAGTGGCGGCAATTTACGAAATGGGGGCAGGCTGGGCGGGCGACCCAGGCGTACTGCCATGGCTACGCGACCGCGCCACCAACGACACCGATCCCGACGTGCGCTGGACTGCGGTGCGAGCTGTGGGGACAGGCTGGGCCGACACCCCAGAAGTACTGACATGGCTACGCGACCGCGCCACGAACGACGAGCACCACGAGGTGCGACGGGCTGCAGTGCAGGCAATAGGAACGGACCGGGCCGACGCGCCAGAAGTGCTGGCATGGCTACGCGACCGCGCCACAAATGACGAACACCACGACGTGCGACAGGCCGCAGTAGAGGCAGTGGGAGCAAGATGGGCCAACGACCGAGCAGCGTTGGACCTTCTACGCGATCGCGCGAAAAGCGATCAACACCCCGACGTGCGGCGGGCAGCAGTGGAAGCGTTGGGATCGGCATGGGCCGACAAGCGTGAGGTGTTGGATCTTCTGCGCGACCGCGCCACCAACGACGAGGACGAGGATGTGCGGCAGGCCGCGAGTGCTTTGCTCGCTTACCTCGCCTGAGCGGCTGGCTTAGGACCTCCTCGGTTCTGTGGATTGTTTGATTTCCGCACGTCCTTACGGCGGGTGGGCGGCAACCTGGTCGCTCCGGCTGATGTCCTCCTCCGGCCACTGGTTGAGTGCTGGCCAGCATGGGTCTAGGGCCCACGATTGCGGGGCGACTGAGCGGACGCGGGTCGGGTCGTTCGCGTGGGCCGGTGTGGGGCATGAATCCGGCGCATCTGGATATTTTGGGGCGAGTGTTCTGGCGAAAGCTGGTCGAACCTCGGATGTTCAAAATCCGAACGTGCTGATATCAGCTCGTCAGGTTGTCGGTCCTGGGTTTAACCGAGCGTGACCATTAGATTGCCCGGTAGTTGGTGATCGCAGGGAGT
The DNA here is from genome assembly GCF_005889715.1 of Actinomadura soli. Classification (GTDB taxonomy): domain Bacteria; phylum Actinomycetota; class Actinomycetes; order Streptosporangiales; family Streptosporangiaceae; genus Spirillospora; species Spirillospora soli. The sequence goes on from NZ_VCKW01000090.1 coordinate 26,065, forward strand.
TAGCGATCAGCACGGATCGTGTCCGACGCGATATCGGGAGGACGGTCATGCCGAGTCCCTACGTCCGCCGCCGCCGGCTGGCTGACGAGATCCGCAAACTCCGCGAGAGCCGCGGCCTCACGACCGCAGGCCTCGCCAAGCTCGTGTTCCACTCCCGCACGAAGATCACCCGCCTGGAGAACGCCCAGATCCGTCCGAATCTCAACGAGTTCCTGGACATGCTCGACATCCTCGAAGTCACCGGCAGCGAGTACGACAGGCTCGTCAAGCTCGCGCGCGAGGCTGGCCAGAAGGGATGGTGGGACCGCTACGGCATGTCCATGGGCCCCCGCCAGAAGCTCGCGGCCGACCTGGAGTACCACGCAAATAGCGTCCGCAGCTACGACCAGACGGCCATGCCCGGCGCCCTCCAGTGCCGCCCGTTTATCGAGGCACTCGTCAGCCTGGACGAGAATCAGCGGACGCTCGACTACCAGCCAGAGCGAATGACCGAAGCCCGCGAGCACCGGCAGTCTGAATTGCTCCGTCCGGACGGGCCGTCCTACGAAACCATCCTGGACGAGTGCGTGATCCACAGGCTCGCTGTACCACCAAAAGCGATGGCCGCCCAGCTTCGGCACATGATCATGACCGCCTCGGAGGAGGATCGCATCACGGTCCGTGCGCTGATGCACAACGCCCGCATCCCCGGAGGCTTCCTCCCGAAATCGTCCTTCTACCTCTACACGTTCGCCGAGCCTGGCGACTCACCGGTGTCGATCGTCGACACCGTCACCACTGACCTCGTTCTCACCCAGCGGGGCGAGGTGGCACGGTATACCGGGATATATGACCGCCTCCGGGAGGCTGCGCTGTCCAACGAAGACAGCATCGCCTTCCTCGATCGGGTGGCCAACCGGCTCGCCGACCAGACAGGATCGGGTACATGACCAAGCACTTCTACGGCTGGCGCAAGTCACGCCACAGCGAACCCAACGGTCACTGCGTCGAGGCAGGCCAAGCCGCCGACGGCACGATCGGCATCCGCGACACCAAGCTCCACCACAGCCCCATCCTCGAATTCTCTCCTCGTGAATGGCGGGCTATCCTGGAAAGCATCCGGGCCGACCACGCCTGATAGTAATGAATACTCAGTTCTTCGCCTGGCGTAAGTCACGCTACAGCGCCCCTGACGGCCACTGCGTCGAAGCGGGTCAAGCTTCGGGCGGAACTATCGGCGTCCGCGACACCAAATTTCACGGCAACGGCCCAACTCTGGAGTTCACCAGGGACGAATGGCGGAGTCTCCTCCGGAAGATCCGCGCGGACTGCTCCTGACCCCACCGAACATCAGCGGCCTTGAGACGAGTCCGACTCGTCCAAGGCCGCTGGCATCTCTTGGGCTGCACTCACCTATCCGGGTGGCGTGGGCCTTCCCCTGGCGGCGGGTCGAGGATGGTTTTGTACGGCTCTCCCCTCTCCACCGCCCGCGCCATCGCGTCGTAGACGTCCAGGATCAGCGCCTTCGTCCGCGCGAACCGCTCGAAGTCATTGCGCTGGAAGGCCCCGAAGCTGTCCATGATGTAGCCGACATCATCACGGCCAACGCCGTAGAGATGGAAATACGCAGCATCCAACTCAGCTCGCATCGCAAACCGCCGCTCCTCATCCCACACAAACGGCGATCCCGAATCGCCCAAATCTCTGGCGAATGAAGCTATATCCCATGCCGTAAACGTCAACTCCAGCACTCTAGAGGTAATCCAATCCTCCAGAACGACATCAGTAAACCACGGAGCACACGTCTCATACTGTTGAGGCGCAAGAACAGGGAGCTGCTTCAAGAGGAAATACTTGAAAGACTTGCCCGAAATCTTCTGGCGAGCACAGTAATCAAGAACAAAAGTGGACAGATTGGCCTGAAGTAGATGACCCCTCGCAGGAGGCAACGCAAGAAGAAACTTATCACCCACAGCAGTCTTTGGGATCGAGGCACAGATTATCGTGCGCTCATTGGACAGGTTCGTAATGTCGCGCCAACCAAGGAACCATCCTTTATCCCACCGCTCGGCGACCTTGTCAGCAACTTCCTCCTTTCTAACCCAGTATCGAGGCAGAGCCCGATACCGAGGATCAGCCTTCTGCTGTGGACTGGTTCGCGGCAGAATTCCAACGTTACTTTGAGCTTGAGTCTGTCCCTCGTACGTGCCAAATCGATGGTCAAATAGATGCACCATTTTTGCCTCGTAGAGCGGCAGCATTCTTTCGTCGCGTCTGATGAATATCCCGTCTTCCAACTTCCAGCCATCACGCTCGAGCAGCTTCTGCGTGCGAAACAATCCTGAGTGAGTCGCCATATTGAAGAGGCCCTGCATAAATGATAGATCCCACGGATTGCTACGCGGATAATCCGTCCAAAGAATGCGAACGCGACGGTAGATTCCCAGGGCTATATGTGCATCACGACGAGAACGGAAGAGCGCTATGGTATTCGTATTTGGATTTAGAAGCGAAATATCTTCCGGTGACATCTCAAAAAGGCGATTATCGATGTCGGACATGCCACGGGCACCAAAAGAGAATCGAGCAGAGTGCACTTGGGTGCCACTTCCCACCGTACTCAGAAGGCAGAAACGGGTATCGTGATGAACGTCCTCACTAAGAAGATATTCCTCATTCTCGAACTCCAGAAGAGCCACGAGTCTCCCATTCCTAACCAAATCACCAAAGAATGGAGACGTCGTCGTCCTGATCACCCGGGGCCTCGTGGCGGGCGGTGAGGCAGCGGGCCCTAAGGGCGAGTTGCTGTGGTGGCTGGACGCCAAGGCGGCGCCTCTGCAGCCGCATGGGCCGACGGGCTGGCCGTCCGGGGACGTGTTCGCCATCGCCGCCGGACGCCAGGTCACCGGGTACGGGATCGCGGACGGGAAGAAGCGGTGGGCCGTGCCGCTTCCGGGTGACATCTGCGCCACGTCCACCCAGATGTCGGGCGGACGTGTCGCCGTTCTGTATGGCGGCGGAGGCGACAAGTGCGACCGCGTCCAGGTCGTGGACGTCCGGCATGGGAAGGCGGTGTGGCAGCGGCCGCTGCCGCGCTGGGATTCCAGCGGCACGAAGGCCACCCAGGTGGTCATCGCGAACGGCGCCGTCGCGGTACAGCGCCAGAACGAGGGGATCAACGCGTTCCGGCTCCGCGACGGCAGGCCCCTGTGGCGGCGCATCGGGCTGTTCAACGGCTGCCTGTACTCGGGGGTCGGCGGCGGGCAGGCCCTGGTCGCCGAGCTGACGTGCGGGGGCGGCACGTCCGGCGCGGTGCAGTCGCTCGGCGCGGCGGACGGGCGGCCGCGCTGGACGCGTCCCCTCGGCGAGAACGTCGACGTGACCGGGATCTTCTCGACGAACCCCGTCGTCGTCGGCATCGGCGAGGACCTCGACGGGCAGACAACGCAGGTGCTGATGCTCGACAAGGCCGGGGCCCGGCCGGAAGGGTCAAACTGGACAAGTACAGCGTCCAGCGGACCATCCGCTGCGCGGGCGATGACATCACCCGATGCGACGGCATCGTGGTCAACGGCACGACCGTCTACCTGCGCGCGAAGACCGACGACTTCGGCCGGCGGAAGGTCGCCGCCCACGACCTGACCACCGGACGCGTCGTGTGGACGAGCGCGATGTCGGACTCGGCCGAGCCGGTCACGGGGGGCTTCGACGGCGGGCGGCTCATCGTGTCCCACCCGCCGATTCCGGCGCGCAAGCGCGGCCATACCGCCGCTCCCTGCACCGTCCTGGCCCTCGATCCGCGCACCGGGAAGTCCACCGAGCTGATGAGGATCTCCGAGTCGATGACCGGGATCGGCGCGATGATCCAAAGTGAGGCCCGCCTGTACTGGGTGGACGGGCGTTTCATTCTGCTCCGGCACGGCCCGCGCCCGGGCGACGGCCCCGTCCTCGCCGCCTTCGGCCTGCCCGCGGACAAGGCCGCACGTAAGCAATGACCGGACGGACGGTGGTGCCGGGGCCTGACAGGGCACGGTCAACGAACCGACGGCATAGCCGTGCACCAGGCGGGCCCGCGGGTGGGCGCCGGTGCCCGGGGGGTC
>NZ_VCKW01000091.1 GCF_005889715.1 Actinomadura soli
GCCCCGTCCCGGCCGAGCCGCCGCGGCTGGGCCTGGCTGTTCGTGCTGGGCTGGGTCGCGCAGGTCGCCGTCCGGCTCGTGCTCGCCTCAGGGCAGACGGTGCCGGTCGCCACCCCGGACGAGTCGGGCTACCTGTTCGCCGCCCGCGTCCTGACCGGCGGCACCGACGCGGACATGTCGTTCGGGACCGTCTACCGCGGCGGGTACCCGCTGCTGCTGACGCCCGCGTTCTGGTTCGGCGACGACCCGGTGAGCGTCTACCGCGGCGCCCTGGTGATCAACGCGCTGATCAGCGCCGCCATGCTCCCGCTGGCCTACCTGCTGCTGCGCCGCCTGCGGGTGCGCAGGCGCTGGTCGTACGTCTTCGGGCACGTGACGGCGGTGCTGCCGGCCGTGCTGTTCTACTCCGAGTTCGCGCTGACCGACGCGATCCTGCCGGTGATGCTGGTCGGCTGGCTGCTGCTCGTCCACACGTGGCTGAACGCGCCGCCCCCGGCGGGCCCGCGCTCGTCGGCCCGGCTGTCGCTCGCCGGGGCGGGCGCGTCGCTGCTCGTCGCCTACGCCTACGCCTGCCACACGCGCGGAGCGGTCCTGCTGGCCGCGCACATGGCGCTGCTCGCGGCCGCGCTGGTGTGCCGGTGGCGGTCCTGGCGCGCGACCGCCCTCGCCGCGCTCGTCGCCGCCGCCGGGACGGGCGCCGGGATGCTGCTGAACCGGTCGCTGCTGCCGCACATGTATCCGCAGGGCGACAACGACCTCGGCGGGAACGTCGTCCGGCGGCTCACGTCCGAGGACGGCTGGGGCTGGATGCTGTCGCTCGGCACCGGGCAGGTCTGGTACCAGGCCGCCGCGACCGGCGGGATGGCGGCGATCGGCCTCGTCGCCGTCGCGTTCATCGCCGTCCGCCCCGCCGGTACCCCGTCCGCGGCGTCGGCGATGCTGGGCGCGCCGGGTCGGACGCGGGCGCTCGCGCTCGCCGTCATCGCGATCGTCGCGGGCATCGCGTTCGCGACCTCGGCGGCGCTGCCGGTCGAGTACCGCGTCGGCAACTACGTCTACGGCCGCTACCTCGCGTCCATCACGCCGGTGCTGTTCGCCGTCGGCGTCGCGGTCCTGCTGCGCGCGTCGCCGCGGGCGCTGCTGTGGGCCTCGGCCTCGGCGGCCGCCCTGACGCTCGTCGCCGCGTGCGTCGTCCAGTGGTACGCGGGCGACCTGCTCACCCAGTACACGCACACGGCCTACGACTTCCCCGAGACGTCGTTCCTCACGTGGGACTGGGAGACGTTCCGCCTGTGGCACGCCACGGCCACCGCTCTCGTGCTCATGTGCGCGTCCGTGGCCGTCGTCCGGCTGCGGCGCAGCGGGCCGCTGCTGCTCGCGGGCGTGCTGGCCGCCGTCGCGGTCGGCATGTCGGTGACCGCGACCGACCGCATCGCCCGGCCCCTCGTCCGCGACGAGACCGCGCACACCGACCTCAGGCAGAGCATCGACCTGCACCGGCAGCGATCGATCGCCGTCGACTGGAACGTCCCGTGGACGATCCGGCTGTCGCACTACTACTGGGCCTGGTGGAGCGACGGCAGCGTCTTCGACGCCCGCTGGACGCCACCGCCGCGGAACGTGGACATGGTCGTCCTGGCGTGGCCGAAGGACAAGCCCGCCGCCGCGTCCTGGCCGAAGGGCGCCCCGCCCGGCTGGCGGATCATCGACCGCCGCCGCACCGTCCAGGGCGACTGGGTCGCCTGGGCGCGCTAGCCGCGGCCGGCTAGTCCTCGGGAGGCCGGGGCGGCGGGTTCCAGAGCTGGAGAATGCCGTCGGACGAGCGCCACATCAGCCGCCAGCCCTGCGCCGGGTCGGGCCGCCACCCGCCCCCGATCTGCGACTCCATGCCGCGCCATCGCGTGTACAGCATCGGGCCCTCGGTCGCGTTCCGGGGGATCGGCAGGTAGTGCGGGAAGTCGCGGATCTCGCCGCGCCAGATCGGGTCGCCCCACACGTCCCGCGTGTAGAACGTGAGGGTCTGCGCGAGCCGCCGGTCGGCGCAGATCAGCGTGATGTCGCGGTGCCCGGCGAGGTAGCCGCGCAGCTCGCTCCACGCCTTGTCGCGCGGCAGGTCGGGGACGGCCCGGACGGCGGCGACCGCGTACGTCCCGCCGAGCGCCACCGCCAGCGCCGGAACGACCAGGGTCCGCAGCCGCGGCCGGGAGACCAGGCCCCCCAGGGTGACGGGCAGCATGCGGAACATCAGGATCAGGGAGCCGAAGCCGCCCGCGAGCAGCGCGGGCAGGACCGCGAACCAGTACCGCTGCAGCCAGGCCCGCAGCGAGATGTCGTTCGGGTCGAGGACCCCGGAGAACAGCGTCAGCGGAACGGCGAGCGTGAAGAACCACACGAGGACGAGCGCGAGCCGCCGGTCGCGGGTCAGGGCCCAGCCGGCGATCGTGAGGGCCAGCGCGGCGGTGAACACCAGGCCGAGATCGTTCCAGTCGTGCATGGCGCGCAGGAACGAGCGGGCGGCGAGGCCGCGCGTCACGTAGTCGCGGGACTGGCCGCCGTGCTCCGCGGCCGAGATCAGCCCGGCCAGCGGGCTGCCCCACACGAGCTGGTTGTGGACGAGGCTGACCACCAGGATCGCGAGCATCGGCGCGCCGACCGTGACGTTGCGGCGCCACGGGATCCGCAGCAGCGCCAGGTAGACCGGGATGGGGAGGAACAGGAACGCCAGGAACTCCCGGACGAGGAACGCCGAGCCCATGAACACCCCGGCGGCGATCAGCATGCGGGTCTGGGCGCGTCCGGTCCTGCGGCTCGCGACGACGAGGCCCGCCATCCCGATCGTGAACAGCCCCGCGCCGGGCATGTCCGGCAGCACCAGGCCCGTGGACCAGGTGATCTCGTGGCCGAACGGGTTCGTCATCGTGAAGAACGGGTGGACGAGCAGGATCGCCGCGGACGCCATGCCCGCCACGTCCCCGAACAGCGACCTGACGACCAGGTACGTTCCAACGAAGAACGCGCAGCCGCCGAGCGCCGCGACGGTGAAGAAGGCGGCCTGGCCGTCCCCGAGGACCTCCTGGACGAGCCGCGCCGGCAGCACCAGCCCGATCCGGGTGACCTGGTGGGGGACCTCGTCGAACGGCCACACCGTCAGCGGGATGTCGGGCCAGTCGCGGGCGGCGAGCCACACGTAGTACGGGTCGAAGTACAGCGGCGGCGTCATGATCACCCACTGCGTGAGCACCGTCGCGGCGGCCACCAGCAGGGACAGCCACACCACCCGCCGCGTCCGCCGCACCCGCCCAGCCGCCCGGGTCAGCATGCGCCGCGAGGGCTCGTCCGGCTCGGCCCCGGTAGCCGCCTCGTCGACGGCCGGCTGGTCGGACGTGGTCTGGGCCATGCCTGGCTCCGCCTCCGTTGAGATCGCACGGGCTGAGACGCCGGACCAGGCTACTCGCGTGCCGGGGCGCCCGTGACGCGACTACCCTTGATTCCATGTCCTCGTCAAGCCGTCATATCTTGACCGCGCCCGCCTGGCCGTACGCCAACGGGCCCCGTCACATCGGGCACGTCTCCGGTTTCGCGCTGCCCGCCGACATGTTCAGCCGCTACCAGCGGATGGCGGGCAACAAGGTCCTGATGGTCAGCGGCACCGACGAGCACGGCACGCCGATCCAGGTGCAGGCCGACAAGGAGGGCGTGTCCGCCCGGGAGCTCGCCGACCGCTACAACGGCGTCATCGCGCACGACCTGCACGGCCTCGGCATGACCTACGACCTGTTCACCCGGACGACGACGCTGAACCACTACGCCGTCGTCCAGGAGATCTTCAAGGGCCTGTACGACAACGGCTACATCTTCCCGCAGAAGACGATGGGCGCGATCTCGCCGTCCACCGGCCGGACGCTCCCCGACCGCTACATCGAGGGGACCTGCCCGATCTGCGGGTACGACGGCGCGCGCGGCGACCAGTGCGACAACTGCGGCAACCAGCTCGACCCCGTCGACCTGATCAACCCGGTGTCGCGGATCAACGGCGAGACGCCGAAGTTCGTCGAGACCGAGCACTTCATGCTCGACCTGCCCGCGTTCACCGAGGTCCTCGGCCGGTACCTGCGCGGCAAGCAGAACGGCGCCCTCGCCTGGCGGCCGAACGTGCTGAAGTTCGCGCTGAACCTGCTGGACGACATGCAGCCGCGGGCGATCAGCCGCGACCTCGACTGGGGCGTCCCTATCCCGCTGGACGGCTGGCGCGACAACCCGGCGAAGAAGCTGTACGTGTGGTTCGACGCGGTCGTCGGGTACTTCTCCGCGTCCGTGGAGTGGGCGCGGCGGTCCGGCGACCCGGAGGCATGGCGCGCCTGGTGGCAGGACCCGGACGCCCTGTCCTACTACTTCATGGGCAAGGACAACATCGTCTTCCACGCCGAGATCTGGCCGGCGATGCTGCTCGGCTACGGCGGCCAGGGCGACAAGGGCGGCACGCCCGGGTCGCTGGGCGCGCTGAACGTGCCGACGGAGGTGGTGTCGTCGGAGTTCCTGACGATGGAGGGCAAGAAGTTCTCCTCGTCCCGCCAGGTCGTCATCTACGTGCAGGACTTCCTCGCCCGCTACGACGTCGACGCGCTGCGCTACTACGTCGCGGTCGCCGGGCCCGAGAACCAGGACACCGACTTCACCTGGGCGGAGTTCGTCCGCCGCAACAACGACGAGCTGGTCGCCGCGTGGGGCAACCTCGTCAACCGGTCGGTGAACATGGCGGCGAAGAACTTCGGCGCGATCCCGGAGGCGGGCGACCTCACCGACGCCGACCGGGCGCTGATGGAGCGCAGCCGCGCCGCCTTCGCGGCGGTGGGCGCGGAGCTCGAACGGTCCCGGTTCAAGAACTCGATCACCGAGGCGCTGGACGTCGTCCGCGACGCCAACAGGTACCTGTCCGACCAGGCGCCCTGGAAGCTGAAGGACGACCCGGCCCGCGTCAAGTCGATCCTGCACACCGCGCTCCAGGTCGTCGACGACGCGAAGACGCTTCTGACGCCGTTCCTGCCGCGGTCGTCGCAGAAGGTGTACGAGATGCTCGGCGGGCAGGGCGTGTGGAGCGGCATGCCGGAGCTGAAGACGGTCTCCGAGGACGGCGGTCCGGACTACACGATCCTGACCGGCGACTACGCGACGGAGGCGCGCTGGGAGTCGACGCCGATCAAGCCGGGCGTCCCGCTGGCGAAGCCGGTCCCGCTGTTCACCAAGCTCGACACGTCCGTGGTGGACGAGGAGCTCGCCAGGCTGGAGAACCGGTGAGCCGGGACGGGGACGGGCAGAGCTCACGCTCGTTCCCGCCGCTTCCCGAGCGCCTTCCGGTGGACGTGTTCGACAGCCACTGCCATCTCGACATCGTCGACACCCCGGTGCAGGAGCAGCTGAGGTCGGCGAAGGCGGCGGGCGTCACCCGGATCGTCACGATCGGCTGCGACCTGCCGTCGTCGCGGTTCGCCGTGGACGCCGCCGCCGAGTTCGACGACGTGTACGCGGCGGTCGCGATCCACCCGAACGAGACGAGCGGGATCTCCGACGCCGTCCTGGAGGACGTGGCGCGGCTGGCCGCGCACTGGAAGGTCCGCGCGATCGGCGAGACCGGCCTGGACTACTACCGCGACTGGGCGCCGAAGGACGACCAGCACCGCTCCTTCCGCGCCCACATCGAGATCGCCAAGCGCACGGGCAAGGCCCTCGTCGTCCACGACCGCGACGCGCACGACGACGTCCTGCGCGTCCTGGAAGAGGAGGGCGCGCCCGGCACGGTCGTCTTCCACTGCTACTCCGGCGACGCCCGCATGGCGGAGATCTGCGCCGAGCGCGGCTATCTGATGAGCTTCGCCGGGAACGTCACCTTCAAGAACGCCGAGCCGCTGCGGGAGGCGCTGAAGGCGGCACCGCTCGACCTGGTGCTCGTGGAGACCGACGCGCCGTTCCTGACGCCGCTCCCGCACCGGGGCAAGCCGAACGCCTCGTACCTGATCCCGCACACCGTCCGCGCCATGGCGGAGTACAAGGGCGTGGACCTGGCGGAGCTGTGCACGGCCATCGCCGCCAACGGCGAACGCGCCTTCGGCCCCTGGTAAGGGCCCGCGCCTCCGGCGAGCTTGCGGGACGCATGTGCGTGATGTGGTGGCGGAGACGCGGCGGGCGGCTCTAATCTCTGGCCTCTGAGCGGGCGCCCCCGAGCCCGACCCCCTGGAGGTACCCGTGCGTCGCCACCCCCTGCGTCGTCCTGCCGTCCCCGTGCTGCTGGCCACGGCGCTGTCGGTGTTACTGGCGGGGTGCGGCGGTGGCGGATCGGCCCGTCCCAAGGCCGCCGCGGACGCGCCGCGCGCCGACGCGCCCGCGCCGCGCAAGGTCGTCATCGTCGTCGACGGCAAGCGGACGGAGACGATGGCGACCGGCACGACCGTCCGGCAGGTGCTCGGCGAGGCCGGGATCACGCTGGGCCGGTACGACCTCGTCAAGCCGGCCGTCGACGAGCCCGCCGGGGAACTGGTCAAGATCCTGCGGCTGCTGTCGGCGCCGAAGACCCTGGTCGTCAAGGTGCCGCCCAGGACGATCCGCAAGAAGAGCGCCTCGGTGCCGCCGTGGGACGAGAAGGTACTGCGCCCGGGCCGTCCCGGCATCAAGATCGTGACGTGGGCGTACGTCCGGCGGCCCGCCGGGAAGGGCGGGAAGCTCAAGCCCGTCAAGAAGGTCATCACGCAGCGGATCAGGCGCAAGCCCGTCACGCGGGTCCTCGCGGTCGGCCCGGAGTCGGCGGGCACCGGCGCGGCGGCCAGGCTGAACTGGCGGGGCCTCGCCAACTGCGAGTCGAACAACAACCCGAAAGCCGTGAACCCGGCCGGGTACTACGGCCTGTACCAGTTCTCCATGGCCTCGTGGGCGTCGGCCGGCGGCACGGGCAAGCCGTCGGACGCCAGCGCGGCCGAGCAGACCTACCGTGCGCAGGTCCTCTACAACAAGGTGAACGGCCGCTGGCAGGGCCAATGGCCCAACTGCGGGAAATACCTGTTCGGCTGAGCTGGAACAATCGGGGCCGTGGGGGAGACACAAGCGGCGCTGCTGGGCCCGGCGGACGTGCGCGAACTGGCGGAACGGCTCGGCGTCAGGCCGACGAAGACGCTCGGGCAGAACTTCGTCATCGACGCCAACACCGTCCGGCGGATCGTCCGGACGGCCGGGGTGCGCCCCGATGACGTCGTGATCGAGGTGGGGCCCGGGCTCGGGTCGCTGACGCTGGCGCTGCTGCCGGAGGTGCGGCACGTCGTCGCCGTCGAGGTGGACGCGGCGCTGGCCGCCGCGCTGCCCGGCACCGCCCGGGCGCGGGCGCCGGATCTCGCCGGACGGCTGGAGGTCGTCCACGCCGATGCGATGAAGATCACACGGCTGCCGGGGCCGGAGCCGGAGCCGACGGCGCTCGTTGCGAACCTGCCCTACAACGTGGCGGTGCCGGTCGTGCTGCACCTGCTGGCCGTCCTGCCGTCGCTGCGGACCGCGCTGGTGATGGTGCAGGCCGAGGTCGCCGACCGGATGGTCGCCGCGCCCGGCGGGAAGATCTACGGGGTGCCGTCGGTGAAGCTCGCCTGGTACGGGGACGCGCGCCGGGCCGGGGCGGTCGGGCGCGCGGTGTTCTGGCCCGCGCCGAACGTCGACTCGGGCCTCGTCGCGTTCACCCGCCGCGAGCCGCCGCCGACCGCGGCGACCCGCGAGGAGGTGTTCGCCGTGGTGGACGCCGCGTTCGCGCAGCGCCGCAAGACGCTGCGCGCGGCGCTGGCGGGCTGGGCCGGATCCGCGGCGGCCGCCGAGGAGGCCCTGCGCGCCGCGGGCGTCGACCCCCGGGCGAGGGGGGAAGCTCTGGACGTGGCCGCCTTCGCCCGTATTGCCGAGTATGGTCCTTCACGCCGGGGAGATCAGCTCCCGACCCCCTAGGGCGTGTTTCAGCGGGCATGGTGTCAGCGGGGCGTGCCCCGGGTGCGGAGTGCGGCGAGGAGCCGGGGGGCGGACGGCTCCACGGGGGACAGCAGGACAGGATGAGCCGGAGGTCGATGTGAAGGGGCGTTCGCGGACGGCGCGGGCGAGGCTGCCGATCGTGGGGACGGGCCTGCTCGCCACCGCGGCGATGGTCGCGACCGTGGCGGCGGGCTGCGGCGGCGGCGCGGGCGCCGCGCCGAAGATCACGACGACCGCGCGGGCGGGCGTGGCGCCGGTGCCGCCGAAGGAGGGGGCGTACTTCGGGGCCTGGGTGCCGCCGGACGGCGAGGGCAAGCCGTCCACGACCAAGCCGGGGTCGGCCTCCCCATCGGAGTCGCCCTCGGGCTCGCCGTCGGTGTCCGCGAAGCCGACCGGCAAGGAGGCGGACAAGCCGGGCATGGCCCCGGTCGTCGGCTTCGAGCAGGAGCTCGGCCGGCAGCTCGACATCGTGCAGACCTACCGGAGCTGGACGTCGGAGTTCCCCGCCGGGCTGGAGGAGTCGGTCACCGAAAGCAACCGCTACCTGCTGCTGACCTGGGGCGGCGCCGACACCAAGAAGATCGTCCAGGGCGAGTACGACGAGCTCGTCCAGCGCCGCGCCCGCGCCGTCAAGGCCCTCGGCAAGCCGGTCTTCCTGCGCTGGTCGCGGGACATGGACAAGGCGGCCAACAAGAAGCGGGTCCACTCGCCGGACGACTTCGTCGCGGCCTGGAAGCACCTGCGGACGATCTTCAAGCAGGAGCGGGTCGACAACGTCGCGTGGGTGTGGTGCCCGACCGCGCGCGGCTTCGGCGGCGGCGACGCCCCCGCGTACTACCCCGGCGACGACCAGGTCGACTGGATCTGCGCCGACGCGCAGCCCGGCACCGACTACGAGTACCGCGACCTGTCGGAGGCCGTGAAGATGTTCCTGCAGTGGGCGCGGGACCGCGAGAAGCCCATCATGATCGCGGAGTTCGGCGTCCCGAAGTCCTACGGCGAGCGGCGCGCCGAATGGCTCAGGGAGGCGTCGAAGACGCTGCAGGACCCGCAGGTCAAGGCCGTCGTCTACTTCAACTCGGACGAGCAGGCGGCGAACGCCCGCGACAAGCGCCGCGCCTACTCGGTGACCGGCGACAAGCACACCGTCTCGGCCCTCCGCGAGCTCGCCACGACCCCCTACTTCAACCCCCGCAACCTGCCCGTGACCAGCGGAGACTGACCTCCGGACGATTCCGCTCGGGATTGCCCGTAGGGTTTCGATCGTGACCGCAGTGAGCGTACGCGTCCCCGCCAAGGTCAATTTGCAGCTCAGCGTGGGGCCGATCCGCGACGACGGCTACCACGACCTCGTCAACGTGTTCCACGCCGTCTCCCTCTTCGACCAGGTGACGGCCCAGCACGCGCCCCGGCTGGAAGTGCGGGTCAAGGCCGCCCCCTATTCGCGGGTGGCCGTCGACGACGTCCCGGTCGACGAGGGCAACCTCGCGGCGAAGGCGGCGAGGCTCGTCGCCGCGCGGCTCGGCGTCGAGCCCGGCGCCGCGATCCGGATCCGCAAGGCCATCCCGGTGGCGGGCGGCATGGCGGGCGGCAGCGCCGACGCCGCCGCCGCGCTGGTCGCCTGCGCCCGCCTCTGGGACGACCGGGACCGGCCCGTCCTCACCCGCGACGACCTGGTGGAACTCGGCGCCGAGCTCGGCAGCGACGTGCCGTTCGCCGTCCTCGGCGGCACCGCGGTCGGCGTCGGACGCGGCGAGCGGCTCACCTCCGCCCTGACCCGGGGGACCTTCCACTGGGTCTTCGCGACCGCCGACGGCGGGCTGTCCACGCCCGCCGTCTACGCCGAATGCGACCGGCTCCGCGAGATCAGGGGGGAGGCGGCGGCGCCGCCGGTGGTCTCCGAGGCGCTGATGACGGCGCTCGCCACCGGCGACGCCAAGGGCCTCGGTGCGGCGCTGACCAACGATCTCCAGGCGCCGGCGCTGGCGCTGCGGCCGTCGCTGGAACGCGTCCTCGACGCGGGCCACGATTTCGGCGCGGTCGGGGCGCTCGTGTCCGGTTCCGGCCCCACGTGCGCCTTCCTCGCCGAGACCGAGGAGGACGCCGGTGACCTCGCGCAAGCGCTGGACGGGGCCGGTGTCGCCCGGCAGATCCTGCGGGCCCAGGGGCCCGTCCCGGGCGCGACAGTGGTGTGACGACACCGATACCCTGGGGCTTCACAACAAGAAGCTTTCCTAATAAAAAAGGGTAGATGCGCTCGTCACACAAGCGAACTTCTTGCACACGGCAGGCGTCTTGTACCTGTGACACCGATGCACTCGAGCGCTGATCCTGCCGGCGAGGTGGAGCGATGACGTACCTGTCCGGGCTGCTGGCCATCATGGCGATCGCGATGATGGCGACGCTCGTCCTGCTGGCCGTGCGCCGCGACCGCGACCTCCGCCGCAACGCGCCCGGCTCCGTCGTCGCGGGGCGGGCGCGGGCCGCTAGCCTGGAGGCGCAGGCCGAGCACGGCCCGACGCCCCCGGCCCTGCGCTGACCGCGTCCACGCTCAGCCGAGGCCCCCGACCCGCCGAGGACCGCCATGTCGACCGCTGGAACACCGGTGTTGCTCTTGCTCTTGCTCCTCGTGCTGGGACTCGTCCTCGCGGTCGTGGCCGTGGTCGTGGTGATCATCGTCGCGTCGTCGTCCAGCCGGAAGAAGGGCCAGTTCACCGGCGCTCCGCCCGGCTACGGCCCGCCCGGCTACGGCCCGCCGGGATACGGCCCGCCGCCCGGCCAGGGGCCGCAGGGCCCGCAAGGCCCGCCGCCGCCCGGCGTCTGACGGGCCGGGTCCGACGGGGTCGCCGGGGCCAATAGGCTTGGTGGCGTCGTGAATCTGATCAACCTTGAGAACGCCGCCAAGGCCTACGGGCCCGCACCGCTGCTCGACGCCGTGTCGCTCGGGCTGGACGAGGGCGACCGCGTCGGCGTCGTCGGCCGCAACGGGGGCGGCAAGAGCACCCTCGTGTCCGTCCTCGCGCGGGAGACCGAGCCCGACACCGGACGCGTCACCCATGCGCGCGGGCTGCGGCTCGGACACCTCGCCCAGCGGGACGACTTCCCCGAGGGGGCGACGGTCCGGTCTGTCGTGCTGGGCGACCGCGCCGAGCACGAGTGGGCGGGGGACGTCCGCGTCCGCGACGTCCTCGGCGGCCTGATCGCCGATCTCGACCTCGACGCGCCGCTCGCGGGCATGTCCGGCGGCGAGCGCCGCCGGGTCGCGCTGGCGCGGCTCCTCGTCCCCGAGTCCGATCTGCTGCTGCTGGACGAGCCCACCAACCACCTTGACATCGAGGCCATCGACTGGCTGGCCCGGCACCTGAAGGACCGCAAGTCGGCGCTGCTGGTCGTCACCCACGACCGCTGGTTCCTGGACGAGGTCACCGACCGGACGTGGGAGGTCGTCGACGGAAGCGTCGAACGCTACGAGGGCGGCTACTCCGCCTATGTCCTCGCGAAGGCCGAACGCGCCAGGATCACCGCGGCGACCGAGGCGAAGCGGCAGAACCTGCTCCGCAAGGAGCTGGCGTGGCTGCGGCGCGGCCCGCAGGCCCGCACGTCCAAGCCGAAGTTCCGGGTGGACGCCGCGCAGGCGCTGATCGCCGACGAGCCGCCGCTGCGCGACTCGGTGGAGCTGACCCGGTTCGCGACCGCGCGGCTCGGCAAGACCGTCCACGACGTGGAGGACGTGACCGTCCAGGTCGGCGGCGCTTCCGGCGGCGGTTCCGGTGACGGCGCCGCCCGCACGATCTTCGAGCGCATGACGTGGCGTCTCGGCCCGGGTGACCGCGTCGGGCTGGTCGGCGTCAACGGCAGCGGCAAGAGCACCCTGCTGCGCCTGCTGGACGGCTCGGTGTCGCCGGTGGCCGGGACGGTGGTGCGGGGCAAGACCGTCCAGCTCGCGCACCTGACGCAGGACCTCGAAGACCTGGAGCCGTCCCGGCGCGTCCTGGAGTCGGTGGAGGAGATCCGCCGCCGCATCACCGTCGGCAAGCGCGACTGGACCGCGAGCCAGCTCCTCGAACGCCTCGGCTTCCAGCGCGAGCGCCAGTGGACGCCGGTCGGCGACCTCTCCGGCGGTGAACGGCGCCGCCTGCAGCTTCTCCGCCTCCTGATGGGCGAGCCCAACGTCCTCCTCCTGGACGAGCCCACCAACGACCTCGACATCGAGACGCTCACCGAGGTCGAAGACCTCCTGGACGGCTGGCCCGGAACCCTCGTCGTCGTCAGCCACGACCGGTACTTCCTGGAGCGCGTCACCGACCATGTCGTGGCCCTCCTGGGCGACGGACGCGTGTCGATGCTGCCCGGCGGCGTCGACCAGTACCTCGACCGCCGGGCCGCCGGAACGGCCCCGAAGCCGCCCCGCCCGGAGACCCCCGCGGAGAAGGCCGCCGCGGGGAAGGCCGACGCGGGGAAGGCCGCCGCGCCGCCCAAGCCGACGGGCGGGCAGGACTGGAAGGCCCGCAAGGAGCTCGACCGGCTCGAACGCCGCCTGGAGAAGCTCGCCGGGCAGGAGGCCGACCTGCACGAGCAGCTCGCGGCGCACGCCACCGACTACGCCAAGCTCCAGGAACTCGGCGGACGGCTGAGGGAGATCCAGGCCGAGGCCGCCGCGGTCGAGGAGGAATGGCTGATGCTCGCCGAGGACATCGGCTGACCCGGCCCCGGGCCCCTATTCGTCGAACGGGATGAGCAGGATGCGGAGCAGGTCGGCGAGGGCGTCGTGCTGGGCGGGGCTGAGGCCGTCGAGGATGACCTGCTCCCGGTCGAGGAGGTCGGCGAACGCGGCGTCCACCCGGCTCATGCCCGCGCTGGTGAGACGGACCAGGACGCCGCGCTTGTCCTGCGGGTCGGGGTGCCGCTCGACGAGCCCGGCCGCCGCGAGCCGGTCGATGCGGTTCGTCATCGTGCCGGACGTGACCAGCGTGGCCCGCAGCAGCCGGCCCGGGCTGAGCTGGTAGGGGCTGCCTGCGCGGCGCAGCGCCGTGAGGACGTCGAACTCCCACGACTCCAGGTCGTGGTCCGCGAACACGCCGCGCCGGGCGCGGTCGAGGTGCCGGGCCAGCCGGGACACGCGGCTGAGCACCTGCAGCGGCCGGACGTCCAGGTCTGGACGCTCGGTGCGCCACGCCTCGACGAGCCTGTCCACCTCATCCTGCATGACGACACCCTACCTGTCTTGATATCGAGAAATGGGGCCCGGCGCCGTGTCCACCGGTCGGTGGACACGAGGTTCAGCCGGACGGGCCTCATGCGGAAAGGGTCCCCGCGACCAGCATTCTCTGCATGACGAACCCCTCTGTGAAGATGGCCCGGTGGAGCGCCGGGCACCCGTGGCGGGCGATCGCCGCGTGGTTCCTGTTCGTGATCATGTGCCTCGGCATCGGGATCGCCGCCGGCGGGAACGCCGCCACCTCCGCGGACTTCCGGATCGGCGAGGCCGGCCGGGCCGAGGCGATGGCCGCCGAAGGCGGGCTGCAGCAGAAGCCCGTCGAGCACGTCCTGATCACCGCGAGGCCCGGCGCGGCCGGGCTCGACGCGAGCGCCGCCGACGCCGCCGCCCGCGACGCCGCGTCCCGGATGAAACGGCTCCCCGAGGTCGAGTCGGTGTCCGCGCCGATCCGGTCGGGCGACGGGACATCGGTCCGTGTCGAGGTCACCCTGCGCGGCCCCGAGCTCGAAGGCAGGAAACACGTCGGTCCGCTGCTCGCGCAGACGGCGCAGGTGGGGGCCGCGCATCCCGGTGTCCGGGTGGAGGAGACCGGCGGGCCGTCGATCAGCAAGGGCATCGAGAAGCTGCGCGGCGAGGACCTGTCGCGCACCGAGGTCATCGCGCTGCCGATCACGCTGATCACGCTGCTGGTCGTGTTCGGGTCGGTGTCGCTGGCCGTCGTGCCGATCCTGCTGGCGCTGACCTCGATCACGGCGGCCGTCGGCCTGTCCATGCTCGCCTCGCACGTCTTCCCGGACGCCGGCGTCAGCGCCAGCATGATCCTGCTGATCGGGATGGCCGTCGGCGTCGACTACACCCTCTTCTACCTCAAGCGGGAACGGGAGGAGCGGGCCCGGTCCGGCGGGCGGCTGTCCCCGCGGGCCGTCGTGGAGCTGGCGGCGGCGACGTCCGGACGCGCCGTCGTGCTGTCCGGGCTCGCGGTCGCCGTGTCCAGCGCCACCCTCTACCTGGCCGACGACGTCATCTTCTCGTCCATCGCGACCGGCGCGATCGTCGTCACGCTCGTCGCGGTCGTCAGCTCGCTGACCGTCCTGCCCGCGCTGCTCGCCAAGCTCGGCCAGTGGGCGGAGCGCCGCGCCGCCCGCCGTGCCCGCCGCGGCAAGCCCGCCCGGCGCCTCAGGATGAGGGACGGCGGTCGGATCACGACCGCCATGCTTCGTCCCGTCGAGCGCCGCCCCGCCGTGACGCTGATCGTCGGCGTGCTCGTGATGCTCGCCCTGGCCGCGCCGCTGCTGAACCTGAACCTCACCGACATGGGACGCGAATCCCACCCGCGCGACATCCCGGCCATGCGGACCTACGACCGGCTGAACGCGGCGTTCCCCGAGCTGAAGGCGATGCACCAGGTCGTCGTCCGCGCCGACCCCGGGCAGGCGGACGAGGTCGCCGCCGCGCTCCGCGACCTCGCCGCCCGCGCCGCGGACGACCGCGGCCCGTCGGGTGCCCGCCTGACCGGCGCATCCGAGCTGCGCGCCTCTCCGGACGGCCGGATCAGCGTCCTCGAACTCGCCGTCCCGCACTACGGCAGCACGGACGAGGCGCGGACGTCCCTGACGACGATCCGCGGCGAGCACGTGCCCGCCACCGTCGGGAGGCTCGGCGTCGAGACGGCCGTCACCGGCGACGTCGCCCGCTACACCGACTATCCCGAGCATCAGAAGGACAAGCTCCCCATGATCATCGGGTCGCTGCTGCTGGTCACGTTCGCGATGACGGTGTGGGCGTTCCGCTCCGTCGCGCTCGGCCTCGTCGGCGTACTGCTGAACCTGCTGTCCGCGGGCGCGGCGCTCGGCCTGCTCACCCTCGTCTTCCAGGGGACGTGGGCGGAGGGCGCGCTCGACTTCACCTCCACCGGGTCGATCGGGTCCCGCGTGCCGCTGTTCCTGTTCGTGATCCTCTTCGGCCTCTCCATGGACTACCAGGTCTTCGTGATCAGCCGGATCAGGGAGGCCGTCCTGGCGGGCGCGTCCACGCGGGAGGCGGTGCTCGGCGGGATCCGCCGCTCCGCGGGCGTCGTCACCAGCGCCGCGTTCGTGATGGTCACCGTGTTCGCCAGCTTCGTGGCCCTGCACATCATGGAGATGAAACAGATGGGCTTCGCGCTGGCGGTGGCCGTCCTGCTGGACGCCGTCGTCATCCGGATCGTGATCCTGCCGTCGCTCATGCTGCTGCTCGGCGACAGGTGCTGGTGGCCGTCCCGCCCGTCCGGCCGGGGGCATGACCCCGTGGTCACCGGGCTGTCCCTGGAAAAAGTAGTCTGACCGCATGGCGCAACGGGCACTACGCCGGTGGTACGCCGCCCTCTGGATCACCCTCGGACTGGTCCCGCAGGCCATGGGCGTGTGGGACCAGCCGGACGACACGAGGTCCACCACGCTGGCGCTGCTGGCGGTGCTCGCGCTCTCGTACCCGATCACGGGGACGTTCCCCGGCGACCCCGCCGTCCGCCGGTACGCGTTCCTCGGCGTGCTCATCCTCGGGATCGGCGCCGTCTCCTACCTGATGGACGGCGCCGCCTCCCTGCTGATCGTGTCGCTGCCGCACTTCTGGCTCTTCGCGGGCGGCCCGCGGCGCGCGGTCGTCCTCAGCGGCGCCGCCGCCGCGGCCACGGTCGCCGGGAACGTCCTCCAGCAGGGACGCGACGGCGAGATCCTCACCGGCAACGCGATCGCCGCCCTCATCGGCTACGCGGCCGGCGTCCTGTTCGGGCTGTGGATGCACCGGGTCCTCGGGCAGCGCGACGAACGCGCCCGCCTCCTCGCCGCCGACCTGGAGAACACGCAGCGGCAGCTCGCCGAGGCGCAGCGCCGCCAGGGCGCCGCCGACGAGCGGGAACGCCTCGCCCGCGAGATCCACGACACGCTCGCGCAGGGCTTCGCGTCCATCGTCGTCCTGGCGGAGGCGGCCCGCAACGGGCTCGGCGCCGACCCGGACCGCAGCGCCCAGCAACTCCTCTCGATCGAGCAGACCGCGCGCGAGAACCTCGCCGAGGCCCGCGTCCTGGTCGCGTCGGGGGCCGGCGGCCTCGCCGCGCAGGACGGGGCGCCCGCCTCGATCGCCGGGGCGCTGCGCCGGACCCTCGACCGGTTCGCCGAGGACACCGGCCTCACCGTCACCGCCGAGCTGCCCGAGGTCGACTGCGACCGGACGGCCCGGATCGCGCTGCTGCGCTGCACGCAGGAGTCGCTGGCCAACGTCCGCAAGCACGCCGCCGCGAGCACGGTCGGCGTCGTCCTCGAACGGCACCCGCACGGCATCGAACTGGAGATCACCGACGACGGCCGCGGCTTCACAGTCGGCGAGTCCGCCGGATTCGGCCTGGACGGCATGCGCCGCCGCCTCGCCGAACTCGGCGGCGAGCTGACCGTCACCAGCTCGCCCGGCGACGGCACCCGCGTCCTCGCCCTCATCCCCCCGCGCCCCACGTCCGGAGAGGCATGACATGACCGACGGCAAACTCCGGATCATCGTCGTGGACGACCACACCGTCATGCGCGCGGGCGTCGTCGCGCTGCTGGCCTCCGAACCCACGATCGACATCGTCGGGGAGGCCGGCGACGGGCGCGAGGCCGTCGAGCTCGTCGAGCGACTCCGTCCCGACGTGGCGCTCCTCGACCTGCGGATGCCCGTCCTGGACGGCGTCGCCGCCACCGAGCGGATCGCCGCCCGCGGCACCGGGACCCGCGTCCTCGTCCTCACCACCTACGACACCGACGCCGACATCGAGCACGCGATCGAGGCCGGCGCCATCGGCTACCTCCTCAAGGACACGACCCGCGACCAGCTCGTCGACGCGATCCACTCCGCCGCCCGCGGCGAGACCGTCCTCGCGCCCCGCGTCGCGGAGAGGCTCGTCGCCCGGATGCGGCGGCCCGCGCCCGTGACGCTGACCGCGCGGGAGATCGACGTCCTCAACGCCGTCGCGGACGGGCTGTCCAACGCCGACATCGGCCGCCGCCTCGTCATCGCCGAGGCGACCGTCAAGACGCACCTGCTGCGCGTCTTCGCCAAGCTCGACGTCAGCGACCGCACCCACGCCGTCATCGTCGCCCTCGACCGCGGCCTCATCACCCGGCCGGGCCCCTGAATCACCCGGCGAGTCCCCTGAATCACCCGGCCAGGCCCCTGATCGCCGGTCCGATCAGGGCCGCCGCCGCGGGGGCCTGCCGGAGGCCCGCCCGGTACGCGGGCGTCCAGCGGGCCATGTCGCCGACGTCGTCGCCGAACGCCTCGCGCGCCCGCTCGTCGGGGACGATCCAGATGTCGGCGCCCGAGCCGTCCGGCGCCCTGGGGAGCGGCTCGATCAGGACGACCGCGCCCGCCCCGGCGTCCGCCGCGAGATGCGCGTTGGACCCGCCGCCGTACGCGCCGTCCATGTAGCGGCGGCCGCCGATGGTGACCGGCTCGGCGAACCCGGGCGCGGCGCTGCTCGCCGCGACGGCCGCCGTCAGCGGGACGCCGTCGTCGCTCCCGTCCCACACGACCGGCTTGCCCGACTCGATGTCCACCGCGGTGATGAGCAGCCGCCGCCGTCCCGCCCGCCGGCCGGGCCATTCGTCGGTCCCGACGAGGTACTCCATGCCGGCGCGGTGGCGTGCCTCGGGCTGCGTCTCGGCCTCCAGCGCGAGCCGTCCGATCCGGCGCCTGACCTCGTCCGGATCCAGGCCCGGGGCGCCGGTCAGCTCGAACGTCCGGTTCAGCACCGAGACGTCCGACGGCGGCCTGTCCCGGCCCTCGGGCGGCAGCTCCGCCACCTCGGCGAGCTCGCGCCCCGTCATGATCATCGCGCCGGCGATCGCGCCCGCCGACGTCCCGACGATCAGTGTCGCGGCGGCCGGGTCCACGCCCGACCGGCGCAGCCCGGCGGCGAGGCCCGCCAGCCACGCCGTCCCGACCGGCCCGCCCGGCCCGAGCACCAGCGCCCACCCGCCCGATTCTCTGCTCTGCGTCATGCCGGCGAGCCTAGAAAGCACCCTGGCCCACCGCATCCGTCGGACGACCGGGGCGAACGTCGGACCCCGCGGCGAAAGGGCTGTATCTTGATATCGAGACATGTGTCGAGTCACGTGAGGCGGACTATGAACACGGTGTGGGACCCCGCGCAGTACGAGGCTTTCGGCGGCGAACGCGCCAGACCCTTCCGCGAGCTCACCGGACGCCTCGGCGGCGCCGACCCCGCCCGCGTCGTCGATCTCGGCTGCGGGACGGGCGAGCTGACCGCGACGCTCGCCGCCCGCTGGCCAGGGGCGGTCATCGACGGCCTGGACGGCTCGGCCGAGATGATCGCCGAGGCCCGGCGGCGCGAGATCCCGGGACGGCTGAGCTTCCGCGTCGGGGACGTCGCCGCCTGGCGGCCCGAAGGCCCCGTCGACCTCATCGTCAGCAACGCCGTCCTGCACTGGGTCCCGGAGCATGTGGAACTGCTGCCCCGGTGGGCCGACGCGCTCACGCCCGGCGGGCGCCTCGCCTTCCAGGTCCCCGGCAACTTCGGCGAGCCCAGCCACGTCCTGCTGCGCGAGCTGGGCCGCTCCGACCGGTGGCGCGACAAGCTCGGCGCGCTCCAGCGGGACGCGCCCGTCCTCGACGCGGCCGGCTACCTCGACCTGCTGGCCCGCCACGGATGCGCGGTCGACGCCTGGGAGACGACCCACGTCCAGGTGCTGCAGGGCTACGATCCCGTCCTGGAATGGGTCAAGGGCAGCACGCTGCGGCCCGTCCTGTCCGCGCTCGACCCCGGCGAGACGGAGGAGTTCCTCGCCGCCTACCGCGAGCGGCTGCGGCAGGCGTACCCGCCCGCGCCCTACGGCACCGTGTTCCCCTTCCGGCGGATCTTCGTGATCGCCACCCGGCTTGATTCTTGACCTCAAGATACCGGCTGTTGCATCCTATGTCTTGATGTCGAGAGATGCCTGGCGCGCGGCCGCGCGGGTCTCGACGCCCAAGGACGGGGTGCCGCCCGGTCCGGCCGAGGGACGCGACTCGTTCCCCTGCGGTGTGCCACCTCGGTCTACCTGGCGGCGTCCGGCGTATCCCGGCCTCGTGACCCGAGGCCGGCGACCCCGGCCGGCGGCCGCCCGGACGAACTCCGGCCGGCCGCCGGTGTCGCCCCGCCGCCGGTGCCGCCCGCGCCGGTGCCGCACTGAGGAGCCCACGATGATCAGCGGCGTCCACCATGTCCTGCTCGCCGCCCCGCCCGGCAGCGAAGACGCGCTCCGCGCCTTCTACACCGGCGTCCTCGGCCTGGAGGAGACCGCCAAGCCGCCCGAACTCGCCCAGCGGGGCGGAGCCTGGTTCCGGGGCGGCGGCGTCGAACTGCACCTCGGCATCGAGCGCGGCTTCCGCCCCGCCCGCAAGGCCCACCCGGCGCTCCTCGTCCGGGACCTGGACGCACTCGCCGCACGGTTCCGCGCCGCGGGCCACGACGTCACGCCGGACGGCCTGTTCCCCGGATACCGGCGGTTCTACGCCGACGACCCCGTCGGCAACCGCCTCGAATTCCTGCAGCCGGCACCGTAGTTCCTGCAGCCGGCACCGTAGTTCCTGCAGCCGGCACTGCAGTTCCTGCAGCCGGCACCGTAGCCACGCCCGC
Organism: Actinomadura soli; assembly: GCF_005889715.1. Lineage (GTDB taxonomy): Bacteria > Actinomycetota > Actinomycetes > Streptosporangiales > Streptosporangiaceae > Spirillospora > Spirillospora soli. The sequence goes on from NZ_VCKW01000091.1 coordinate 19,857, forward strand.
GTGCCGGGCCGCCGAGCGTCAGGCGGATGGGTCGGGGATCTCTGAGTCGCGGCGGCCCCTGCGCTGCGCGCGCTCCGCCTTGGCCGCCGCCTTTTCCTCCCTGGCCGCGGCTTTCTCCTCGGCCTTCTCCGCCTTGGCGGCCGCCTTCTCCGCGCGCTTCTCCAGGCGCTCCAGCTCCTTGCGGCGGCGGCGCGGGTCGAGCGACGGCTTCGGCTCAAGGCCCGAAAGACCGTTCCACGCGAGGTTCACCACGTGCGCCGCCACCTCCTCCCGGCGCGGCTTGCGGACGTCCAGCCACCACTGGCCCGTCAGCGCCACCATGCCGACCAGGCTCTGGGCGTACAGCGACGCGAACTTGTCGTCGTAGCCGTGCCGGTCGAACTCCTGCGCGAGGATGTACTCCACCTCGCCGGCGATCTCGCTCAGCAGGCTCGCGTAGCTGCCGGTGCCGGTGCCGCCGTGCGAGTCCCGGACGAGGATCCGGAAGCCGTCCGGGTTCTCCTCGATGTACTCCAGCAGCGCCAGCGCCGCCTTCTCCAGCTTGCTCCGGTAGTGGACCGCCGAGTTCAGCGCCTCCGTGACGAGCCGCAGCAGCCGCTCGAACTCCCGGTCGACGACGACCGCGTACAGGCCCTCCTTGCCGCCGAAGTGCTCGTACACCACGGGTTTCGACACGCCCGCCGCCGAGGCGATCTCCTCCACCGACGTGCCGTCCAGCCCGCGCGCGGCGAACAGCGTCCGGCCGATGTTGAGGAGTTGCTCGCGGCGTTCCTTGCCCGTCATCCGCTTTCTGCGGGTCCGGGGAGCGGGTTCTGTCACGGCATCAATTGTGGCGCTCACACCGCCTGCTTGGTGCGCTTCGCGGCCAGCCGGTCGGCGTTCGGCCACCGGACGTCATAGGCCCAGCCCGCCTTCTCGAACAGCCAGATGATCCGCGCGCTGATGTCGACCTGCCCCTTCAGCACCCCGTGCCGCGCGCAGGTCGGGTCCGAATGGTGCAGGTTGTGCCACGACTCGCCCAGCGAGGGGATGGCGAGCCACCACACGTTCCGGGACTTGTCGCGGACCTCGAAGTCCTCCTTGCCGAACGTGTGGCAGATCGAGTTGATCGACCAGGTGACATGGTGGACGAGCGTGATCCGGACGAACCCCGCCCAGAACAGCGCCGTCAGGAACCCGGCCCACGACATCGAGACCATGCCGCCGATCAGCGCCGGGAGCAGGAACGACACCGCCACCAGGCCGGGGAACGCGAGATGGATGCGCCTGATGTCCGGGTCGTTCAGCAGGTCCTTGGCGAACCGGCGCTTGGACGTCCGGTTCCCGTCGAACAGCCACCCGTAGTGCGCCCACGCCAGCCCCTTCGTCAGCGCCTTCCAGTCGTTGCCGAAGCGCCACGGCGAGTGCGGGTCCATCTCCTTGTCCGAGTGCTTGTGATGGCGGCGGTGATCGGCGACCCACATGATCACGGGACCCTCGATCGCCAGGCTCCCCGCGATCGCCAGGAACACCTTCAGCGGGCGCTTGGCCCGGAACGAGCCGTGCGTGAAGTGCCGGTGGTACCCGACCGTGACGCCGCCCGCGGACAGCACGTAGAACACCGCCATGAGGACGACGTCCGTCCAGCCGAGGAACGTGCCCCAGGCCAGCGGGATCGCCGCGAACAGGGCCAGGAACGGGACGCCGGTGAACACGGCGACCAGCACGCGTTCGGCGTTCCCCTGGGGTGTGGGCTCGGTCTCCGGGAGCCCCTGGCGGCGAGGCGGATCCACGGCCGGCGCTGTCGTCATTGCGTCACCACTCCCTGCGGTTTTCGGGTGGCCCTGCCTGCGTTTCGGGCGGTCTGCCTGCGTTTTGGATGGTCTGGCCGCGCGGCGGACGGGCGGGCGGTCTCGTCCACGGCGGCTTCGGGCAGCCCTACCTACGCCAACGTAACCTACGGAACCGTAGGTTCGACAGTGGTGAACGGTAAATTCAGTGGGAAACTGCCCCAACTGGCAACAAAACACTCTTCTGTCTCTGCCGTCAGATTCGGCACCCGTGTCCGGGACGCACGGAAGAATGGTGAGATGCCCCTCACCCAGGACGAACGCGCGACGCTCGCCGAAGGTTCGCTCGCCGGGCTGTCGGTCGGCGACGCCTTCGGAGACCAGTTCTTCCTCCTCGCGAACCGGGACGTCTCACCAGAGACGGGCGTCCCGCCCGCTCCCTGGCCCTGGTCCGACGACACGGAGATGGCATGCTCCGTTCTGGACGTCCTACACCAAACCGGCCAAATCGATCAGGACACGCTGGTAGCGGCGTTCGCCCGGCGGATGGACGTCGGCCGAGGGTACGGCGCGGGCGCGTACGAGCTGCTCACCAGGGTCCAGGGCGGAACGTCCTGGCAGGCGGCGTCCCGGGAGCTGTTCGACGGGCGGGGCTCCTACGGCAACGGAGCCGCGATGCGCGTCGCGCCGCTCGGCGCCTTCTTCAGCGACGACCCGGCGCGGGCGGCGGAGCAGGCCGTGCTGTCGGCGGAGGTGACGCACGCCCACCCCGAGGGCATCGCAGGCGCGGTCGCGGTGGCCGCTGCGGCGGCCTACGTCGCGTCCCAGCGAGGACGTCGCGTCCCGCCAAAGACGGTCATCGAGGCGGCCCTGGAGTGGGCGACGACGGGAGAGTACGTGCGGCGGGGCCTGCGCCGTGCGCTCGGGCTGCTCGGCAAGGCCCCTCAGGACGCGGCCCGCGAACTGGGGAACGGCAGCCGCGTCTCCGCGCAGGACACCGTCCCGTACGCGCTGTGGGCCGCCGCCACCCGGCTGACCGACTTCGAGGCGGCCGTCCGGGCGTGCGCCATGGTCGGCGGCGACATGGACACCACGGCCGCCATGGTCGGCGGGATCGTGACCGCCCACCTCGGCCCCGAGGCCGTCCCCTCCACCTGGCTGGCCGCCCGGGAACCCCTTCCCGGCTGGCTGACCTGAAGGCCGCCCGGGCCCGGCCGCTTCCAGCACGGCCGCCGGGCGCGGGGTGCCGGGTAATGAGTGGGGGCGCCGACCCCCCGACCGGTATCGTTGGTCCGGCAGGTGATCCCCGACGGGGAAATGTCACGTTTGATCCGGCGTGGTGTAATTGGCAGCACCTGGGTTTTTGGTACCCATAGTTCAGGTTCGAGTCCTGGCGCCGGAGCTGTTGGGAATGTCCGGGCCCTGCCACGTGATGCCGCGGGTCGCGCCATCGGCGGGCGGCGGGGTGACAGGTGGGGAGCGGGCGGTATCCTGCCCGTGTCGGGTGCGTCCGGCCTGGTGGACAGGGATGTCGCGGGTGGACGTGCTCGCGAACCGATCCCGTCCGCGATGCCGAGGAGCCTCCTTGTGAGTGCTGCGAGCCGACCGGCCGCCGTCATCGTTCTCGCCGCGGGCGAGGGCACCAGGATGAAGTCCCGTACCTCCAAGGTCCTGCACGAGCTGTGCGGGCGGAGCATGCTCGGCCACGTGCTGGCCGCCGCCCGCGAGCTGGAACCCGAGCGGCTCGTCGTGGTCGTCGGGCACCGGCGGGAGCAGGTCGTCGAGCATCTCGCCGAGGCGGCCCCGGACGCCGAGTCCGCCGTCCAGGACCGGCAGAACGGAACGGGGCACGCCGTCCGGATGGCGCTGGAGCAGACCGGCGCCCTGGACGGGACCGTCGTGGTCCTGAACGGCGACGTCCCGCTGCTGCGGGGCGAGACGCTCACGGCGCTCGTCCGGACGCACGAGGAGCAGGGGAACGCCGCGACCGTCCTGACGACCGAGATGCCCGACGCGACCGGCTACGGCCGGATGGTCCGGGCGGCGGACGGCAGCGTCGAGGCGATCGTCGAGCACAAGGACGCGACCGAGGCGCAGCGCGCCATCAACGAGATCAACGTCGGCATGTACGCCTTCGACGGGGCCCTCCTGGCCGACGCCCTCAAGCGCGTCACGACCGACAACGCCAACGGCGAGGAGTACCTCACCGACGTCGTCGCGATCGTGCGCGGAGACGGCCACCGCGCCGGCGCCCACCTGGCCGCCGACTGGGTCGAGACGCAGGGCGTGAACGACAAGGTCCAGCTCGCGCAGGCGCGCAGGCAGCTGAACGACCGGATCCTCGAAGCGCACATGCGGGCCGGCGTCACGATCGTCGACCCCGCGACGACATGGATCGACGTGCACGTGACCGCCGAGCCGGACGCCGAGGTCCACCCGGGGACGCAGCTGCACGGCCGGACGCACCTGGGCGAGGGCGCCCGCGTCGGCCCCGGCTGCACGCTCACCGACACCCGCGTCGGTGCCGGCGCGTCCGTGATCAACGCGGTGTGCGTCCAGGCGGAGATCGGGCCCGAGGCGTCGGTCGGGCCGTACGCCTACCTGCGGCCGGGGACGAAGCTGGCCCGCAAGGCCAAGATCGGCACCTTCGTCGAGACGAAGAACGCCGACATCGGCGAGGGCACGAAGGTGCCGCACCTGACCTATGTCGGCGACGCGGAGATCGGCGAGCACTCGAACATCGGCGCGAGCTCGGTGTTCGTGAACTACGACGGCGTGCGCAAGCACCGCAGCGTCATCGGGTCCCATGTGAAGACGGGCAGCGACAACATGTTCGTCGCGCCGGTGACGGTGGGCGACGGCGCCTACACCGCCGCCGGTTCGGTGATCGTCCAGGACGTCCCGCCGGGGGCGATGGCGGTCGCGCGCGCCCGGCAGCGCAACGTCGAGGGCTGGGTCGAGCGGAAGCGCGCGGGAACCCCCGCCGCGGAGGCCGCCCGCCGGGCGCGGATGGCGCAGGAGGCGGACGAGGCGCATGAGCCCGAAGAGGCTCATGAGGAGGACGCGCCGTAACTCGGCGCGTCCGGCGAAGACTGCCCCGCCCCATGGCGGGGACGTGGAGGACAGCGGCGTCCTCCGCGAACAACAAGGCAACCCGTGTCCCGGACTCTTGTGGTGCGCGGGGAGTGGGGACAACAACCCACGTGAAGAATTCCATTGAGGGGGAGTTGTCAGAGGTGAGTGGGATCAAAGCGAGTGGCCAGAAGAAGCTGATGCTCTTCACCGGCCGAGCCCACCCGGACCTGGCCAAGGAAGTAGCCGACAACCTCCACGTCGACCTCACGCCGACGTCCGCCTACGACTTCGCGAACGGCGAGACGTTCGTGCGGTTCCTGGAGTCCGTCCGCGGCTCCGACGCCTTCGTGATCCAGAGCCACACCGCGCCCATCAACCAGTGGATCATGGAGCAGCTGATCATGGTGGACGCGCTGAAGCGCGCGTCGGCCAAGCGGATCACCGTGGTGGCGCCGTTCTTCGGGTACGCCCGGCAGGACAAGAAGCACCGCGGGCGTGAGCCGATCTCGGCCCGGCTGATGGCGGACCTGTTCAAGACCGCGGGCGCCGACCGGCTGATCGCGGTCGACCTGCACACCGCGCAGATCCAGGGGTTCTTCGACGGCCCGGTCGACCACCTTTTCGCGCTGGACCTGCTGGCCCACCACTTCGAGAGCCGCTTGGACACCTCGCAGGTGACGGTGGTGGCCCCCGACGCGGGCCGGGTCCGGGTGACCGAACGCTGGTCGGACCGGCTGGGCGGCGTCCCGATGGCGATCATCCACAAGAAGCGCGACCCGGACGTGGCGAACGAGGTGAAGGTGTTCGACGTCGTCGGCGAGGTCGAGGGCCGCACCTGCGTCGTCGTGGACGACATGATCGACACCGGCGGGACGATCGTGAAGGCGGCCGACGCCCTGTTCGACCACGGCGCCAGCCGCGTCGTCGTCGCCGCCACGCACGGCGTCCTGTCGGGCCCGGCGGTCGACCGTTTGAAGAACTCGCGGGTCTCTGAAGTCGTGTTGACGAACACCCTGCCGATCCCGGAGGAGAAGCAGTTCGACAAGCTGACCGTCCTGTCCATCGCCCCCCTGGTCGCCCGCGCCATCAACGAGGTCTTCTCCGACGGCTCCGTCACCAGCCTCTTCGGAGGGCATAGCTAGCGACGACCTCGACCACCGCCGGAACCTGCGACAACCTCAACAGTTGCGATCGCGTCCGAAGGCGGTTCGAGCGAAGCGAGGAACCGATCGCGTAGTGAGCCGCCAGGCGAGCCGGAGCGATGCAGCGATCGCGCGCAGTGCTCGACGATGGAGGGCGCCCAGCGCCCGAAGGAGGAGAGCACTGCAATGAACACGCTAGACTTGCCCGACCCGCGTCTGCTTCAGGTTGTTCAGTGCGTGCCGGTTAGGTTCCGCGCTCCCTGGGTAACGCAATGAGTCTTTGAGTCGCCCGCCCCCGGTTGGCGTGCGAGGATCGATACTGTCCGTAGCGGACGTCCGATGGCGGACGGCCGTGGATCGCACAAATGAGGAGTTTTCGCCGTGTCCGAGGTACGCATCGCCGCCGAACCGCGCACCGAGTTCGGTAAGGGTGCCGCGCGGCGCACCCGCCGGGCCGGCAGGGTGCCCGCCGTGCTCTACGGTCACGGAACCGACCCGCAGCACATCTCGCTGCCGGGCCACGACCTGATGCTCGCGCTCAAGACGCCGAACGTGCTGCTGACGATCGAGGGCGTCGGCGACGGCGCCGAGCTGGCGCTGCCGAAGGACGTGCAGCGCGACCCGGTCAAGGGCTTCCTGGAGCACGTCGACCTGCTGCTGGTCAAGCGCGGCGAGAAGGTCGTCGTCGACCTGCCCGTCGTCCTGGTCGGCGACGTGGTCGCGGGCGGCCAGATCGCCCAGACGGTGGTGGAGATCTCCGTCGAGACGGAGGCCACGCACATCCCCGAGTCCGTCGAGCTGGACATCAGCGGCCTGGAGATCGACAGCCAGGTGCTCGCCAGGGACCTGAAGCTGCCGTCCGGCACCACGCTGGTGGCCGACGAGGAGATCCTGATCGTCCAGATCCGCGACGCGAGCGTGTCGACCGAGCCGGAGGTCGAGGCCGAGCCCGAGACCGCCGAGGGCGAGGGCGAAGGCGCCGCCGAGGGCGAGTCCGCCTCCGAGTGACGCGCGCCGGGTGACGGCGTTCTTCAAGCAGTGTTCTTCACGGCCCCCGCTGGTGTGCGCACCGGCGGGGGCCGTCCTCGTCGGGTGGAGGAGTTCGGGTGAGCGCGGATCTCTGGCTGGTGGCCGGCCTGGGCAACCCCGGGCCGCCGTACGCGAAGCACAGGCACAACGCCGGGTTCATGGTCCTGGACGTCCTCGCCGCGCGGGCGGGCGGGCGGTTCAGGTCGCACCGGGCGCGGGCGGACGTCCTGGAGGGGCGGCTGGCGGGCGCGCGGGCGGTGCTGGCGAAGCCGCGCTCGTTCATGAACGAGTCGGGCGGCCCGGTCAAGGGGCTGTGCGACTTCTACAAGGTGCCGCCGGAGCGGCTGATCGTCGTCCATGACGAGCTGGACATCCCGTTCGGCGCGGTGCGGCTCAAGCTGGGCGGTGGTGACAACGGCCACAACGGGCTGCGGTCGGTCACGAAGTCGCTCGGCACGCGCGACTACCTGCGGGTGCGGTTCGGGGTGGGCAGGCCGCCCGGGCGGATGGACGCGGCGGCGTTCGTCCTGAAGGACTTCTCCGCCGCCGAGCGGAAGGACCTCGACCTCGACGTGGACCGGGCGGCGGACGCGGTGGAGGCGCTGATCGCGGGCGGTCTGGGCGCGGCGCAGAACGTCTTCCACGCGGGCTGACCGGATCCGGCCACCGACCGGGACCACAAGATCACCCTGCGGGACGACATGGGACGCCGGGGGAGCTTTTGCCGCACGAACGGCCGGATTTACCGGTCTTGTCGCATGGATGTGGGGGTTTGTCCGGTGACCACGGCAAAGCGGTCGTAAGATGCTGCTCGAATGAGGTTCATGATGCTTGTGAACCTCACGCGACGTTCAGCCGTCTTCGGTGTGAATCGCGCTGACGGGGCGCGCGTTACAGGGGATTGGTGAGTGGTTTATGGCCGTCGTTGACAAGGTTCAGGCCGAGTCATCGATCAGCCATGAGCAGCGACGCGCGACCTCCCAGAGCTGGAGCGGATCCTACCGCCGCTTCGCCGGGTGTCTCGATTTCTTCAGCATGCTCCTGGCGGGTGTGATCGCGTTCGTGCTCCGGTTCCCCGGGGTGCCGACCGACCCTACGGGGTCGTACACGGCGCCGTACGTGGCGCTGACGGTGGCGCTGCCCGTGCTGTGGGTGCCGACCCTGATGCTGTGCCGGGCGTACCAGCCGAGGTACATCGGCGTCGGCTACGAGGAGTTCCACCGGGTGCTGCGCGCCGGGTTCATCTTCACCGCCGCGCTGGCGATCATCGCCTACGCCACCAAGACGGAGGTCGCCCGCGGCTACGTGGTCATGGCGATGCCGCTTGGCACGCTCCTCAACGTCTTCGCGCGGTACCGGCTCCGCAAGTGGCTGCACCGCAAGCGCTGGAACGGCGAGTGCATGCGCCGCGTGGTCGCGGTGGGGCACCGCACGTCCGTCGCCGACCTCATCCGGGTGCTGCAGCAGAAGCGCTACCACGGCATGGACATCGCGGCCGTGTGCCTGCCGCCCGCGCTGGCCGCGGGCGACGACGCGGTGAGCGAGGTCGAGGGCGTGCCCGTGCTGGGCGACTTCAGCCAGGCGGCCGCGGTCGCCGACCGGATCGGCGCCGACTCGGTGGCGGTGCTGGCCTGCCCGGAGATGGACGGGACGGCGCTGCGCAGGCTGGCCTGGCAGATCGAGCGCGACGACGTCGAGCTGGTGGTCGCGCCCGCGCTGATGGACGTGACCGGCCCCCGCATCTCGATCAGGCCGGTGGCGGGGCTCCCGCTGCTGCACGTGGAGCACCCCGAGCTGGACGGCGGCCGGAAGGTCCTCAAGGGGGCGTTCGACCGGACGGCGGCGCTGGCCGGGCTGCTCCTGCTGAGCCCGCTGCTGGCGGTGGTCGCGTTCCTGATCAAGGTGACGAGCGCGGGCCCGGTGATGTTCCGGCAGGTCCGGGTCGGCCGCGGCGGCCGCGAGTTCACGGTGCTGAAGTTCCGCACGATGGTGCGGGACGCCGAGGCCCGCAAGGTCGAGCTGCTGCAGCACAACGAGAACGACGGCGTGCTGTTCAAGATCCGCGCGGACCCGCGGGTGACCCGGGTGGGCCGGTGGCTGCGCCGGTACTCGCTGGACGAGCTGCCGCAGCTGTTCAACGTGCTGCGCGGCGACATGTCGCTGGTCGGGCCGCGTCCGCCGCTGCCGGAGGAGGTCGCCCAGTACGGCGGCGACGTGTACCGGCGGCTCGTGGTGAAGCCCGGGCTGACGGGCCTGTGGCAGGTGAGCGGCCGCTCCGACCTGACGTGGGAGGAGTCGGTCCGGCTCGACCTGCGCTACGTCGACAACTGGACGCTCGCCCTCGACCTGCAGATCATGTGGAAGACCTGGTCGGCGGTCTTCCGCGGCTCCGGCGCGTACTGAACGCCCGGGGCCGGGCGGGCCGGCCCGGGCCGGCCCGGGATCGTCCACCCTGCCGCGCGGCGGCAACCCGGGCGCATGAGAAAGTTGACCGAGCAGACCAGCCGAGTCGGGAATGTGATCAAGGAATGACGGTGCAAGCGGCGGCGGACGAGCACGCGCTGGCGGCGGAGCTCGCCGCGGGGGCGGGGCGCCTGCTGCTGGACGTGCGGGACGAGCAGGGATTCGCCGACGCGCGGGCCCTGAAGGACACGGGCGACCTGCGGGCGCACGAGTACCTCATGGCGGCGCTGGCGGAGCGCTGTCCCGGCGACGCCGTCCTGTCCGAGGAGGGCCGCTCGGCGGTCGCGGGGAAGCGGGCGGGCGGCGACGACCGCGCCCCGACCCGCAACACCTCCGACGCGGAGCGGCGCACCGCCGACCGGGTGTGGATCATCGACCCGCTGGACGGCACCCGCGAGTTCTCCGAGGAGGGCCGCCGCGACTGGGCCGTCCACGTGGCGCTGTGGCGGCGCGACCCGTCCGGTGGGGGGCGGCTCGTGGCGGGGGCG